>JBBINO010000009.1:0-49935 GCA_037443845.1 Acidobacteriota bacterium
CTTGTTGGAGGGCCTTCATGGCTGGCAAGTTCATACTTGAAGCGCCCTACGAGCCGGCGGGCGACCAGCCCGAGGCGATCGGGGCGCTGGCCAGGCGCGTCGAATCCGGGGCGCGCCACAGCGTCCTTCTGGGGGTGACCGGCTCGGGCAAGACCTACACGATGGCGGCACTGGCCGCCAGGATGAACCGGCCCACCCTAGTCATCGCCCACAACAAAACCCTGGCCGCGCAACTCTTCGCCGAGTTCAAGCAGTTCTTTCCGAAAAACGCCGTGGAGTACTTCGTCTCCTACTACGACTACTACCAGCCAGAGGCCTACATCCCGTCTTCGGACACGTACATCGAAAAGGAATCAACCGTCAACGAGGAGATAGACAGGCTTCGCCTGAGCGCAACCAAGAGCCTCATGGAACGGAGGGACGTCCTCATCGTCGCCTCGGTCTCATGCATCTACGGCCTGGGCGCGCCCGAGTCCTACTACGGCATGACGATTCCGCTCAAGACGGGCGACTCCTTCGACAGGCAGAAGCTCCTGAGGAAACTCGTTGACCTTCTTTACACGAGGACGCCGTCGGTTCTAGAAAGGGGCCGCTTCAGGGCCCGGGGAGACGTCGTCGAAATCTATCCCTCCTACGAAGAGGCGGTATACCGCGTCGAGTTTTTCGACGAGGAGGTGACCCGCATCATAAAGGCCGATCCGCTTACGGGCGAGATCGAGGACGAGCTGGAAGCGCTCACGCTCTATCCGCGCACCCACTACGCGACGCCGCGCGAGCAGGTGCTCGCGGCCCTGGAAACGATCAAGGCGGAGATGAAGGAGCGCCTACTGGCGCTCGAATCGGAGGGCAGGCTCCTGGAAGCGCAGCGCCTCGCCCAGAGGACGCAGTTCGACATAGAGATGATGGCCGAAATCGGGTTTTGCAACGGCGTCGAGAACTACTCCCGCCACCTCACCGGCAGGGCGCCCGGCGAGCCGCCGCCGACGCTGATCGAATACCTCCCGACGGACGCGCTCGTCTTCCTGGACGAGTCCCACATGACGGTGCCGCAGCTTCAGGGGATGGTCCGCGGCGACCGGTCAAGGAAGCAGACTCTGGTTGATTACGGTTTTCGCCTACCATCGGCGCTCGACAACCGGCCGCTCACTTTCGAAGAGTTCCTCGCCGTGGCCCCGCAGCTTGTTTACGTTTCGGCAACGCCCGCCCCGTATGAACTCAAGGCGGCCGGTGGCGTCTCGGCCGAACAGGTCGTCAGGCCGACCGGCCTCATGGACCCAGAAGTCGAGGTCCGACCGGCGGCCGGGCAGGTCGAGAACCTATACAAGGAGTGCCGGGAGGTCGTGGCCAAGGGCCAGCGCGTATTGGTGACGACGCTCACCAAGAAGATGGCCGAGCAGCTATCTGACTATTTCAAGGAGCTCGGCCTCAAGGTGAGCTACCTCCACAGCGGCATCGAGACCTTCGAGCGCGTGAAAATATTGAGGAGCCTCCGAAAAGGCGAAATAGATGTGTTGGTGGGGGTAAACCTGCTGCGCGAGGGGCTCGACCTGCCCGAAGTGAGCCGCGTCGCGATTCTTGACGCCGACAAGGAGGGTTTCCTCAGAAGCCGCGGGGCGCTGATCCAGACGATGGGGCGCGCCGCCCGCAACGTTGAGGGAAAGGCGATCCTCTACGCCGACCGTTCCACCGGAGCGATGGAGCAGGCGCTCTCCGAGACGAGGCGGCGGCGCGAGAAGCAGCGCGCCTACAACGAGGAGCACGGCATAACGCCCCAGAGCATCGTGAAGAACATGGAGACGATCCTGTCGAGCGTCTTCGAGAGAGACTACTACGACGCGACGGCCGCCGCCGAACAGGAGGCTCCGTACATGGACGCGGAGGCGATAGCGAAAGAGATCGCCGGCCTCGAAAAGGAGATGTTCGCCGCCGCGGAGGCCTATCAGTACGAAAAGGCCGCGCAGATCAGGGACCGGGTTAAGAATCTGCGCGACCGCCTGCGCGGCGCCTGAGACCTGCTAGTTAGAACGGCTTGGCGAAGGCCCCGATGGCGCGCTCCAACGCGGCGTCGTCAATGTCGTGGTGGGTGACGAACCTGATGTTGGCGGGGCCAGCCGGGCTAGCCAGGACTCCGCGCTCCCTCAGCGCCGCGCAAACCTGTGCCGGAGTCTTGGGCGGCTTCACCTTCGCCATGACGATGTTCGTCTGGACCCAGTCAAGCTCGACCGAAAAGTCCGGGTGGCTGGCGAGCCTCTCAGCTATGACCCGCGCCCTGCGGTGGTCGTCCTTAAGCGCCGGGACGACCTCCTTGAAGGCGACGAGGCCGGCTGCCGCCAAAACACCGGCCTGGCGCATTCCGCCGCCGAGCCGCTTTCTCACCACGCGCGCTCTTTCGATAAAATCCTTGGAGCCGCAAACGAGCGACCCCACCGGGGCGCTCAGCCCCTTGGAGATGCAAAACTGGACCGAATCGAACGGAGCGGCCACTTCGCGGGGCGCGACGCCGAGCGCCGCCGCGGCGTTGAAAATTCGCGCACCGTCCAGGTGCGTGGCCATGCCGCGCTCGCGCGCCAACGCGCACAGCTCATGAAGGACGGGCACCGGCGTGCACGTGCCGCCACCCATGTTGTGGGTGTTCTCGACGCACAGCAGCGACGGCCTGGGGAAGTAGTAGACCGCCGGGCGAAGCGCCTCCCTCACCCTTTGCGGGTCAAGAATGCCGTGGTCGGAAGGGACCAGTTTCGGTATGACTCCTGAGATGGCGGCCATCCCTCCGTTTTCAAACCAGTAGATGTGGCACGTCGCCTCCATAACCGCCTCGTCTCCAGGCTGGGTATGCACCTTCACGCAGACGGCGTTACCCATCGTGCCCGAGGCGACGAAAAGCGCCGCCTCCTTGCCCATGAGCCTCGCCGCCTCTTCCTGGAGCGCGTTTACTGTTGGGTCTTCGCCATAGACGTCGTCCCCGACTATCGCTTCAGCCATCGCCTTGCGCATCGAGGCGGTCGGCCTCGTCACCGTGTCGGACCGAAGATCAACTCTTTCAGTGACCATTAAAGCCTCCTTCGCTTGATAGTATAGCCCATCGCTTTGACATCTCGCGCCCGGGCGGATAAACTTGGGGCCTGGAAGCGGCAAAGCCGCTTCATTATAGGATCAAGCCAGATGGAAACCGCTCCAGTTCGAGTTCGCTTCGCGCCTTCGCCTACGGGCCACCTGCACCTGGGGAACGTCCGCACGGCCCTGTTCAACTGGCTTTTCGCCCGCCAGCAGAACGGGACCTTCGTCCTGCGAATCGAGGACACCGACGCGGAGCGCTCCACGCAGGCAAGCGTGGATTCGGTTCTCCAGGACCTCAAGTGGCTGGGCCTCGATTGGGACGAGGGGCCGGAAGCGGGCGGGTCTTTCGGTCCCTACCGCCAGACCGAACGGTACGACTTATATGCCCGATACGCCCAGAAGCTCCTCGGCGAGGGGAAGGCGTACCACTGTTATTGCAGCCACGAGGACCTGGAGGCGGGCCGCCAGGCGGCGAGGGAAGCCGGACGCCCCTTCACCTACCCGGGCACGTGCAGGTTTCTCGGCGATCAGGAGCGCCTGGAGCGAGAAGCGAGAGGCATCAGGCCCTCCCTGAGGCTTAAGATACAGCCGAAGAACGTCTCTTTCAGGGACCTCGTCCGAGGACCGGTCTCCATCCACACCAACGCCTTCGGTGATTGGATACTGGTGAGGCCGGACGGCTCGCCGACCTATAACTTCGCCGTCGTCGTTGATGACGCTCTCATGCAAATCACCCACGTCATACGCGGCGAGGACCACCTTTCCAACACCCCGAAGCAGATTCTCCTGTACGAGGCCTTCGGCTTCCCGGTACCGCGGTTCGCCCACCTTTCGATGATTCTCGGCCCGGACGGCGGCAAGCTTTCAAAGCGCCACGGCGACGTAAGCGTTGACGCCTTCCGGGAGAAGGGCTTCCTTCCGCAGGCTTTGGACAACGGCCTGGCGCTCTTGGGCTGGAGCGATCCCGACGGAATTGAGGTCTTTGACCTTTCAAGCCTGCGGGGGCGCTTCGGCTTGGATAGGGTCAACAAGGCGGCCGCCATCTTTGACGCCGCGAAGTTCCGCCATTTGAACCGGGAGCACATCAAGAAACTCGGCGACGAGGAGCTTCTGTCGGAAGCGCGACCCTGCCTCGAAAAGGCGGGGAGGCTGCCTCAGGGGGAGATGGACCCCCGGGTCAAGGATTGGGCGCTTTCGCTCTCTCAGCTCCTGAGGGAGCGGATGGAGGTGTTTTCCGACGCGGTGGCGGCCACCGACCCCATTTTCGTCTTCAGCCCCGGCTCCATGGATGGCGAGGCGAGGGCGATCCTAAAAGAACCGGATGCCGCAAAGGTAATAAGCGCCTTCCTGAAAAAGGCGAGGGAGACTGACCTCGCCGTGCCCGGAGCCTACCGCGCCGCCGTCCTTGGAATCAAGGAAGAATTGAAGGTCAAGGGCAAAGCACTGTTCCACCCGATTCGGGTGGCGCTGACCTGCGCCGCGTCCGGCCCCGAGCTTGAAATGCTGGTTCCGATCCTCGCCTCGGGGGCGCGCTTGAGCCTGCCGTCGCCCGTCCTGGGCCCGGCCGAGCGCTGCGAAAAAGTCCTGGCCCTTTAACTTCACCCAGCGAAAACCGGACGCTTGACGAATTCTTGCGCGGCGAGTTGATATGCGCTAGGCTTACCTCTTTCTGACGCGAGCACGAGCTCGCTTGGCGGGTCGAACAGAGCAAGGAGGAATCCATGAAAAGCCGGATCGAGAAAGTAGCCGTTCTGGGAGCGGGGGTCATGGGCGCCGGAATAGCCGCCCACATGGCGAACGCGGGCGTGCCGTGCCTCATGATGGACATCGTGCCCAAGGACCTCGGCGAGGATGACAAGAAAGCTGGCTTGACCAAGGAGGACAAGCGGTTCCGCAACAAGTTCGCCCTGAAAGGCCTCGAAAACATAGCCAAGAGCAAACCCTCTCTCATTTACGACAAGGCGCTGATGAAGCTGGTGGAAGTCGGAAACTTCGAGGACGACTTCGGCCGCCTTGCGGAGTGCGACTGGGTCATCGAGGTCGTCGTGGAGCGGCTCGACATCAAGCAGCAGCTCTTCGCCAAGGTAGAAAAGGCCGTCAAGCCGGGAACGATCGTCTCCTCGAACACCTCCGGCCTGCCGATAACCGGAATGACGGAGGGGCGCTCCGCCTCGTTCAAGAAGAACTTCCTCGTCACCCACTTCTTCAACCCGGTCCGCTACATGCACCTTCTGGAGCTTGTACCCGGGAAGGAGACCGACCCCGCCACGGTCAAGGAGATCGCCGACTTCGGCACCTTCCGCCTCGGCAAGGGAATCGTTTACGGAAAGGACACGCCGAACTTCGTCGCCAACCGCATCGGCGTCTTCAGCATGATGGCCACCATTCACGCCGCGCTGGAGATGGGCTACCGCTTCGACGAGGTTGACGCCATCACCGGCCCGGCGCTGGGCCGCCCGAAGAGCGCCTCCTTCGGCACCGCGGACCTCGTCGGCCTGGACACCTTCGTTCACGTTGTCAACACCCTGAAAGAGGGCTGTCCGAACGACGAGGGGCAGTGGGCTTTCAAGATTCCGCCGGTCCTCGATACCCTCGTGAAGAAGGGTGCGCTCGGCCGCAAGGCCAAGGCGGGCTTCTTCAAAGTCGAAAAGAAAGATATGGGCAAGAAGGAAATCCTCGTACTCGACCCGAAGTCGGGAGAGTACGTCCCGCAGGAAAAGCCCGACATCCCATCCCTCAAAGGAGCCAAGAAGATCCACGACCCGGGCGCGAGGATCAAGAGCGTCGTCTTTGCCGATGACCGGGCCGGCGCTTTCGGCTGGCGGACCATAAGGGACATGCTCGTCTACTCGGCGAACCGCATGGGAGAGATAGCCGACACTGTCGTTGACATAGACACCGGCATCAAATGGGGCTTCAACTGGGAGCTCGGCCCCTTCGAAATCTGGGACGCGCTGGGGGTGAAGGATACCGTAGCGCGGATGGAGAAGGAAGGGCTCAAGGTGCCGGCGTGGGTGAAGGAGATGCTCAAGGCCGGTCACCCAACCTTCTACCGGGACGGCGCGCGGACGACCGAATACTACGATATCGCCAAGAAGTCCTACGTGGCGATTCCCAAGCCGGAGGCGTTCCTCATTCTCAAGGACATCAAAAAGGCCAGCAAGCCGGTCTTCGAAAACCCGGGCGCTTCGGTCGTTGACATTGGCGACGGCATAGCGTGCATCGAGTTCCATTCGGCTACCCAGCCCGCCATGAACCCGATTGACGACCAGATCATCGAGGTGATGCTCAAGGGCATCGCCATCGCCGAGCGGGATTTCAGGGGGCTCGTCGTCCACCACCAGGCCCTCCAGTTCTGCGCCGGGGCCAACATAGCCATGTTGTTGGAAGGCGCGAAGGCGAAGAGGTGGGACGACATAGCGAATCTGGTCCGCAATTTTCAGGCGATGACGACCGGCCTCAGGCGGTGCAAGATTCCGACCGTAACCGCTCCGTTCGGCTTCACTTTCGGCGGCGGAGCCGAGATCACGATGGGCGGCGACAGGGTATGCGCCAACTCGGAGCTTTACATGGGGCTGATCGAGGTGGGCGTGGGGCTTGTCCCGGCGGGCGGCGGCCACCTCTTCCTTCTCGAAAGGGTCCTTGAAGGCAGGGACGCGCCGATTCTCTCGAACCTCCCGTTCATCCAGACCGCTTTCGAAAATATAGCTATGGCGAAAGTCTCCACCAGCGCCGAGGAGGCCCGCAAGCTCAAGTACCTCAGGCCGTGGGACAAGGTCGAAATCAGCAGGGAGAAGCAGCTCCACACCGCCAAGCAGATGGCGATCGCCATGGCCGAAGAAGGGTACCGCCCGGCTCTTCCTAAGAGTTTCAAACTTCCCGGCAGGGACGGCATCGCCACGGTCAAGATGCTCCTTCACAACATGAAGTACACGCACTGGGTTTCGGCCCACGACGTCAAGATAGCGACTCACGTCGCGACCATACTCTGCGGCGGCGACACGACTCTCAACAACCCGGTTTCGGAACAGACGATTCTCGACCTGGAGCGCGAGGCGTTCGTAAGCCTCTGCGGCGAAGAGAAAACGCAGGAGAGGATCGCCTTCATGCTCGAACGGGGCAAGCCTCTGCGGAACTAGCGGGAAAGCGTGGATGGCACGGGGCCGAATCTTTAATATGCCATTAGGAGACGTAAAATGCGCGACGCAGTGATCGTAAGTCTGGCCAGGACGGCCATTGGAAAAGCGAAAAAGGGCAGCCTCAAGGACACCAGACCGGAGGAGTACGCCTCAGCGGTCATAAAGGCGCTTCTCGAAAAGACGCCAGCCCTCGACCCCGAGGAGATAGACGACATCATTTTCGGCTGCGCCTTCCCCGAAGGCGAAACGGGAATGAACGTGACGCGCGTCGCCGCGCTCATGGCCGGGGTTCCCCCGAGCGTGCCGGCGATGACGGTTAACCGGTTCTGCTCTTCGGGCTCGATGTCCATCTCCATAGCGGCGGACATGATCAGGGCCGGAAGCGTTGACGTGGTCGTCGCCGGGGGAGTAGAGGCGATGACGGCCGTTCCGATGGGCGGCAACAAGATGATCGGCGACTACGCGGCGATGGAGACCTACCCCGAGATCTACACCGCGATGGGCACCACCGCCGAGATAGTGGCCCGCAAGTTCGAAATCACGAGGGAGGAACAGGACGCCTTCGCCGTGAAGTCCCACCAGCGGGCGGCCGCTGCGATTGCGGCCGGAAAGTTCAAGGACGAGATCGTTCCTCTGAAGGTCAGGACGATGGACGGCGGCAAGTGGAAGGAGTTCATCTTCGACACCGACGAAGGCCCCAGGGCCGACACGACGCTGGAGGCGCTGGGCAAGCTGAGGCCCGCTTTCGACCCGATCGGGACGGTAACAGCCGGCAATTCCTCGCAGATGAACGACGCCGCCGCGGCGGTCATCGTGATGAGCGCAGAGAAGGCGGAAGAGCTTGGCTTGAAGCCGCTCTGCTACGTCAGGCAGTGGGTGGTCGCCGGCGTGCCTCCGGAAATCATGGGCATCGGCCCGGCCAAGGCGGTGCCTAAGCTTCTTAAGAAGGCGAAGCTGTCTCTCGACGACATAGACCTCGTGGAGATCAATGAAGCTTTCGCCAGCCAGTCGGTTTACTGCATGAAGGTGCTCGGCCTCGACCCGAACAAGACGAACGTCAACGGCGGCGCCATAGCTACTGGGCACCCGCTGGGCGCCACCGGCGCCATGCTCACCTGCAAGATCATCGGTGAGTTGCAGAGGAGGAACGCAAAACGCGGCATCGTCACTATGTGCATAGGCGGTGGCATGGGCTTCGCGTACCTGCTCGAACGCCCGTAGAATGGACTGTGGCGGCACGGAAAACTCGGATGCTCGTTCCAACGAAAGCCCTATGCCGCCAGTCGAGGGGGTTTGGGGGAACGGGGAGGTTCCCCCGAGGCGAAGGTTGTCCCGCGGCAGGGCGGGGGGATACAGCGCGCGAAGCGCGCGTCCGAAGGGGGGCGAAGAGCCCCCCTGGAAGAGCGCCGCTTGCGGCGCGGCGGTGGAATGGGCTTCGCCCATCTGCTGGGAAGGCCGTAGACAGGCTGAGACTTTCGCAATACGATTTGCATCTTAAGCGTTGCAATGGACGGGAGGCGCTAGGCGCCTCCCGTTTCGAACTGCCCCGGCCGAAGTGATCGTTGGGGGGAAAGGCGGATGGTTAAATGGCTGAACGCGTCGTAATAATCGGTTCCGGTCCCGCCGGCCACACGGCTGCGATCTACACTGGGCGGGCTGGCCTAAAGCCCCTGGTGATTGAAGGCTTTATAGCTGGAGGGCCCGCTGGCGGACAGCTCATGGCCACGACGGAGGTTGAAAACTTCCCCGGCTTTCCCGAAGGCGTCACCGGGCCAGAGCTCATGGAGCGAATGCGCGCACAGAGTGAAAAATGCGGCGCGCGCTTTCGGGCCGAGGACATCGAGAAGGCCGACCTTTCGGCACGCCCTTTCAAGCTCTGGATCGGGGAGGACGTTATCGAGGCCCAAAGCCTTATCATCGCCACCGGCGCGACGGCGAAGAGGCTCGGCCTGCCTTCGGAGCCCAAGCTCTGGAACCGGGGAATTTCTGCGTGCGCCGTTTGCGATGGAGCGCTGCCGGTCTTCCGAAACCGGGTGCTCGTCGTAGTTGGCGGCGGCGACACGGCGATGGAGGAGGCCACCTACTTGACCAACTTCGCCTCGAAGGTACTTCTCGTCCACAGGCGTGGCGAATTCCGCGCTTCGAAGGCGATGCAGAGGCGCGTCCTAGAAAACCCAAAGATAATGGTCCTCTGGAATTCCGCCATAGTGGACGCGGTTGGAGAGACGGGCCTTCGCGGCGTCGTCGTGCGCCACCTTCCCGACGGCAAGGAGCGCACCGTCGAGGCTGCCGGACTTTTCTACGCGATCGGCCACACGCCAAACACGGCCATTTTCAAGGGGCAGATCGAGATGGACGAGACGGGATACATCATAACCAAGGAGCGCTCGTCGAGGACTTCGGTCGAGGGCGTGTTCGCGGCGGGCGACGTTCAAGACAAGGTCTACAGGCAGGCGATCAGCGCGGCCGGCACCGGCTGCATGGCGGCGCTGGACTGCGAGCGGTGGCTTTCCTCGATAGGATGACCGGAATCCCGCGGTTCAAGGAAGAGCGCCGCGGCCCGCTCGTTTTGCTTTTTAGCCGGAAAGACCATATATTCCAATGTGGAGGTGCATCATGAACGCTAGCCTTTACCGTCGTTCGCTTATTCTGGCGGCCCTTTTGGCCGCCTTTGTCCTGAGCGTCGCGCCAGCGGCGCAGCAGTCGCAGGGAGGAGAATTCGAGGCGCGCGCCGGGAGGATTACTTCGATAGAGGACCAGGGCGCCGGGGACATCAGGATCACGATCGCGCTGGACCGCGGCACGGCGCCAGGCGTGCAGGCCGTCGGCGGAGGTCCGATCCCCGTCACTCTGGGCATGCAGGTAAAGCTGACCTTCGCCTTGGGCACGGCCATGTTCAGCCCGTCCATCGGCAGCGTCATCCAAGTCAACGACGAAAAGAGCACCTGCGTAGCGCAGGTTGACGCCGACCTCTTGGAGAGGACGATCGAGAATCCGTCAAACCAGGAAAGGCACAAGGTGAAAGAGTTCTTCAAAACCGGCGCGGAGGTCTCCATGTGCCCCGACGGGAAGTGCTGAAGGATGAAAAAAGACCACCTGCTTATGCTGGTCGCCGGCTTCGTGCTGGGCGCCGTAGTAACGTTCATTGTGATCAGACAATCTGGCCTTCAACCCCAAGGGGAGGCCGTCCCCGCGGCCCCTCAGGCCTCCTCCCAGGCTCAGGGCGGCTCGGGCGAGCCGGCTTTCGATCCGGGCCAGCACGAGGCGATGATCGCCCAGTTCATAGAAAAGGCAAAGAGCGACCCCAAGGACTCCGCTTCCAGAATCATGCTGGCTAACATCTACTACGACAAAGGGGACTTCATCGGCGCGATTCCGTGGTACGAGGAGGCTTTGAAGCTTGAACCCGGCAACAGCGACGTAGCGGTTGATCTGGGGGTCTGTTACCGCGAGGACAAGCAGTACCAGAAGGCGCTTCAGCTCTTCGACCGCGCGCTCTCGGCCGACCCTAAAAAGAGGCAGGCCCTCTACAACAAAGCGATCGTTTACGGCGTGGACTTGAAGAATCCGAACAAGGCCCGCCAGGAGCTGGACGAGCTCGACAAATTTTATCCTGGCGACCAGCAGGCCGCCCAGTTGCGCGAGTCGCTACCGAAACAGTAGGCTTCACGGTCAGGGAACGTTCTAGGGGAGGGAAGTGGGGGCCGCCGAAGAAATCGTCCTTTATGGCGCGAAGATGGCGGAGAAGGGCTTCGTCGCCGCCACCGACGGGAATCTCTCCGCCCGGCTGCCGGGTGATGACGGCTTCCTCGCCACGCCGACCGGCGTTCCGAAAGGCGAGATGTCCCCTCAGTCCCTCTCCCGCATTTCAAAAGATGGCGCGGTTCTCTCGGGCTCGCCTTCCAGCGAGTGGCCGATGCACATGGCGATTTACGGCAAACGCCAGGACGCCGCCGCCGTTGTGCACGCCCACCCGCCTTTCGCGACCGCGCTCGCCTGCGCAAACGTCGCGCTGGACCAGCCCTTTCTTTCCGAAGTGGTCATCTCGCTCGGCAAGGTCCCACTGGTGCAGTTTGAGATCCCCTCGACGGATGAGCTGGCCGTCAGGGTCGCTTCCGCGCTTAGCGGCTGCAACGGCGCGCTGCTGGCGAACCACGGCGCCGTGACCATAGGGCCCGACGTGAGGAGCGCCTATTTTAGGATGGAGACGCTCGAACAGGCGGCGAGGATTTTTCTCTACGCGAAGCTTCTAGGCGGAGGGAAAACGTTGCCGGAAGAGGCCGTCTCAAGGCTGAAGGAACTTGGCAAAGGGTACGGCCTATCGCCCCTTCCAGCTCAAGCCTGCACCAATTGCCCGGTGGCTTCCGGCGAGGACGGCATATACATGAAGCGCGACGAGCTTCAGAAAATGCTTGCGGATTTCGCGCGGCTTGCCGCGAAGGGACAATTCCGGTAGAATCACGCTATGCGGCCCAAGTGGGCCTGGCAGCGACAGGAGGAAGTGATGGGCGACTACGGCGAAGCGCTGGGAATGATAGAGACCAAAGGCCTGGTGGCCATGATAGAGGCTTCCGACGCGATGGTGAAGGCCGCCAAGGTCACGCTGGTCGGATGGGAAAAGGTCGGCGGGGCTTACGTCACCGCCATAGTGCGCGGAGACGTCGCGGCGGTGAAAGCCGCCACGGACGCGGGCGCCGCGGCCGCCAGGAAGGTCGGCGAGCTGGTGACGGTGCACGTGATCCCGAGGCCGCACGCTTCGCTTGAAGACGTGCTTCCCATCGGCAAGTCGGCGGCCAATCGCTAGCCGGACGCGGAGTGAAGCCGCCGGAGCACCGGCGGCCAAGCTTTCCCCCGGCCTTCATGCCGTTTGACTGGAGGCATCCGGGGCCCCTCGAGGGGGAACAGGCCATGCGCCTTGGCAAAGTAGTCGGCACCGTCGTAGCTACCAGGAAAGACCCGCGGCTTGTAGGGTTGAAGCTTCTTGTAGTGGCCACGCTGACGCCGGAGCGCGAGTTTGACGGCTCTTACGAAGTGGCCGCCGACACCGTGCAAGCCGGCTTCAAAGAGACCGTCATAATCTGCACCGGATCGTCCGCGCGCATGACCGACAAGACCGAAAACGCCCCCGTGGACGCGACAATCGTCGGCATCGTAGACGCCGTCAACCTGGACAAAAAAGAATGAACGCCGGGCGGGTGGTGGGACATCTGTATTGCACCATAAAGGACCCCCATTTAAGCGGGCAGCGGATCCTCTGCATCGAGCCGCTGGAAGGGCGCGAGAAACCTTTCTGGGCACTTGACGCGATCGGGGTGGGCGCGGGCGAAACGGTGCTTTACTCGACGGGCCGCGAAGCCTCCTACGCCTTTCTTCCTGATATCGTCCCCTGCAACGCGGTGGTCGTCGGCGTCGTGGACGAGATACGAGAAGAGAAGCCATGATCATCGGACGGGTCGTCGGCGAAGTGGTTTGCACCGTCAAGTTTCCCAAATACGACCGGCAGAAGCTTCTGCAGGTACAGCCCCTCGATCTCGACAGAAAGCCGGCGGGAGGGCCGATGACGGCGATTGACCTTGTGGACTCGGGCGTCGGCGATGAAGTTCTCGTCTGTCTTGAAGGGCAGAGCGCGGTGGACGCGATCGGGCTTGGGCCGAACCCGGTTGACGCCGTGATCCTGGGCGTGATTGACGCGGTGAGCTTCGTTCCTCCGAGAAAGGGCGGCGAGTGGACGAAAAGCTGAAGTTGGTCGCACAAGGCGCGCTTCGGCTCCTAGGCCAACACACGGCTGGCCAGAGTATCATGCCGTCCTTCCCCGGTTCGCAGGGTAAAACGTCGAGCGAAGGCACCGTTTTTATCTCGTCGTTGACCCTCGCCCAGCTTTCGCGCCTCGCTTACCTTCAGGCGGGCGACCCCCTTGTTGACCAGGTGATCGCGGCGCTGCGATCAGGCCGCCCCGTGCACATGGACAGGCCGGCCATAGAAGCGTCCCTCGAACTCGGACAGTATCCCCCCAGAATGCGGGAGACCTTCGCCCGCTGGTTCGTAAGAATCTCCGGCTTCGGCGTCCACCTCGCGCAAGCGGAGCCATCCGCGGCCGAGGCACAGCCATCGCCCTCGGGAGAAAGAAGCGCGAGCGTCGTTGCCGCCGCCGTCCAGCCGGCGCCGGAAAAAGAGGTCCTCACCGAGATCCTGGGGGGGGCATGCGCCACCGGCGGACGTTGCCTTCTCGAACCGGGAAAGCCCTGCACCGGCTCTGGCCGCTGCAAGGAATTCGGCTACTGACGCCCCACCGCCGCGCGGCGGCGGGGCCCATCGGCCAAAGCGGCTGCAATGCAGCAAACGTAGGATTCCATGAGATTCCGGGCTGGGATTCGCCCGGCAGAGCCACCCCGAAATGACGCGTGCGAAGGCGCTTGTGTTATTCTCATTGGGCAGGGCGCGCGGCGCGTTGCGCCTTTGGAGGAACTGAAGGTTGGAAAGCGCTATGTCCGTGGAGCTTGACGTCATCATCCTTGGCGGGGGGATTAGCGGCCTGACGGCGGGGTTCCTTCTTAAGCGGCGCGGCTTTTCCGTCGCGGTCCTAGAGGCCTCCAGCCGTCCCGGCGGGAGCATCCTGACTTGGAAAAAGGACGGCTTCCTCTTCGAGCTTGGTCCCAACACGGTGCTCAACAACGCATTCGAGATTGATTCGCTGTGCGATCAGGCGGGGCTTCTTGGCCGTAGGATCACGGCGTCCGTGAAGGCGAAGGTCCGCTACATAGTGAAGCGCGGCCGGCTGGTCAAGCTCCCCGGCGGGCCTTTGGGCTTCGCGATGACGCCCCTATTCTCGCCGAAAGCCAAGCTCAGGCTGTTAAAAGAGCCGTTCATCGGGCGCGCGCAGGGCGGCGCCGAGGAGTCAATAGCCGCCTTTGTGCGGCGGCGTCTTGGACAAGAGTTCCTCGACTACGCGGTTGGCCCATTCGTTTCGGGGGTTTACGCCGGGGATCCGGAAAAGCTCTCCGTCCGCCACGCCGTCCCCAAGATTTACGCCCTGGAAGATCAGTACGGAAGCCTTATCAAAGGGGCCGTTCGCAAAAGGAAGGGGCCGGCGCCGCAAGGAGGGCTCTTTTCTTTCGAGGAGGGGCTCGAAGAATTGCCTTCCAGGCTCGCCCAGCTTCTCGGGGAGGATTTCCATCCCTCTTCGCCCGCCGTTGCCGTGCGCCCAAAAGAGGGCGGCTTCGCGGTGGAGGTTTCCGAGGCCGGCACCGGGCGGACGTTCCAGGGCAGGTCGGTCGTCGTCGCCGTGCCCGCCGACAAGGCCGGCTCCATCCTTTCGCCCTTCGGCGGAATGTTCCCGGCCGGGATCGGCGAGCTTCCCTACGCCGCCGTCGCGGCTGTCTGTCTTGGTTACAGGCGCGAGCAGATCGGCCACTCCATGGAGGGGTTCGGTTTTCTCTGCCCGGAGGCCGAGCGCCGCCACGTCCTTGGCTGCCTCTTTCCATCCTCGCTTTTTCCGGGGAGGGCGCCCGAAGGTTTCGTTGCGCTCACCTCCTTCGTGGGCGGCGCTGTCCACCCCGAAAGGGCCTTGGAGCCCGAAGACTCGATCCTCCAAAAAACCTCCCTCGCGTTGAGCGACCTTCTCGGCATCCGGGGCGATCCGGCCGTGTCGAGGGTGGAGAAGTGGCCCAGGGCGATCCCCCAGTACGTCATCGGCCACGGAAGATTCAAGGAGGCGGCCGGGCAAATCGAAGCCGGCAACCCAGGCCTATTCATCTCGGGGAACCTTCTGAATGGAGTCTCGCTGGGGAATTGCATTCAGAACGCGACGGCCACGGCCGCGAGGGCCGAAGCCTTCCTCGGAAGGCCCGCCGGCCCCATTTGACCTTGGAGAATACTGCCTTTATAATCAAATCTTGTATAGGGGGCACGAATGGTCAAAAAAACTGACTGGATATGGCTCAACGGGAAATTCGTAAAATGGGACGAGGCCCAAATACACGTCCTGTCGCACGTCATCCATTACGGGACGAGCGTTTTCGAGGGCATAAGGTGCTACGAAACGCCGAAGGGGCCTATGGTCCTGAGGCTAAGGGACCATATCCAGCGGCTCTATAATTCCGCCAAAATCTACAGGATGGAGCTTCCCTGGACGATAGACGAATACTGCGAAATCTGCCTTGAAGTGATAAGGCGGAACAAGATGAAATCCTGCTACATTAGGCCCGTCGTCTACCGCGGGTACGGAGACGTCGGGGTCAACCCCTTCGGGTGTCCCGTCGAGTCGGCTATCGCCGTGTGGGACTGGGGCGCCTACCTGGGACCGGAGGCTTTGGCGAAGGGCGTGGACGTGTGCGTCTCGTCGTGGAACAGGATCGCCCCCAACACCCTGCCCACCATGGCCAAGTGCGCGGCCAACTACATGAACAGCCAGCTCATCAAGATGGAGGCGATCCTCGCTGGATACGCCGAGGGGATAGCGCTCGACGTGAACGGCCACGTGAGCGAGGGCTCGGGGGAAAACCTCTTCCTCGTGCGAAACAACATCGTCTTCACGCCCAGCATCGCCAACGCGATATTGCCAGGTATCACGCGCGACGGGGTTTTGACGCTCCTCGAAAAGGAGTTCAAGATAGAGGTGCGCCACCAGGCGGTAATGCGCGAGATGCTTTACATCGCCGACGAGCTCTTCTTCACGGGGACGGCCGCCGAAGTGACGCCGATAGCGACGGTTGACAAGGTCAAGGTTGGCGCTGGCAAGCGTGGGCCCGTGACGGAGAAGCTCCAGGGGCGGTACCTCGAGATAGTGACCGGCAAAGCCCCCGACCTTTACGGCTGGCTTTCGCCCGTAGGCAAATAGGTTGGCCCGGGGACGCGACCCGGAGGGTTAAGGAGAGGGCCATGCACATAAACGACCTGCTGAAAATCGCCGTGGACCACGGCGCCAGCGACCTGCACCTCAAGGTCGGCTCGCACCCGGTAATCAGAGTGAACGGTCTCCTGCAGCCGATGGTGGAACAGAAGCGGCTGATGCAGGAAGA
Source organism: Acidobacteriota bacterium (assembly GCA_037443845.1). Lineage (GTDB taxonomy): Bacteria > Acidobacteriota > UBA4820 > UBA4820 > DSQY01 > JAEMPZ01. The sequence goes on from JBBINO010000009.1 coordinate 16,214, forward strand.
CACGATCGCCATGGCCTTCTCCATCATGGACGCCAAACAAAAGGAAAAGTTCAAGACAAACCTCGACCTCGACATCGCCTACTCTGTGCCTGGACTCGGCCGGTTCCGCGTCAACATCTTCCAGCAGCGCGGCACCGTCGGAATAGTCAACCGCGTCATTCCCATCGGGATAAAGGGAATCAAGGACCTGCTTCTGCCGCAGGTCATCGAGAAAATCTCGATGGAGCAGCGCGGCCTGATCCTTTGCACCGGGACGACGGGCTCCGGCAAATCCACGACGCTGGCGGCGATGATAGACCACATCAACGCCAATCGCGTCGAGCACATCATCACCATCGAAGACCCGATCGAGTTTCTGCACCGCGACAAGAAGTCCATCGTCAACCAGCGCGAGGTTGGGATTGACACCCGCTCGTTCGCCGGGGCCCTTCGCTCCGCCCTCCGTGAAGACCCGGACGTGATACTCGTCGGAGAAATGCGCGACTACGAGACCATCGAGACGGCGCTGATGGCGGCCGAAACGGGCCACCTCGTCCTCTCGACGCTGCACACTCTGGACGCGACCGAGACGATAACCCGTATCATTTCGGTCTTCCCTCCCCACCAGCAGAAGCAGATCAGGCTCCAGCTCGCGGCGGTCCTCAAGGCGGTCATCTCGCTGAGGCTCGTGCCGAGGGCCGACGGACAGGGGCGAGTGCCGGGGACGGAGGTGATGATAAACACCTCGACGATCCAGGACTGCGTCGAGAACAAGGAAAAGACGAAGCTTATCCGGGATTACATCGAGCAGGGCTACAGCCAGTACGGGATGCAGACCTTCGACCAGTCGCTCTACTTCCTCTACAAGGACAACTACATCACGCTGGAGGAGGCGCTGCGCAGGGCGACTAACCCGGACGACTTCAAGCTCAAGATTGCCGGGATTCACTCCACGGCCGACATGGCCAAGGAACAGATGGAGGCGGCGAACTCGGCCCCCGCGCTCGGGTCGAAGAATTCGCCCTTCGTCAAGTTCTGATGGTGCTTCGCCCGCGCCGCCCGCGAGGCTCAGCCCTCGAAACCGCTCTGCGGCTTTTGGCGCGCAGAGACCACGGCGCGGGCGAGATCAAACGAAAGCTGCGGCAGCGCGGCTACTCCGGAGAAGAAACCGCGAAGGCATTGGAATCGCTCTCTGGCCGCGGTCTGCTGAACGACGCCGCTTACGCGCGCGCATTCGCAGGCGAGTCGCTCGCCTCGGGCCATGGCCCGGCGTGGATACGCGCCAAGCTTAGGTCGCGGGGCGTGGCGGACACCCCCGGCGTCTCCATCGAGGCCGAATGCGATTCGCTCCGCGCGCTTCTCCAAAGGAGGCGCTTGGCGGAACCGGCGTTGACTGATCCTAAAGAAAGAGCAAAAATAATGCGCTTTGCCAGGGGGCGCGGGTACGGTTCCGCCGCCATCGGCCGCGTCCTTGGCGATCTTGACGGCGAAGGCGGCGATTAGAGCCAGATAGGACGAAATGATGATGACCAGCAACGAGATCCGCGACTCTTTTCTCAAGTATTTCGAGCAGAGCGGCCACCGGATAGTCCGCTCGTCGAGCCTCGTTCCCGCGGGCGACCCGACGCTTCTTTTCACCAACGCCGGGATGAACCAGTTCAAGGACGTCTTTTTGGGAAAGGAGAAGCGCGACTACAGGCGCGCCACATCCAGCCAGAAGTGCGTCAGGGCGGGAGGCAAGCACAACGACCTGGAAAACGTGGGAAGGACGGCGAGGCACCACACTTTCTTCGAGATGCTCGGCAACTTCTCCTTCGGCGATTACTTCAAGGACGAGGCGATATCGTTCGCGTGGAAGTTTCTCACCGAGGTGATCCGCCTGCCCGAAGAGCGGATGGTGGCGACGATCTTCAAGGGCGAGGAGGGCGTTCAAAGGGACGAGGAGGCGTGGAGGTCGTGGCGCAGGTTCTTGCCCGCCGAGCGCATTTTCGAGCTGGGGATGCACGACAACTTCTGGGCCATGGGCGAGACGGGGCCGTGCGGCCCCTGCTCCGAGGTCCATTATTTTCAGGGCGGCCAGATACCTTGCGCCGAGGAAGAGGCGGGGCGCGCATGCCTTGGCGCCGCCTGCGAGTGCGACCGCTGGATCGAGATATGGAACCTCGTCTTCATGCAGTACAACCGCGACGAGCAAGGCGCGATGCACCCGCTGCCGGCTCCATGCGTTGACACCGGGATGGGGCTCGAACGGCTCGCCGCCGTCGTGCAGGGCAAGCTTTCCAACTACGACACCGACCTGCTGCAACCGCTGATTCAGGAGGCGGCGCGCCTTTCTGGAAGGCATTATGGCGACGAGCCCAAGGACGACGTCTCCTTGAGGGTCATAGGCGATCACGTAAGGGCTGCAACGTTTCTCATCAGCGACGGCGTCCTTCCGTCGAACGAGGGCCGCGGCTACGTGCTTAGAAAAATCGTTCGCAGGGCCGCGCGCCACGGAAGGATGATAGGCCTTGAAAAGCCCTTCCTGCACGGCATGGTGGCGGTGGTTTGCGGGCTGATGGGCGAGGCTTACCCGGAAATCATCGAGAACAGGGAGGCCACCGAGAACGTGCTCCGCCGAGAGGAAGAGGTCTTCGGGTCTACGGTAGCGGTGGGCGTAAGCCGGCTTATTGAGTCGGCGGAAGCCCTGAAGCCGCCTCACGACAAGGTGATTCCGGGAGAGGTTCTCTTCAAGCTGTACGACACCTTCGGCTTTCCCCTCGACCTGGCCGAGGAGATCGCGCGCGAGCGCGGTCTTGGGCTGGACATCGAGGGATTTGACAAGGCCATGGAGCGTCAGAGGGAGCTGGCCCGCCAGTCCTGGAAGGGCGAGATGGAGACGCAGAAGGGGCGCGAGCTTGCGAGCACTGGGGTGAAGTCCAGCTTCGCGGGCTACGACGCGACCAGGGTTGACGGCGCCAAGTGCCTTCTGATCCTGAAGGAAGGCAAGCGGGTGCCGAAGGCTTTGGCCGGGGAAAGCGTCGAGATAGCGTTCGACCGGACGCCTTTCTACGCGGAATCTGGCGGCCAGGTGGGCGACATCGGCCACGTTAGAGCCGAAAACGGGCTTCTTCGCGTGACTAACACGAGAAGGCCGGTCGAGGGTCTCATTCTTTGCCAGGCGGAGGTACAGGAAGGCCACATCTTCGAAGGCGACGCCGCTTCCCTTGAAGTTGACGAGGCGGCCAGGGCGGCCACGGAGGCGCACCACACCTCCACCCACCTTCTCCACGCCGCCTTGAGGGAGATTTTGGGGACGCACGTAAAGCAGGCGGGGTCTTTGGTCGCCCCTTCGCATTTGCGGTTCGACTTCCACCACTTCGCCCCGCTTGAACCCGAAGTTATCGCCGCGGTCGAGGACCGCGTCAACGAGATCATCCTTGAAAACCTGCCCGTCAGCAAGAGGGAGATGGCGCTCGACGACGCCGTTGCCTCCGGGGCGATGGCGCTCTTCGGCGAGAAGTACGGCGACAAGGTGCGCGTCATAAGCGTCGAGGGCTTCTCAAGGGAGCTTTGCGGAGGCACTCACGTGGAGCGAACGGGGGACATCGGCCTCTTCAAGATCAATGCCGAGCGGTCGGTTTCGTCCGGGGTAAGGAGAATCGAGGCGGTGGCCCACCGGCCGGCGCTGGCGGCCTTCAGAGCAAAGGAGGCGCTGCTCAGGGAGACGGAGGCGGCCTGCGGCGCCCCAGCCGAGAAGCTTCCCGAGGTGGTTCGCCGCCTCCACGAAGATCTGCGCAGGATCGAAAAGGAAAATTCACGCCTCAAGTTGCAGTTGGCGGCCGGCGCGGGAGAAAATGAAGACGCGGTTGACGTTGGCGGAGTTCGCCTGATGACGCGGCTGGTGGAAGGGCTCGACCCGTCCGAAGCCAAGAACCTGGCGGATACGCTCAGACAGCAGATCAAGAGCGGCGTCGTTGTAATAGGCAACCGCTTGGGAGGCAAAGCCGCGCTGCTTGTCGCGCTGACCGAGGACTTGACCCAGAAACTCAAGGCGGTGGACCTGGCCAGGGAGTTGGGCAAGATAATCGGTGGCGGAGGTGGCGGCAAGGCGGATATCGCCGAGGCGGGAGGCAAGAAGCCGGAGGCCCTTGAAGAGGCCCTTAAGCAGGCGGCCGAGGTTCTCAGAAAAAGGCTGGGGTGATGATGGCGGCGCCGGAGACGTTACTCTCCGGCGCTCCGCCGCCATCCGTTCCGCTTACCCTTTGATCTCGATCTTCTGAGGCAAAGACTCTTTGGCTTTGGGAATAGCGATTTCCAGGATTCCGCCGTTGTGCGAGGCTGTTATCTGGGAAGCCTCTATCCTGGAGGGAAGCGTGAACGAGCGCATGAACTTGCCGTAGGCCCGCTCGATCCTGTGAAAGCTCTCCTTCTTGGCCTCGTGCTCGAACCTTCTTTCGCCTCTGAGCGTCAACACGTTGTTCTCAACTTCTATCTGGATATCTTCTTTCTTAACGCCGGGCAGGTCCGCCTCGATCACGAACCGCTTTTCCTCTTCCCGAAGATCAATGGCCGGAAACCATCCGCCATAACTGGAATCCGATGTTTGGCCGGAAGGCTCCTCAAAAAACCGGTTGAGCTGCTCGTGGACGTTCATTAACTCTCTGTAAGGGTTCCATCGCATAAGGGTCATCTTTTTATCCTCCTTCTTAAGCCCCTTGTCTTGCGGGGCTTGGTCCATAATATAATACCTAATGCAATGACTGTCAAGTTTATTGCGTAAGAGTGACTAATGGTTAAATGCCCCATATCGTCCCTATATAAATCCCAGATTCTTGACATGATTAAGTGGAATAGGCCAAAATCGGCATGTAGCTGGCGGGAGGTTTTCTCTTGCTCGCCGGCCTGCTCAGACAAGTGGAATGATCATCCGGGGAGAGGTGCCATGAAACTGCTAAGGATCGTTCTCGTATCTGCCACCCTGTTGCCGGCGTGGCTGCAACCGGCGGCCCAAGAGTACGAGAAGATAGGCAACTCATCGTGCGTAAGCTGTCACGAGGAGTCAGCACACCACACCAAGTTCCCCGATGATCTGGCGCGCTCCATCCATAAGGAACTCTCCTGCCAGGACTGCCACAGTGACAAGGACACCGTACCTCATAAGAAAATGGCCACCCCATTCGACGCGGGCTACCAGGGCTGCGGCAACTGCCATCAGGACGAGCTGGAGCAGTACAAGGTCCACGGCGTGGCAAGGGTGGGCAGCCTTCCGGACCTGCCCAAGTGCAGCTCGTGTCATGGCGGCCACGACGTTCTTCCATCCGCCGATCCCCAGTCAAAAACACACCCAGCCAACCTGGGAGCGACCTGCGGCGCCTGCCACGAGAACATAGATATCGTCAAAAAATACGACATTCTTGTCGGCGCGCCGGTAAAAATGTACGGAGAAAGCATCCACGGAAAGGCCGCGAAGGGCGGCGTATATCTGGCCGCCACCTGCATAGACTGCCATTCGGCTGGCGGGTCGGCTCACAAAATTCTGGGGCCCGGAAATCCTCAATCTAGCATCAACCATTTCAATATCCCAAAAACTTGCGGCAAGTGCCATAAGGGCGTCGAAAAGGATTATTGGGAGGGCATCCACGGCCAAAGGGCGGCGCAAGGAGAGACGGACGTGCCCGTCTGCACGACCTGTCACGGCGAGCATGGAATTCTCTCACCCTCGGACCCGCGCTCTCCCGTCTCGAAAGCACGAGTCGCCGAGGCCACATGCGCCCCCTGCCACGAATCGGCAACCCTAAACGAAAAGTACGGCCTGCCTCCCGGGCGTCTTGCATCATTCATTGATTCGTACCATGGCCTGAAGAGCAAGGCGGGGGACATCCACGTCGCCAACTGCGCGTCATGCCACGGCATTCACAAGATACTTCCGAGCAGCGATCCGCGGTCAACGGTCAACCCAGCAAATCTCCAGAAGACCTGCGGCGAGTGCCACCCAAACATAACAGCGAAGCTGGCCTCCACGCCCATCCACGGCCTCCACGGCGGGCTGAGGACGAAGTGGGCCGACGCCATAGCCAAAATCTACCTCTTCGCGATAGTTCTGATTATCGGGGCGATGGTCCTGCATTGGCTCCTCGACCTCTTCAGGCAGTTAGTGACCTTGCTGCGGCGGCCTGGGCAACTAATAAGGATGCGTCCTGTTGAAGTCGCCCAGCACGCCGCCGTAATGCTCACCTTCGCCGCCCTTGTAATTTCGGGCTTCGCGCTCAGGTTCAGCCAGAGCTGGCTATCGCGCTTCTTCTTCGGATGGAATGGCGGGTTCCAGCTAAGGGGGACTATTCACAGGATAGCAGCTGTCCTCTTCATTCTCACGATCATCTGGCACGTGGCCTTCCTCTTCACCAAGAGGGGGCGGCGCTTCGTTCTCGACATGTGGCCCAAGCTGGAGGATTTCCAGTTTTTCTGGGACAGGATTCTCTACAACCTCGGCCGCAAGGAGGACGCGGATTGTATCCAACGCTTCTCCTACGTCGAGAAGGCCGAGTATTGGGCGATCGTTTGGGGAAGCGCGGTCATGGTAATCACCGGCATCCTTCTCTGGTTCGATAACTGGTTCATCAAGTTTCTGCCGAAGGGCGCGCTCGACGTTTCGTTGGTGATCCACTACTACGAAGCATGGCTCGCTACGCTCGCCATCGCCGTGTGGCACCTTTACTCCACGGTCTTCAACCCGCACGTCTACCCAATGAATCCGAGCTGGCTGACGGGCAAAGTCCCCGAGGAGATATACAGGCACGAACACTCCGGTGACTTCGAGCGGGCGCGCGAGGAGACGGACGAGCACCTCAAGAAAGAGATCGAACTCATAAGCCCGTCTGGCGAGAAACAGGCAGATCCGAACGACGCCAAGGAAAAATGCTACGCCGGCGAGGATCATGCTGGCAGTTAGGCGAAGGGCTTCCTCCAATTAGGGATGGGCAACCCCCGCGTCAAACTTGCGGGGAGGCCCACGCCCTGGAAACTCCTGCAACAACAGCACTCCAGGCCCGGCCTTGCTTGCCCGAGCGCCGGGCGGGAAAGGGCCAATCCCTTCCCGCTCGGATCATACAGGGCGTCATAAGTCCTTGCGCAACGACGGCGAGGGAGCCGAAGCGCACATGACGCCATGTATTCGCTGGGAAGGCCATTGCGCTCGGCCTCCCCCGGCTCCCCGCCCCGCATACAGCGTGCCAAAAATAATTGCGCGCTGTATGGTAACCCGCCGTGACAAGCAAAGATGCGTGATCCATGGCCAAGCTCCAATTTCCATCCGGACCAAGCAGTGGCCTCTCTCTAATGCGTGGGGGAAATCCCCCATTGAGTCTGATTCCTACTAATCCTACTTGAATAGTAGGAGCTAACGCCTTAGAATCGTCATCATGAGGCTTTCGACGAGGGCGCGCTACGCGCTCAGGATGATGCTCGATCTTGCAAAGCACGGCGAAGGCGGCCAGCTTGTAAGCTTGGCCGACGTGGCCGAAAGAACCGACTGCTCCCGCGGCTACCTCGAACAGCTCGCGGCGGCCCTTCGCAGGCAGAGACTGATTCATGGCGTTGCCGGAAAAGGAGGAGGCTACAGGCTCACTCGCGCTCCGAGCGACACCACCCTGAGGGAAATCATAGAGGCGTCTATCGGCAAGATCAGCATCCTTGACTGCCTGGAAGATGCTTCGACCTGCATGAGGGCCGACGCTTGCGAGTGCCGCCTAGTCTACTCTCTTATAAACACGAGGATCACTCAAGTCCTTGAAGATTTCACGCTGGCCGACCTTCTGGATCCTAAGCTCAAGCTGAAGGTCAAGCTGCAGCTCGGACAGGCGCGCGAGAAAGAGAGGCGTTGATGATGGAAAGCTTGGTAAACGGAAAGCACCTGAAGCTGGTCAAGGGGGACATCACCGCCCTGGGCGTGGAAGCTTTCGTCTTCTACGCCAGGTCCGATTTGAAGCTGGGGACCGGCTTTGGCGGGGCTATCGCCCAGCGCGGTGGAGCAACGATTCAGCAGGAGCTAGACCGCGCCGGCAACCTCGAAACCGGCAAATCGGTCGTAACCAGCGCCGGAAACTTGAAGGCAAAATACATTGTCCATTCGGTTGGCCCGAAGCATCACGAGGAAAACGAGGAAAAGAAGCTCAGAGAGACCATCCGGGAGGCGCTCCAGGCGGCAAAGGCGAAGAATATCCGCCAGCTAGCCTTCCCTGCCATGGGCGCCGGCTTCTATGGCGTTTCCCTCGCCCTGTGCGGCAAAGTCATGGCCGAGGAGATTTGCAGCCACTTTCGGAACGAGACCACGCTGGATGAAGTCATCATATGCCTTTTGGACAACCGCGAAATGAAAGCATTCTCCGGGTATTTCGGCTCGATTGGAGAGGGGAAAGATGACTGAAAGCGCTCTGCTATATTTCACCGAGCACAGGCTGCAGGAGGTTTCCCTGGCGTTCATGGCCATCGTTTACCTCCTGCGCCTCAGATGGATGTTTTCCTTCAAGTACGGCAAGGAGCGCCAGGCCTTCACCGGGAAGGGCGGCGAATCCAACAGGCGAAGCGCGGTCTTCTATTCCATGATGAACATCGCCATGCCGTGGGTCATGGAAAGCACGAGGAGAAACTTCCTCTTCTGGGTCCAATTCGTGGTATTCCATCTTGGCGTGACGGCGGCGATCACGCTGTCATTTCTCATCCCATACGCGCCTTCGCTTGTCGGGCCAAGGCCGGTTTTTGTCACCTTTCAGGCCATAATCGCCGCCGCCTTTCTGGTCGGATGCTACCGGATCGTGCGCAGGGTGGCCCGCCCGTACATCAGAGCGATCAGCACCCCCGACGATTACTTCTCGCTGATTCTGCTTACCGCGTGGTTCCTCTTTGGAGTGCTGGCGGCGCCCAACCGCGCGGGAGCCTCCGAGGGGCCCATAGTGACTTTTTTCATCCTGACGGCCTTCTTCCTGGTCTACGTCCCCTTCAGCAAAATCTCGCATTACCTCTACTACCCGTTCGGGCGCTTCTTTCTTGGCAGGACCATGGGGCATAGGGGAGTCTTCCCTCTGACGCGCGGAGCGAAAATGCCCTCCGCGGCAAGCCGCTAGGAGAACCAGATGAGCATGGAGAGATCATACAAGGCCCAGAAATTTCTCGAGCGGCTTCCGCAAAAGCTGTCCCGTCCCGTAGTAGCCTCGCTCGTCGCGTGCGTTCACTGCGGCCTCTGCACCGAATCGTGCCACTACGTCCTTTCCAACCCCGGCGACGTGACCTATGCGCCGGCGTACAAGGCCGACCGCATCAGAAAAATATTCAAGCGCCACGTGGATTGGTCGGGCAGAATCATCCCGGTGTGGGTGGGGGCCAAGAGCGTCTTCACCGACGATGAACTGGAGGAACTGAAGGACATCGCCTTCGGCAAATGCACCAACTGCCGGCGGTGCACGTTCAACTGCCCGATGGGCGTTGACTTCGCCGTTCTTAACCGCATGACGCGCGGCCTCCTGGTGCACGTGGGCATCATGCCCGAAGGGGTCGCCGCGGTCAGCAAGGACCAGTGGGAAATCGGCAACCAGATGGGTGTCTTGAAAGAGGACTATCTGGAAACGCTCGAATGGATGTCCGAAGAGCTCGTGGCCGAGCTCCAGGACCCTGCCGCGGCGATACCGATAGATAAGCCCAACGCGGAGGTCGTCTATTCCATCAATCCGCGCGAGGTCAAGTACGATCCACGCACGATAGCAGACGCCGCGAAGATCTTCTACCACGCCCGCGAAAACTGGACCATGCCCAGCGAAGGATGGGACATGACCAACTTCGGGCTCTTCTCCGGCGACGACGAGCTTGGCGGGGCGGTGGCCAGGCATCTATACGAAAAGGTGATGGAGCTCAAAGGAAGAAAGCTGGTCATTTCCGAGTGCGGCCACGGCTACAGGTCAACCAGGTGCGAGGGCCAGAACTGGGCCGGGATGGATGTCAACTTTGAAATGGAAAGCTCGGTCATCACGATGCTCAGGTACATTCGCGAGGGGCGGTTCAAGGTGGACCCGCGCAAGAACGACGTTTCGGTTACCTATCACGACTCCTGCAATAACGCCCGAAGCTGCGGGATGTTCGAGGAGCCGCGGGAGCTTCTCCAGATGGTAGTTTCCGACTTCAGGGAGATGTTCCCAAACCGGGCCGAGAACTACTGCTGCACCGGCGGCGGAGGCGCGATGTCCATGTCCGAATACGCGCCGCGCCGCCTCAAGTCGGCCAAGGTCAAAGCGGACCAACTCCAGGCGACCGGAGCCAAGGTCGTCGTAACTTCATGCCACAACTGCGTTGATGGGCTGAACGACCTGATCAAGCATTACAAGCTGGACATGAAAGTCACACAGATCGTGAACCTTGTGGCTAACGCGTTGGTGCCGGCCGAGCGCAAGGCCTACGTCGAGGTCAAGGTGGCTCATCCCGTCCTGGCCTTCGCCGGCAAGACGATTCTCGTCGTGGACGACGAGGCTGATGCCCGCGCCTTCCTGGCCGCGCTTCTCAGCGACAACGGCGCGAAGGTGATCCAAGCCTCGAACGGCGAGGAAGCCCTCCTCATGGCAAAGACGCAGAAGCCCGACTTGATGACCCTCGACCTCTCCATGCCAGGCAAGAGCGGCGCGGAGGTTTTCATGGAGCTGCGCGCGGACCCTGTCTTGGCGCACATGCAAGTCTGCGTTGTTACGGGAAGGCCCGAGATGCGGAAGCTCATCTACGAGCGGCCGGTCCCGCCGCCGGAAGGCTTCATGAACAAGCCCGCGGACCCCGCTGAACTGGTGCTAAACCTGCGGAGGATATTCGATCTCAAGGACAAGGTCCATCAGCCATGACCGAAGGCGGACGCGATGAAGAGATGGCCCGGCGGCTTCGGTCGCAGGCCGACTTCGTCGGTTCCGTGACGCACGCGCTCAAGGGCGCCCTCAACGGCCTTCAGGGTGGGCTTTACCTGATCGAGTCCGGCATAGAAAAGAAAGACGAACGGCGCCTTCACGACGGAGCGCTGATGATGGAGCAAAACGTCCAGCGGGCCAAGAGTCTCGTCGGCAACGTTCTTTATTACGCCAAAGAGAGGGTTGCCGCCAAGGAAAAACTGGCCCTTCATGAGGGCGTCGAGCGCGCGGTCAGGGCGTGCGAGGCGGCGGCTTCCCAGCGCGGCGTCCGGCTTGAGCAGGGGGCTTGCGAAGGAAGCCTTATGGCCGACGGCAGCTTCATACACTCGCTGCTGTGCAACCTCATCGAGCTGGCCTTGGAGCAAGTCTCCGTCGAGAACGGCCGAGTGGGATGGGTGAAGTGCGCTGCCAGCCTTCAGCCACCGAACGCCGTCTTCGATGTGACGCACTCGGGAAAGCCAGTCGAGCCAGGCGCCCTAGCCGGCTCTTTGGGCCCCGTCTTCAAGCCGTTCGGCGCGGACCGCGCCGGGCTTTGGGTCTACGCCGCCCGCAGGATTTGCGAGGCGCATGGCGGCTGCATCAGCATCGAAGTATTGCGGGACGGCGAAGAGAGGTTCTTGGCGGTACTTCCAGCCGGCCGCCCTGGATCGAATGAACTGGATCAGCCGGCCCCGGAATAAGGCGGCGAGAGGGAGCGGAATGGAACCAGGCCGCAAGATCATGGTCGTTGACGATCAGCCGGACACGATAGCCTTCCTGTCAGCCTGGCTTGCGGACCACGATTGCGACTGCTGTACCGAGATGGAGTCGTCCAAGGCCATAGCGACGGCCCTGAGGGAAAGGCCCTCGCTGATTCTTTTGGACGTCAACATGCCGGGGATATCGGGGATAGAGGTCTACCGCGCCTTGAGAGAAACGGAGCCGCTGAAGGAGATCCCGGTCATCTTCGTCACTGGAGCCGGGCAGGTCGAGTTGTTCGGACACGGATGCTCCATGCTTCCCGAGCCGGCGGGGCGCGTGGAAAAGCCCTTTGATCTTGCCATGCTGGGCGAGGCGATATCGAAAGTCCTGAATGGAGGGCTCCATGGATGACAAGGCCGGGCCGGTGCCGGTGCCCTCTTCGCTTCAGGAGTTTTTTCGCTCCGCCCCGTGCTTCATGACGGTCCAAGACCGGTCCGGGCGCATCCTGGCCGCCAACGAGAACTTCGCGAGCGTGTTCGGGGAATCGGTGGGTAGCTTCTGCTTTCAAGTCTACAAGAAGCTGGACAGGCCTTGTTCCGACTGCCCAATGCGGGCCACATTCGAAGACGGACTGCCGCACTCCGGCAGCCAAGTCGTCACCTTGCCGGACGGCCGGCCGATGCCAATCCTGGTTTACACCTCTCCCGTCTTCGCCGGCGACGGAAAAGTGCAGGCCGTCGTCGAGGTCTCCGCCGACATCACTCCGGTCAAGAAGCTGGAGGAAAAGCTAAGGAGGAGTCGCGAGCGCTTCAAGCTGTTGTTTGAGGAAGTCCCCTGCTACATCTCGCTTCAGGACAGGGAACTGCGAATCGTCCAGTGCAATAGAAAGTTCCGCGAGGATTTCGGGGACTACGTGGGAGCTTACTGCTACGAAGTGTACAAGCGCAGGGGCGAGCCGTGCCTCAATTGCCCCGTGGCGCGCACGTTTCGCGACGGAAAGGCGCGCGAGAGCGAGGAGATCGTCATCGCCCGAGACGGCCGCGCCGTCAACACGCTGGTCTCAACGGCGCCGATCCGAAGCCCCGGCGGAGAGATCGAGCACGTCATAGAGATGTCCACGAACATTACGGAAATTCGCCAGCTTCAAGGCCAGCTTGCCGACCTGGGCCTTCTGGTGGGTTCCGTCTCCCACGGCATCAAGGGACTCCTGACGGGGCTTGACGGGGGGATGTACCTGCTGGACACGGGCGTGGAAAAGAACGACAACGGGCGGGTCGAAGAGGGATGGCGAATGGTGCGCCGAAACGTCGAGCAGATTCGCAGCGTCGTGATGGATCTTCTCTATGCGGCGAAGGAGCGCGAGCCGGAATGGGAGCAGGTTTCCCTGCTCGGCGTCGCGCAGGCAGCGGCTTCGATCGCGCGCCAGCGGGCGTCAAGCCAAGGGGTCGAGATGTATCTGTCTCTTGAAGAGGCCGGCCCGTGCAAGGGCGAGCCCAAGTCGCTCAGGGCCGCTTTCGTGAATCTTCTCGAGAACGCCCTCGATGCTTGCCGCATGGACAAGCGCAAGGACGGCCATGCCATCCGGTTCTCCTTGCGCGCCGAGGAAGGCTTCGGCGTGGCGACTGTGGAGGACGACGGCATCGGGATGGACCGTGAGACGCTTGGCAAGCTCTTCACGCTCTTCTTCTCGTCCAAGGGATTGGAAGGAACCGGGCTTGGCCTTTACATAGCCCACAAGGTTATTCAGAAACACGGAGGAACGTTGAACGTGGAGTCGACCCCTGGCAAAGGCTCCCTATTCACGGTCCGCATTCCCCTGGCGGAGCCCACATTCGCCTGACGCTCGCCTAAGCCCCCAGAAGCCGCTTGACCTCGCCGAGAAGCTCATCCGGCTTGACGGGCTTTTCGAGGTACCCTTCCGGTGGCGGCACCTGCTCGCGGGTCGAGATGAACTTCTTGAATTCGTGCGCGACTCCGGTGACGATGACGACCGGTATGGCTCTCAGCTTGGCGTCTTCCTTGAGCCTGCGGTAGGTCTTCACGCCGGTCATCTCCGGCATGGTTATGTCGAGCGTGATGAGGTCCGGGCGCTTCGAGAGGACCGCCGCCATCGCCGCTTCGCCGTTGGAAGCCTCGATGGTGTCGTAGCCGGCGTCCTTCAGGACCGTCGAAAGATATGTGACGACATCCGGCTCGTCGTCCACTACGAGGATTTTCTTGGCCATTGGGATCCCCCTTCTCGCTGGCCGCCCTCAAAAGGCGGCGGCCGCAGTTAGTGCCAGTTCCACTCTATGAATCCCGGCTTCACGTCCGTCATGGCGTTTACGATCAGCTCGACGAGCCCGCCGTAAAGTATATGATGCTTCTCCCACATGTCGTAGTAGGCCAGCATGTCCCTGAACTGTCCCTTGCAGTTGCTGCACGGCGCGCAGATGTACTTGTTGATGGAAGGATCGAGGCAATCCGCGAAGGCGTTGAGCACCTGCTCCATCTTCTTGCGGCCGGAAACATGGAAGCGCCAGTCCTGGAAGTTGTTCCCGCTCATGATGGCGAAGCCGGAGCCTCCGCCGCAGCAGTAGTTGTCAACGCCGTGCGGCTCCATCTCGCGAAACTGCGGGCAGATCTTCCGCACCACTTCACGCTGAGGCTCGACGACGCCCATCAGCCTGACCATGTTGCACGGGTCGTGGAGCGTGACCGGGAAGTCGTTCCGGCTCGGGTCCAGCTTGATGCGGCCGTTCATCACGATGTCCCGCAGAAGCGTCATCGAGGACTCCCGAGGGATGTTTAGCTCGCCGGTGAGCACCCTGTCGGCGATGACCGAAAGGGCCTTGTGGGCGTGGCCGCACTCCCCGAGGACAATCTTCTTGACCTTCAGCTTCTTGGCCGCCTCGGCGTGCTTGATGGCGACGCGGGCGAACTGCGCGTCGTCGTACCAGAGGCCGTAGTTGATCGAATCGTAGCCCGCCAGTTCGGAGGAGAGCGTCCAGGTGATGCCGGCGGCGTTGAGGATGACGGCGAAGGCGCCGGGGTTCTCGGGCCACGCCATGATTTCGCCGGCGTTGTGGATCAGGAGGACGTCGGCACCCTCCACGTCCCAGGGGGTCTCGACCTTTATGCCCGTCTTCTCGGTCATGTCCTCGTCAATGAACTCGATGTTGTCCTTGACGACGAGGCTGCTCATTCCGGTGGAGGAGCCGACCTTCAACTGGAGGACGGAGCCGTTGTCGTGGCACTCCTTCGCGCTGATGCCCATCTCCTGGCTGAAGAGCTTCCTAAGCTCGTGGGCCACCAAGCCGTTGTCGCAGCCGATGGGGCAGGTCTGCGCGCAGCGGCGGCACAGGTTGCAGCGGTAGGCCAACTCGGCGAGGCGAGCCACCATCGGCCAGTTTAGTTTGACGTCACCGTGCTCGAAGGCGGAGAGGAGCCCGCCGTGCTTGACGTGCTTGAAGTAGAGGCGGCGGATTATCTCGGACCTGAAGGTCGGCCGGTAAAGCTCGTTGTTGCCGCTCGCCTCGTAGATGTGGCAAGCCTCCGAGCAGGTTTGGCACTTGGCGCAGTGCTCCATCGTGAGTATGAGCGGCTGGAGGAAGGTCCAGTTGTTCTCCTTTTGGAAGAGCTTGTCGAGCCCGGAGAGGAACTTCTTCACGAGCGCTTCTTCATCCTCCTTGGTCTTCGGCTGCGGGATATTCAAGGCGCACGTATCGTCAAGCCCGCACTCGACGGATGAGACGACCTTCTCGGACAGAATACTCCACTCGTGGTCCTTGTCCGGCGATTCAAGAGGCGCCGGCAGGGGCATCAGCTCTTCGTTCTTAAGGTGTACCAGTGGCCGCCTGTCGGGCCTGGACATGTCGGTTAGCTTGGCGCGGTCGCTCATTTTTTCTCTCCCTGCCAGGGGTTGGTGGTCGCCACTTCAGCCCAGCTTCGCTTGCCGTCGGCGGTCACGTGAGGGGCCGACCAGGTCGGGCGGTAGGTAAGGTATTCCATGAGCTTCTTCTCGATGGAGCTTCCTGGCATGTTTACCGCGTCGTTCCATCTCACGGAGTGGTAGGTGAAATACTTGCCTATGAAGTGTGACATGTGGGTGCACGGTATGTAAGCGGCGAGGATCCCGCAAAGGATGAGCCCGGCCGCCATCAAAGGGGGAACTTCCATGCTGGTCTGGAACTTCAAAAGCCCGGTTACGATTGCCGCCGGGCCTGGAGCGCCCTCCCCGCGGGCCAGATAACCCGCGACAAGAAGGCCGAAGGCGGCGATGAAAAAAAGCAAGTTGAAGATGTCGCCGGCCACCGTGTAGGTCTTCAGCTTCTCGTCGGTCAGCCTGGCCGCAAGCAGAAGCAGAGCGCCTATCAGCGCCAGGGCAGTCCCCGCGATTCCCGACGCCACGTAAAGAGCATGGAGAGCGACGCCGAGCCCGCCCGCGGCCAGCGCCGGGGCCCAAATTCCCAGGAGCGCGGCCAGCAGCAACAGGCCGCAGGTCCCGATCATCAGGTAAAGGCCGAAGTGGAAAGGAAAAGACTTCAGCCACATCGGCCGGTTGAACTCGAAGAGCGCCTTCAAAAAGAGCATCTCCGGCACCATGACCTTCAACTCGCCGGCCATGTAGGATTTATGGGAGCCCTTCCACCAGTTGAGTTCCTCGAAGTAGGATCCGCCGTGCTTGACGCGGCTCGGCTCCTCGTGAGGAACCGGATATAGTTCCCACCTCAAGTGCAAAGGCTGCTTGGCGTACATCACGGCACGCACCACACACCCGGCCGCGAAAAAGAGAAGGGCCAGGTACAAAACCGAGAAGGTAAACGCTGTCATCGCCTCCCCCTTAAAATTCTCAACGACATCCCGATAGTGAAAAGCCCGTTCTCCAAGAGGACAAATGTACTCCAAACGCGAGAGCATTTCCACCTTTTTGGCCTTCTTGGCGTTCTTGGGCCATTTGCCCCAAAGAACGCCAAGAAGGCTCGCCATTTTGCTATTTGCCGCGCGGCCATGAAGTCTCAAATCTCGGACGCGGGGATACTGAAGCAAGAGATGGGGGAATGTAAAAGGTTCTGGGCTGAAAACGCGAGATAGACCCCTGGCGGGCGGCGGCGCAACTCCAGGCGCGTGTGTTGTTCATTCACCGCTAGGGGAGCGTGACGTTTTTAGGAGAAGATCGTTTGCCGGGACCGCGGACCTCTTTCTAAGGCCGTGGTCCGGTCCACCCCGAGCTTCCCTTGTGCCAGTCTTCCGCCGGGCAGCGCCAGCTTTCAACGAGCCTTTCAAGCGGAGCGAGAGCCGAGGCGTTCTCTCCCAAGGATTCGAGCCCCTCCTTCGCCGCATCGAAGAAGAGGGGCCAAGCTTTTTGGGGCGCCGGTCCAGTTTCTGGAGACCATTTGGGGCCGAGCCTCGCCGCCTTCAACAGATCGCGCTCCGCGCGCGCCTTTTCGGGTTCGGGGAAGCGTTCCGCCCATTCAAAATTCTCCGTCCCGCCCAGGAGCCCCTTCAATAGCGCGGCGACAGAAATTACGAGAGGCAGCGGCATCGAATCGAGGGAACGGATTTCAAGGTAGCCTCGAATCCTTATGTCCGGGAAGAGGGCGCTTAAGTGGAGCGTCCAGTCGTCCATCGTCACGGGGCCGATTTTGCCGGGCCGCTTCAGTATTTCTCGGAAAGTCCTGCCGTCCGATCTTATCCAGCGCTGCCCCCTGACGAAGAATACGGGCGGGCGCTCGATGGCGTATTTGAAAACGGAATCGTAGCCGAGCCGGCCGGAGAAAAGGTGGCGCGGCAGGCCGCACCTTTCAGGGTCGGTCCTTCGCCAGACTGACGGCCTCAAGCTCATCCAGCGGCTGCGCCTGCCCATGGCTGCGGGAGCGTTCGCAGTCGCCGCGACGAGGTAAGGAATCAGCTTCAGGCAGCCGTCCACCATGCGACGCATGTGCGTTTCATCCGCGTAATCCATGGATGCTTGCGTCGCGGCGGAGAGCTTCATCATCCACCGGCCCCTGTCGCCGCTTGATTCCAAGTGCTTTTTGAGAACCGCGTAGCGGGCTTTCGGAACGTCCTTGTTCATCTCGGGCCCGTCGTTCGGGGCAAGCCCCCACGGGCAGAGGTCGAAGCCCAAAGCGCGCGATTCGCGCCTCGCGGATTCCAGCGTCTTACTGAGGAACCGGCCGAGCCCTCCAAGGCGGTTTGACGGCGGCGACGCTATTTCCACCTGCGCGCCTGGCTCCAGCGCGATCATGCCGCCGCCTTTCAGGTGAAGGGCGATCACCCGGCCATTCTCCATGACCGGCTCGTGGCCTTGGCGCCGAAGAGCGCCGAAGAGCGCTTCCACTCCTTGCGGGCCAGCGTAAGAAACCATGTGGCCGCCAGGACCGATTGGAAGAAGCTCCCACTCCAGCCCCAAGCGGCCCTCTTTAGGTGAGGAAGGGACGAGCATCTCCCTCAACTGCGAGAGGCTTTCAACCGGGCGGCCGTCTTCTGGCTTGTAGGTGCTCATCAGGGAGACCCCGCGGCCTCTTCCCGTGGGAATTTCAGTGGAATGCCTCTCGGGCGCGCGGTCACTGGTTACGCTCGGTCCAATGCTGGTAGCGCTCGAGGTAGTCGTTCAGAACCTTGACCGGGTCAACGTGCAGGTACGAGGCGATCTGCCTTAGAAATCCCTTCAGGTATATCAGCGCCGGGAGCGCGTCGAAGCGTTCGCCCTCTATGGACTCTACGTACCAGGCTCGTATGTTCGTTTCCGAAACGATCTCCTCGACGGAAATTTTCTGCGCCTCGCGGATCTTCCGCAGGCCGGCGCCGTCGAAGTACTTGACCTCCTGAAGCACCGCCTCCAGCGATTTCGCCGCGCGGCTCTGCGTGTCTTCAACCGGGGAAGGCGCCTCGGTGTTCGCCGCGAATGGCAAGGCGGATTCGTTCGCCGCCTCGCGGTACTCCTGGACGCGCTCCTCCGGGGACATGAGCCCTTTTGAAATAAGGTCCTCGTCGTACCGCTGCCTGAGACCGCTGGTTATCAGCGTCTTGTAGGCCTGCTCGAAACCGTCCCTGATGCTCTCGCGCTGTTCCTTCGACAAAAGGCCGACCGTTAGCGGAGAGGTTTCGAGGTACGGCTCGAGCTTCTTGGTGAAAGCGGCCTGGATATCCTTCGCGGTCGCGCTGAACGGCAGGTCCAAAAGGGCGTAAGCGTTAGAGGCCTCGCCCTGATTCGCCGCGGCTTCGAGCGGCTCCCGCTGCGGCCACAGCTCGGCGTCATCTTTCATCAGGATGTTGGCCATCTTTTCAACCGACATGGTGAACCCGCACATCGGGTACGCCTTGGCGATTGGCTCCATGGCCAGGGCGCCGCCCTGAGCCTGCGGGTCCCACTCCACTCCTCCCAGGAACTTGAATGGAGCCAGGAAGTACCTTCGCAAAAGCATCTCTATCTGGCCGCCCAGGCGGGCGTCCTTGTCGCTCTGGACGTTCGTCAGAACGAAGGCGAACCGCCTCGAGCGGACCCCTTCCTGCAGCGCCGCTATGTCGGCCTCAGTGGACTCCTCCAGGTTTTTGAATCCGTCGAGAGGGGAGAGCCAGTTGAGCCTTCCCTCGAGCGCCTGGTAGCGTTTCTTGTTGAGGCAGTTGGCAAGCAGGCGGTGCAGGAGCGCCCGGATGAAGCGGTAGAAGGGCTCCAGTGCCGGCGGCTGGCTTTGCGTGGCGATTACGATGGTGTCGCTCGCCAGCATGAAATCGAGCGTATCCGCTCCCGAGCCGGACCCGGCGTCTATCACGACCACGTCGAAGGCGCACTGCTTCAGCCACGCCAGGAGCTTCTGCTTCGTGAGGTAGGCCAGGTTGGCCGCCTCAACAACGTCGGGGCTGCCCGCCAAAAAACTGAGGTTGGCAACTGGAGTAGGCACAACCGCTTCCGCCACGTCGGCAACTTCCTTCGTCGCGATGGAGCCGATATGGCGTCCCGGGCGCGCCATTCCAAGCGCCAGGTGGCACGAGCCCTCGGTAAGCGCGCCGTCAACCAGAAGGACGCTCTTGCCCTGCTTGGCGAGCACGATGGCGAGGTTCGCCGCCAGCAGGGTGGTTCCCATTCCGCCCTTCGCCGAAGCGAGCGAGACGACTCGCGGAGGCCCCTGCGGAATTTCTTCGAATAGAGTCTCCAAAGCTGCTCCCTCTCCCAAGAATGACTAACACTACCCTAAAACCGCGCTCGCGGCAAGGAGATTTCACCCATCGGCGCCGAAAATGGCCTCCAGGGTCCTGAGGATTTCTTTCGGCGCGGTTGATGACGGCATCGTTGCCGGAACAAGTCCCATGGCCCTCAGGGCGCTGGCGGTGGTAGTGCCGATCGGCACCAGGCGGGCCTGTTTGAGGGATTTCATGGTTCTGAGAGGAAGCCGTTCGACCAGCGATGCGGCCGCCGACGGCGAGGCGAAGACCACCGCGTCCAGGCCGCGCTCCAGTTCAGCCATCCCGCCAGGGTCCAGTGCCGCGCGGCGAGTAACGTATATCTCCATCGAAACCACGTCCCACCCGGCGGCTTCCAGGGAGTTGAACAGCTCGCGCCGGCAGGACGCCCCGCATGGAAGAAGGATCGGCGCGGCCTCCTCCTTCGACGCAAGCAGCTCGCCCAGGGCCGCCCCGGTTGACGTTTCTGGGATCACCTCGACGGGGAAGCCGGCCGCCTCGCACGCGTCAGCCGTCGAGGGCCCGACCGCCGCTATCTTGATATGGGGCTGCAGCGGGAGCCTCGCCACGTCGAGCCATGCCTTGAAAAAGCGGACTCCGTTCTTGCTGGTGAAAGCTATCCACTTGAATCGGTTCCACTCGCGGGCTATCTTGGCGCCGTTTTCGGGCTCCAGCGCCTCCGTTTCGATGGTGGGCAGCAGTATCGGGACGGCGCCCGCGCCGCGAAGAAGCTTCGCAAGCGGGACGTTCTGTTCTTTCTCCCTTGTAAGCAGGACGCGAAGTCCGCCGAGTGGCGATTCCGTGGTCATTCTCTCTCCAGGAGCCCAGCCGCCCCTTGTTCCCAAAACTTCTTGAGAAGAGCCGAGGCGAGTTCTTCGGCTTTTTCGGCCGGGCCGGCGATGCGGTCCTTCAAGTGGCGCTCGCCCTTGATTGACGCGAGAAAGGCGTAAAGCTCGACTCCGTCTCCTTCTATCACGGCGGTGATGCCCAAAGGCGTCGTGCAGTTGCCGCCCAGTTCCCTCAAAAAATGGCGCTCCGCCTCGGTCTCGCGGCGCGCCTTGTTTTCCTCGATCCTCCCCAGCAGCGCCTTCGCGTCCTTGTCGTTCGAGCGGCACTCGATTGCTATGGCTCCCTGGCCGACAGCCGGGACCATCTCTTGGGGCTCGAAGAGGCGGGCTATTCGCGACTCGTAGCCCAGGCGCCTAAGTCCGGCCGAAGCCAGAAGAATCGCATTGCACTGGCCCGCGTCAAGCTTCTTGAGCCGCGTGTCAACGTTGCCTCTCAGGCCGGCGATCGTCCAGCTGGGGAAAAGAAGCCTCGCCTGGTGGTGCCGCCTGAGGCTCCCCGTGGCCACGACGGCGTCCGCGGGCAGATCACGGGCGGACTTGCCCGCGGGCATAACCAGCGCGTCCCGCCTGTCCTGCCGCTCAGGCACGCAGGCGAGCAGGAGGCCCTTCGGGTTCTCGGCCGGATAGTCCTTCAAACTGTGTACGGCCAGGTCAACGCGGCCCTCCAAAAGCGCCGTCTGGATCTCTTTGACGAAAAGCCCCTTGCCTCCCACCTCCAAAAGCGCCCTGTCCTGGATCAAATCCCCGCTGGTTTTGATGATCTCGACCTCGGCCGAGCACGAAGGGTCGGCCTCCGCCAGCCGTTCCTGAACGAAGTGGGCCTGCCATAAAGCAAGGGCGCTTCCGCGAGTGCCGATGCGCCAACGGTGCGTGCTCACTGGGCGTCTCCTTCGTCTTCCTGCCGCTCTTCGATCGCGCTGAACAGGTCCCGGAAAATGTCCGAGGCTTGAGAGACGTCCTCTTCGACGACGAGGCGCTTCACCTGCGTTATCGGGTTGTGAAGAATCTTGTGGGCCACCCGGTGGATCGCTTTCCGAAGGACGTCCTGCTGCTTCGGGGTCAGATCCCCCATCCTTCTGAGGGCTTCGCCCGTCTCCGTTTCCTGGATCTCGCTCGCCCAGGCTACGACGCCCTCTATTATGCCGGAGAGCTCCTGGTGTTCAAGGTACCGCTCATAGAATTCGACTTCGGAGCTGATCAGCTCGCCCGCCTCCTCGGCTTTCCTTTTTCTCTGCTCGAGCCCTTCATCGGCTGCCTCCTGCAGGTCGTCCACGTTGTACAGGTAAACGCCGTCCAGCTTCCCGGCTGCGGCCTCGACGTCCCTTGGCACGGCGATGTCAATGAGGAGAATGGAGGCGTTGCGCCTCAACTGCATCACGGTCTTCATCATCGCCTCGTGGATGATGCAGCTGGGCGCTCCGGTCGAGGAGATCACTATGTCGCTCTGAACCATTGCCCTGGGAAAAGTCTCCCATGGAACCACCTCGGCGCCGAAGGCCTTCGCGAAGGCAAGCGCGCGCTCCAGGGTCCTGTTCGCCACCTTCACCTGGCGGACCCCGCTCTCGAAAAAGTGGGTGGCGAGTATTCTGCTCATCTCGCCCGCGCCGAGGATGAGGATCCTTTTGGTGGCTAGGTCCTCGAAAATCGAGCGCGCCAGGTTGAAGGCGGCGTACGATACCGTCACGGGGCGCTCGCCTATTCCAGTCTCCGTCCTTACCTTCTTGGCGACGTGGAACGCTTTCTGGAAGAGCAGGTTCAGCGGGGTCGTGAGGACGCCGCCGTCCCTGGCTAGAAAATAAGCGTCCTTGACCTGCCCCAGTATCTGCGGCTCTCCGAGCACCATGGAGTCGAGCCCGGCGGCCACGGAGAACAGGTGGCTGATCAACTCTCTACCCTGCTTGACATAGAAGAGCCCGCGGGCGTTTTCGGCGAGCCCCCTCGCCTTGATCATTGTTCCAACGAGCGATTCGGGGGTTTCGCCCTGGCCGAGGTCAGCGTAAAGCTCCACTCGGTTGCAGGTGGAAAGCAGCACGCCGCCCCTGACCGCGCCTTCTCCCTTGAGCCCCTTCAAAAAAGAGAGTGCCTCTTCGTCCTGGAAGGCGAGGCGCTCCCTCGCCTCCACCGGGGCGACCTTGTGGTTCAATCCGACAAGGACAATCTCGTTCAGTGCCACAGTATCCCCAGTATAATGAACAGCGTGGACGCCGCTCCGGCGATCACGAGCCACGAGCGCTTGCGGGGGTTGAGCTTGGCGGTCGCCCAACCGTAAATCGCGAAGCCCAGGATGAGCCAGACCGCCAGGCTGGCCGCTTCCAAAAGGCCGGGGTGCCAGCGGTCCTTGGCCCCGTGAATGACGCCGTATACGGCCGAAGAGAGGAGCCCCGCCGTGTAAAGGACGTATCCGGCGACGAGGAACCGCGTCGCCCAGCGGACCGATTCCTCGAGCGATGGGAGCTTCAGGGCTATCGGCTGGCGGTGATGGCGCAGGCTGTGGTCCTGCATTATGAATATCGAGGAATAGATGAACGAGTAAAGGAAGAAGCCGATGCCTATTATCAAAAGGGTGATGTGGAGCGAAAACCATGGCGTGAAGTAAAACGGCTTCGGTTCTTTGGGCACGAGGGGGATTATCCTGGCGGCCATCTGGAAGAAGACGACGAGCGGCGTCAGAAAGAAGACGAAAACCCGGTTCTTCAAGAGGTACCCGGCGAAGAGGAAAATAGCCACGAGCCCCCACGAGGTCGCCTCGCAGATTTCGTTCAGATTGGTGGCGGGGATGATCGAGCGCTCGCTCCACCGCGCCGCCAAGTCGAGGGTCTGCGCCACGAACCCGGCGGCCATGGAGAAGGCGCAGATAAGAAAGAGCGCCCGCTTCCTGAAGCCACCGTAGAGAAGCCCGAAGGCCATGCTGGCCACGTAGAAGAAAAGGGTCAGGTTGGCTGCCATCTGGTCACCTTCTTGTTATCCATCCTCCGCCGGCTAGGCGCTCGCCTTCGTACACGGCCGCGGCCTGCCCCGGCGTGGCCGTCCGCGGCGCTCCCTTCCACTCTATCACGGCCTTGGAATCTCCCTCAACAGTGATTCTGGCCGCGCACGCCTTCTGGCGGTAACGGACCTGGACGAGCGCCTCCACGGGTACTTTTTCGCCAGGCGCCACGTGCCAGACGCAGTCCCTCACGTTGAAACGTTGAGTACCGAGGCTTGATTTCGGCCCCACCGTCAGCGTGCCCGATTCGCCATCCATTTCGACGACGTACAGCGGCCCGGCGGCCGGAACTCCGAGCCCCCGCCGCTGTCCCGTCGTAAAACGGTGGAGCCCGCCGTGGCTGCCTAGTATCCTGCCGTCAACGTGCCGTATCAGCCCAGGCTTGCCTCCCAGGCCGCGCGCTTCGAGAAATCCGGCGTACCCGTCCGGCCCGGCGAAGCATATGTCCTGGCTCTCCGGCTTTTCCGCCGTGGGCAGCCCCGCCGCCCTGGCGAGCCGCCGTACCTCGTCCTTTGTCAAGTGTCCAACTGGAAAGAGCGCGCGGTCCCTCTGCTCCGCGGTGAGCGGGAAAAGGACGTAGGACTGGTCCTTCTCCTTGTCCGCACCCCGCCAAATGTAGCTTCCTCCGGCTTCGCGAATAAGCCTCGCGTGGTGGCCGGTGGCGATCCGGCTTGCGCCCAGAGAAGCCGCGTAGGACCACAGCGTGCCGAACTTAATCCGCTCGTTGCACAGGATGCAAGGGTTCGGGGTCTCTCCGGCCAGGTAGGCTTCGGCGAACGGCCCGATCACGAGCCGTTCGAAGGCCTCCTGGTGCTCGACAAGCCGGTGCTCTATCCCCAAAACGGCGGCAACCTTTTTTGCCGCCGCGGCATCCTCGAGCGAACAACAATTTTTGCCCGACGAGCCGCAGCCGTCAAAAAGCCTCAGCGTGACGCCGACTACGCGGTAGCCATGCTCGGCGAGAAGCAGCGCCGCCACGGAGGAGTCAACCCCTCCCGACATGGCCACGGCCACGGTTTCCGGCATGGTTTCAGTCTAGGTTTTCGGTGACTATCAGCATCAGCGTCGTCGCGCCCACTCGAAATTCGGTATTGTGTTCGATTTCCGAGGCAACGACGTGCTGCTCGTTGAGGTAAGTGCCGTTTGTGCTTTTGAGGTCGCGCAGAATGACCGTGCCGCCCTTCACCTCGATCTGGGCGTGGCGGCGGGATACTTCCGGGTCGTTGAGCTCGACGTCCGCGTCGGCGCGGCCTATGACGACGACCGGCTTCGTGATCTTGAAGATGCCGCCCTGGTCGGGCCCCTGGAGAATGGCCAGTGAGAGCCTCTTGCCATCGGGCATTTGGAGGAGGTGGGCGTCCGGCACGCCGTGGCCCGAAGCCGTGGCGTCAACCTTCTGAACCTTCTGGGTGGACAAAGCCGGCAGTTCCTGCGCCGCACCTGGCTTCTCGGCAGTTATAAGAGACTGGCAGGAGGGGCACTTGAATTGGACCCGCTCCTTGCCCTGGAAATGCTTTTCGTCAACCTGGTATCGCTTCGAACACGACGGGCATTGAATGATCACGCTGGCCTCCAACCATAGTTTAAGGCCCGTCTGCCTCCTTGTCAACACGCTTGATTTCACTTCCACCACAAGGCACCAAGGACACGAAGGGAAATATCGAACCGCACGAAGGACACCAAGGGAAAGAATGAACAGCAGAGGTGCGGTGCCAATTTTAAATTGATGGCGGAATCGCCGATAGATAAAAAGCACCACCATTCAAAATTTATAATTGTCCCCCAGGCGCGGAGGGAAAGAAGTGTCTGGTGTCTCATGTCTGGTGTTTTGTTGGGCGGCGTTGCTTTGAGCTGCCCATAGTTTGCGTACTGCGCGAGCCACGGAGGCGTGGGGGCAACACCGAATAATGTCAAATTTTGAATTTTGAATGGATGTCCGAATCACCGATGGACAAGAAGTACCACAACTCAACATTGAGGATTCAAAATTCGCAATTGCCCCCAGTTCTCCGCCTTGGCGTGTCGGTGGTGAAAAGTTCTCTACGAGGCGGCGAGGAGGAGATACAAGACGCCCAGCGTCGTGGTGATGATGGTTATCGGCACGCCGTAGCGAAGATATTCGCGGAAGCCGACCGGGCGGACGCCCCTGGCCAAAGAGGCGACGATGAGGTTGGCCATCGAGCCAACGAGCGTCAGGTTGCCTGCAAGGGTCGAGGTGAGCGCAAGGAGGTACCAGTGGAGCGCCGGCGAGGGCAGGCTTGAGACCCATTTCGCGGCGACGAGCACGAACGGCACGTTCGAGAATAGGTTGCTGCAAAGCACCGAGAAGAGGGAAAAACTCGCCGCGCCCCAGGCGCCTTCGCCAGCGGGAAAGAGGCCGGTGATCCAACCGACGGCGCCCGATGCCTGTAGGCCTGCGACGACGACGAAAAGTCCCGCGAAAAAGAGAAGGAGCGGCCAGTCCAGCTTCTCGAAGACGCGCCTCGGCTCCCTTCTGCCCCAGGCGATGAGCACCGCGCCGCCAGCGACCGCGGTGAAGGCGAGGTCGGCGCCCAATAGCCAGGCTACGACGACTCCCGCTAGAGTCGCCAGGCTCTTGCTAATCAACGGCCGGTGGACGAGGCTCTTGCCGGCGCCTTTGCGGGCCTTCATCCCGCCTTGAAGCTCGCGCCTGTAAAACCAGAGGAGGAAAACGTGGTTGACCGCCAGCAGGGCGATCGCGAGCGGGGCCATGACCAGGATGTATTCGCGGTAGGGGATGCGGGAGGCCGTGGCTATGAGCATGTTCTGAGGGTTCCCGGCCAGCGTTGCCACCGAGCCGATGTTCGACGACGTCGCGAGGGCTATGAGAAAAGGTAGCGCGTCAACCTCAAGGGCGAGCGAGAGCGCGACGACGACCGGCGTGAACATCAGGCATACGGTGTCGTTCACGAGGAAGGCGGAGGCGATGCCCGAAATCCAAACGACGGCACCGAGGAGCGCGCCTGGGGTCCTTGCGCTTCGCAGTATCCAGCGGGAGAGCGCCGGAAAAAACCTCGCCGCCTGGAGGTAGCCGGTAATGACCATCATGCCAAAAAGAAGTGAAAGCGTCCTCAGATCTATGGCGCCGTAAGCCTCGGCAGGGGTAAGAACCCCGAACAAGACCATTGCCACCGCGCCTATGAGGGCGCCGGCGGGGCGGCCAACTGGAAGGACGGCGAACCGGCGCGCCGCGATAAGGAGGTAGGTCAAGCCGAAGATGACGAGTGCGGCGGCCATCGGCGCTCAGGCGCCTGGCAAGGTCAGCCGCACTTCGGCGCCTTTTTCCCCGGCTTGTTTGGCCGACATCTGGCCGTTGGCGAAAGTGGCGAGATAGCGCGCCGCGGCGAAACCCAACCTGTATGGAGTGTGTTCGGTGCTGCCAGGCTGCGGTGGCGGCGTGGCGAAGAATATGGTCAAAAGCCTGTGGGCGGGAGGCCGCTCCTCGTGCTGCTCTGGGATGACTATCACGAGGTGGGCTTTCTTGGCGGTCTGTTCCGCGGAGAAAATCACCTCGCCGTTCTCCTGGCAGAGGAAAATCGCGTTACGAATGGCGTGTTCAAGGAGCGATTCAAGCACTATCGGGGAAACGCTCGTCATCACGCCCTCGTCAACCCGGCCCGACAGCTTCAGCTTCCTCTGGCGAGCCT
Source organism: Acidobacteriota bacterium (assembly GCA_037443845.1). Lineage (GTDB taxonomy): Bacteria > Acidobacteriota > UBA4820 > UBA4820 > DSQY01 > JAEMPZ01. The sequence continues at coordinate 43,452 of JBBINO010000009.1, forward strand.
CTTTGAGAAGCCTGTCCTCAACCTTCACCAGAAGCGTGTTCAGCGGGTATGGCGCGACCGGCGTCAGGTCGAGGCTCCGCAGGAACCTTGAAAAATCGAGGAGGAGCTCGAGCATCTCCGTCAACTGGCCGGTGTTTCTGTGAATCGCCCTCAGAGGCCGCTCCTGCTCCTGGTGCAAGGGGCCGTACCTTCCCCTCAGCAGAAGCTCGCAGAAGCCGAGGACGATCCCGGGGGGCGTCTTGAGGTCGTGCCCCAAGGCGGAGAGCAGGTCTTCCTGGACGTGAGAGAGCGAGGCGAGCCATTCGTTCGCCAGGCGCAGCTTCTCCATCAGCTCGTGCTGTTTTTTCGCCTGGGCGTACTGCTCGCTTACGTCCCTGAAGACGCCCTCGTGGCCAAGAAGCCGGCCGCCGCTGTCGGTGAGCCTGCGGATGCTCCACTCGGCGTAAAAAACCGAGCCGTCCTTGCGGCGAGTTGGGGAGACGAACGACGAGACGAAACCGTCGGCCTCTGCTTGCCTTTTCAACTTTTCGCGGTATTCGGGGCTCACGTTCGTGTCGAGCGTCGTGACTTTGCCGTTCATTTCGGCGCGGGAGTAGCCCATCATCGCGGCGCCGCACTCGTTGATCTCCACGAAGGTGCCCGAAGCGTCGCTTCGGTAATAACCTATGCCGAGCCCTTCCAGCGTCTCCGTAGGGCCGCCGCCGGTCTCTCTTCCCGCCTCTTTTCTTGGCACAACCGCCTCCGGCCCAAGTATATCAAAAACCTCGTTTGCGGCAAAGAAAGACAAGTTCCCACAATCCAGCGATTGAACAGGAACGGTGGCGGCAAATGCTAACGAGCACGCCGTTTAGGAATGATGGTCTTCCACCTAATGCGGGATCGGAGGCCATCGGCACCAGACTTTATCAGGGAGAGAAGGCATCCAATGGTGGGGGCACTCCGCCTGTCTTCGCCAGCGGAGGTCGCAGCAAAATCCCCTCTCACTTTCCACCCAGCACAACCGCCGCCGAGGGCACAACATTTCCATCACCGAATTTCGGTGTTTTGGCTTGAACACTTGACAATCGGGCCGAGCGAGGGTAAATAGTAGCCATCAGCACCTCAACCCCGGCCTACGTTGGCGGGCGGAACGAGAGCGATGGGAGCGTTGCCATGGCAAGGACGAAGGGGACCGTAATCGCGTCAACTATCGCATTCCTCAACGAGAAGTTCGGCAAGGAGGCGACGGATCAATTGATTGACGGGCTCGGGCCGGAGCAATCCGCCCTGTTGAAAGGCCCGATCCTCCTCGGGAACTGGTACCCCGTTGACCTGTTGACCAAGCTTATCTCCTCGGCCGAGGGAAAAGTGGCCGTGCCTGGAGACAGGACGCTCGCCTGGGAGTTGGGTCGCTATTCCGCCGAGACCGGGCTGAAGGGAATTTACAAGATATTCTTCAAAGTGGCCGACGTGGGGTTCATCATAAAGAGGTCGCCGCAGGTATGGAGTTCATATTACGACTCGGGCACGATGCAGGTCGTGGCAGCCGAATCAAAAAACGCCATCATGCGCATCGCCGGGTTCGACCAGCCGAGCCCGCTTCTCTGCGATAGAATCCTTGGGTGGATGCAGCGGACCGTCGAGATGACCGGCGGCAAGCGCGTCGTGATGTCACATCCGTCTTGCGCCGCCCGCGGCGACGCCTTCTGCGAATACCGCGGCGAGTGGGAATAGCGGGGAGCAGGAAGAAGTGAGGCGTGAAGGATGCAAGACAAGCGCGGCGCGAAAAGCATTCTCACCACAAAGATCACGGAGGACACGAAGGGGAAGATTGAACCACAGAGGCTCAGAGGCACTGAGGAAGGTTAGGGTTGCCTTCCATGCGCCGAAGGTCACAGAGGAAAGACAGCCTTCCTGGAAGTGAGCGCCCGTCGGTGATTTGCGCCGCCCGTAGTTCGCGTGGTACGCGGGCAACGGAGGCGATGCAAGTTTTGGGTTATGAGTTTTGAGTTAAGAGTTGAGCAAGGCTAGCGCGGCGCGAAAGACAGCCGCTATCGGGTTCTGGAGAACCCTCCTACAAAGGATGGCCGCTAGGTTCCGACGAACCCGCCCCTGTAGGAGGCATCTCCAGATGCCGATAGCGCGTGAGCGGGCGTCTCGTGTCTTGTGTCTGGTGTTTGGTGTTTAGTGAAGGGACTGCACCAAGACCGTCGCGGGCGGGGCATCCGCCCCGCCCGCGTTTGACAATGCGAGGATGAAAGAAGAAAATTGCGTCATGAGAGAGATTGCTTCCAACGCCGTGTTAGCCCGCCAGAGTGACATTTTGCTATGCATTCAAATAGGCGTTGGTAGACAATTGATTGATTACGACCGCAAGATGCCGGCGACTAGGCTTGTGAACATAGATAACCATAAATATGAAGGGGTACAGGTCGGAGGGGAATACTGCAACAGAGATAGTGAGAAGAAAACATGAGCGGTGAGGCCAAAGACAAATCCCCAGTTCTTCCTCCACTGTTGGAAGAATTTCGTACCGCTCTACAAGATGAAATCGAAGTAGCAAAGCGCAATTCTTCCAGCAGCGCAGTTCCTCTTACCAACGGCCACAAGGTCGCATCTCTGGGGAATGCTCATCAGTACGCATTTTTGATTGATTCGGTTCTCAACACGCCAGATGGTGCTCCTGGTGACCTTGTCGTTCCAGGCAAAGCACCTTTGGCGGCCACTATTGTCTCAGCAGAGGGACTTCGCATCGTCATCAGCGTCGAAACAGATTTGGGCGATTTCGTCCCGGTGGCAAAGCTGCTGACCAATCTCACGATCCTCATGCGCAAGCTTATAGAACGCATCGAAAGTAACGCCAATCAACGTAATCCCGCCGCTGAACGAATGTTGGGAAATGCCACGGTATCAGGTGCCCCGGCAAAGCCAATTGTCGTGCCGAAGCTTAACAAAAATCAGAAGGATGCGCTTGAAAGCGCTTTAGGACGCGACCTCACTTTTATTTGGGGGCCTCCAGGCACGGGAAAGAGCTATACCATTGGCACTATCACGGAACATCTGAACATGGCTTCCAGAACCGTATTGTTGGTTTCTCATACGAATAACGCCGTCGACCAAGCGATAAAGCACGTCGCCAGGTCTATGAAGGACAAACTCCCCGATGGTACCGTAGTTCGCGTTGGTGAAGTGAAAGACGATATGCTTCGCAGGGATTACCCTAATGTTCTTCTCGAGACCCAGGTTGAACGCCGTTCCCGCGAACTTATCGAGAAAAAAGAACGCCTTTGGAGTCAGAAGGCAGAATTGGCTAATGAAATAGAGGGGGCGCAGAAATCCGTCGAAATCATCGAATGGCTTGAAGACTCACAGCGAGACATGGCCGCGATTGGTGAAGCCATAACAGAGCAAAACCGATACAGAGAAAATGAACGGCAGGCGTCGCTGGAATTAGAAGCGTTACGACAGCAGCATTCGCACTTGCTGCAAATGCAGGAACTCGTGGCCAGAGCACTCCGCCTACGAAAACTCCTCGACGCCAAGCAAAAAGAATCTTCCGTTCTCCGGGGCCAAATCCGGACGCTTGCGGCTGAAAAGGAAACACTGACCGCAACAGTTGCGAAACAGAACTCGCGCATAGAAATAGCCACCCGCATCGGCCCTATTCGAAAAGAGCGCGCCAGCGTTCCTTCGCAGAATGAACAGAAAACCATCATTGCGGCAATTTCCGAGAAACTTAGGGAAACGAAAGACAAATTGGCCATCGCTCAGAAGGAATCCGCGTCTGCCCGGTATTTGCTGGAGGACACCTTAAAGGTTGGAACTCTCGGCAGAGTGCTCAAGCGACTGCCGAAACCAGAAGAGCAACGCGCAACCCTATACTCATGCGATAAACGGGTTACTGCACTTAAAGTAGAGGTTTTAGCAACGCAGCAGGCTCTGGAAGCGGCCACGGCTAAACTTGCCAAGATAATAGAAATGGACGGTGAGTTAGCTGCTTATGCGGATATCGGAACTTACCCAGAAGAGCTTGCCGTCAAGGTGCAAGCAGAGAGCAGATTGGAGAAAGTTTCCGCTAGAATAAGCGAACTCAATTCTCTTTGGGCTAGGCTGCAGGGAGATATCCAAAAACTCGCAAGCGAACTCACTGGGGCGGCAGAAAAGATCGACGGTGATATTGAGGCTGTCTATCTAGATATCTCTGGCAAACTCCAGAAGCTGGAAGAACTCGACAATACGATACGAAAGGCTCGTCAGTCAGCGGCCGAAATGCAGGAAAAAGCCGACTCTCTGTTGTCGCATTCGGTAGCTACTCTACAGCAATGGGTAAATTTCGAGGAGCCCCCCGCATCAACGGAAGAATGCTTCGCCGAGATTTGCGTATGGCATTCTCGCCTCGCTGAGGAGCATGCCTCGACTGCCCCGGAAGCTCTGAAGGGTAAAATCGATGAGCTTCGAGCGGAGATTCGAACCCTCGACAGCAAAATTGCCGAAATAGACGCGAAGCTCGCAGAAGTTAGAGGGGAAGTGATCAAGGGGGCTGCCGTTCTTGGGACAACTCTTACCAAAGCCTATCTCAGCGACGACATACAAGCTCGCACATTCGACACAGTTATCGTCGACGAGGCGTCCATGGCGCCCATACCAGCCCTTTGGGCCGCGGCACTCCTTGCCGAGAATAATCTTGTCATTGTCGGCGATTTCAAGCAGCTGCCTCCAATTGTGCTCTCAAAGAATGACCTGACAAAGAAATGGCTGGGAAGGGACGTATTCGAAGCATCGGGAATGAAGGGGAAGTGGGTCAAGAAGGAAACCCCACCCTATTTTGTGCCACTCCTTGAGCAGAGGCGTATGCTTCCCGAAATCGCGAAAGTTGCGAACATCTTTTATGACAAGCAACTTGTCAACGCATTCACGGCACCAGAGGAATATAGGGATTATGAGAGCTTTACGGAATGGTATGTGAAGGGTTGGAAATACGACAATCCGATAGTGCTTGTTGATACTGGCCCTCTCAACGCTTGGGTAACCAGCGTTGTCAAACACGGCAATTCCAGCCGTCTGAATTTTTTGTCGGCGACAGTGGCTGTCGACATCGCCGAGCAACTGTTGTCCCGCGATAGGCCAGCGAGAATGGAGGGCGCACCGAAGCGAGTTCTCATCGTAGCGCCCTACAGGGCACACGCCAAGCTTGTGACCGTTCTCCTAAGGGACTTCGCAAACCTGCAGGATGAAGTCATTGCGGGCACAGCGCATAGCTTTCAGGGTTCAGAGGCTGACGTGGTGATTTTTGACACGGTCGTGGACGAGCCGCACTTTCGGGTCAACCTTTTTATGCCATCCCTAGATGAAGACCTGAAATGCCTTTTGAATGTTGCTTTGACTCGGGCAAAATTCCGCCTATTCATTCTTGGTGACTTCGACTACTGCCAGAAACAAGGCCGGAAGGCATTTCTTGGTAGAACTCTGATTCCATCACTTTTGCGGCAATTCCCCCGCGTTGATGCAAGAGATATCGTACCCGAGGGATTGGCGGCGCGTGCTGCCAAGGCACAAATGACGGCAATGGGTGGAAAAATCGACCCCAACTCGGAACGACTGGTCGTCACTCAGGAGGATTTCTATCGCATCCTTTCCAGCGACATCGAATCGGCGAACAGTAGGATAATCATCTACTCGCCTTTTGCCACGACAGACAGGGTTTCTTTCCTTCTGCCCCAACTTCAAGCTGCCATCGAAAGAAGCGTTGAGGTCTACGTTATCACCAAGGCTTTGTCCGAGCGGGCAAATTCTCAGCTGTCAACCATCAGGAAGATTGAGGGTCAACTTGCAGATGTTGGAATAGCTGTCATTCACAAACTCCGTATGCACGAGAAACTTGTGTTCATCGATGAAGATGTTACCTGGTCCGGTTCCCTGAATCCGCTGAGTTTTTCCAATACACAAGAGATAATGGAAAGACGGAAGAGCAAGGCGGTCCTGACGGACTACTTCCAGATTCTCCGTCTTCAAGAACTACTGGCTGCTCACGGGAAACCCGAGGGACAGTGTCCCATATGCGGTGAGGAAATGATTGCTGCAGAAGGTGCAGACCAGCCGTACTACTGGCGCTGCATCAACGACGAATGCTTCACGCGTGGTGTTGACCAGCCATACCCGTTTGATGGCATACTCACCTGCGGCCGCTGTAATTCTGGCGTTGAATACGGGGACTGGGGTGACTATCCCCATTGGCGATGCAAGTCTAACAATAGGCACAGGCAGAAGATATTCAAATCTCACTTGAGGCTGCCCAAGATGGCGGCACTGGTGCCACGTGGTGAGCGAAAAAAGCTTTGCCAGTTGTTCAATATAGAGAGTTTTGATGATTATGTGTTGGGTTCGAACCCAAGTAAAAGCAGGGACCAGGTTTAGGTGGGCGTGTTACACGAGAGACAAAGCCCCATCAAAGCCCGCCTCGCGTCGCGCACGTCTTGCATCCTTCACGTCTCACTTCTCACGTCTC
>JBBINO010000010.1:0-46265 GCA_037443845.1 Acidobacteriota bacterium
CCCAAAGACGTCCTTGAAAAAATAACCAGCCTTGAGTCCAAAGAGGACCAGAAGGCGTACGGAATAGAAGTGGCCCGCAGCCTCCTCGCGGGACTCAAGGCCATCGCGCCCGGGGCCTATCTCACCGCAGGCGGCGCAAGTAGCAACTCGCTAGCCGACGTCCTTATGGCGACAAGGTGACGCCGCCAATGCGCTGCGCCGGAATGCAAAAGACATCTGCGCTATTTCCCGTTCGCACTGACCATTATGGGCTGGCGGAAAATTGCGCATAGCGCGTTGAGGCCGGACAGGCGTGCACTCTCTGCCCCGCCTTTGAACCGGCCCCGGTGAAATTTCGCGTCCAAGACCCATTCTCGCCCGCTCGACACGGCAGCTTCCAGCCACTTTTCGGAGATTGAATTCCGCAGGCCAGGATAGGCGTTCACGGTGATGCCTGGCGGAAGCTTGATGAGAAGAACCACCCTCATACTACGCTCGGCGTTCTCGTAGCTCCCGTCGGGGAGATACCCTTCGGCGGCCTTCCGGCCGCTGTCGCTCCTTTCGTCCTTCCTGCTGTATCCGTCCCTCGGCAGGCCGAGGGCACGTCCAAGCAGCGGCATTACCGGGACCAGCAGGCGAGTGTCCTTCGTGACGATCTGAAATGGATGTTCCATGTGGCCGGTGACAACCATCGCGGCCGGCCGCGAAGCCAATCCATCGCCAGGCAGGAACCGCGCATCATCAACGGTCAGCCCCGACACCGCCCATCCATAGTATTTCAACGACTCCTCGGCGAGCTGCCTTGACGAGCTGTTGAGCTCTCCATTGCCAGCTATCTGGGTGAGCAAGCCACCCTCGCCGCTGATCGTGAGAGTGAAGGCCGCCCTCTCTTCCTCGCTAATATCCACTTCCATCTTAGCCGAAAATAGCGACGCTTCCGGACCGAACTCGATCTTGAACAATCCACCGTCTTCTTCGCCTAGCCAGAGACCCCAAGTTCCTGCCAGAGCGCCGTCAGTCAGCCCAAACGTGGCGATGGAATCGGTAGGATCGAAGAGAATCCAGCCCTTTCCCGGCCCGGAGCCGAGAGACGCGGGCATGGCCGCTTGATCGCCCAAGTCCACGGCGATGACCACGTGGTCGAAAGGCAGCGGCGTGGGAATAGGTATGTCGTTCAGGTATGGCTCTCCAGCGCGGCAGAGAACCGGCACCGATTTAATTCCCTGGGCGCCGAGAAGCGCGTGCATCAGTGCCACTTTCCCCTTGCAATCCGCGGAGAGGGTCCTGAGCGTCTCGTCCGGGCTTTCCGGAACGAAGGCGCCGGTGCCCCAGGCAATATTGCGGTAGGCCAGCCCTTGAACGAATGAGGCTATCTTGCAAGCCTTCTCAAGATTGGACTGAACGCCTTTCGTCAGAACGGCCGCCTTCTTCGATGCCTCCACCGATGCCTTGGGCGACCAGGCGCCAACGAACAGCTTCGCCGCTCCGGCCGCCGTCTCCCGCCATTCCCGTTCGACGGCGGAGTTCGCCGTGACGACAAGATATGGAAGGTACTCCATCGTGTCCGGCGCCCATGGATCTCCGGAGAGCTTTACGCTGCTGTATGATGGCAGATTGGCCAGCCCCACTTCTCCGTGCTTGATTTCCGCTGGATTCTTTCTGGGATCCACGAGCGCGATGCTCAGCGGAAGCGCTCCATCGCCATGCAAGCGCCATTTGGCGCACGGGTAGGCTCCAAACGGAAAGACGATATCCTGGCCGGGCCATGCCTCGCTGTCGCTGACCGCCCAAGTGACCGCGGCCTTGGACTGTGGTTCTATGTAGGTCGTGCTTACAAATACCTCCCTCCCGCTGGTTATCAGCCCGCTCCCGCTGTTCGGCAAATCCAACGAGGACTTCTTCATGTTCAGCTGTTTGTATCCGAAAACACCGGGCACCCACACCTCCGGAGGAGTCAGCCTTTGGGTCTCCTGGTCGTAGGGAACCGCGATCGTGAGGCTTCGGGCGATCTTTCCCTCCAGAACGTAGACCTCTCTGTATTGCCTCACCAAGCCTCCGTTGGGTAAGGATTGCACCTCTTCGTCATGATACATCAGCACCCAGGGCTCATCCTGCCTGATGTAGTCTCCATGAGGCGCTTCCGCCTTTATGTAGGGCCGCGCCCACTCGGGACTCGACGCCAAGGCCGCGAATGAAGCCAACATCAGCCAAGCAAGGAACGCGGCGCGTATCATGGATGCTTCTCCTGTACTGGCGCGGCCGCGCCGTCGAACAGCAGCTTGGTCTCGCAAGCGCTCTTCAACTCCTCAAAAAAGCTCCTGACGGCTTGATAGTCAGAGGCTGGAAGCATGTCCGGGACTGCTATGGTCATTCTCGTCGTCAAAACGCTTTTGCCGCCGCCGTCCGCCCTGACGGTTGATTCGCGCCTGAAATACAGCCCTCCAGGTCCCGTTCGCTCGGCGACGGGCGGTAAAGCCTCCGGTTGTATGCCAGCAGGGATCTCCCAGCTCAAGGAAAGCTCGGCCGTTCCTCCGGGAAGCCACAGGGGTCTGATACGCTCCGCCTCACGAAAGAAATTGGCGGCCAGGTAGGGCCTCAGGAGACACGGCGCGATCACCTTGCCTCCCACCTCCTGAATATCCAAGTGGGCCGGCACTTTTATTGAAAAGTTGAGCGGGCCATCCGCACCCGTCCGATGGTCAGCAACAGGAAGCGCACCCTCCCATTCCAGTCCGCTCCACGAATCAACGAGGTCCGCCTGGGTCTTTTTCATCCGCGTGGCAATCTCGTCGTCCGCCGTGGAGTACCGTTTCCAGCCGAGGTCCCACCTGTATAACCACGCCGCCGACCCTTCCAACGTAAACTCGAGGCGCACCTCACTCTTATCGGCCAGAGGTTCCAGAGGAGCAGTCGCGGCCATCACCGTATTGTCAATATTATTGACCTTGGCCGGCATCCTGAACATGGGCCACATATCGGTCTCGCCGAGCGGCTGCCTGAAGGCCAGAGCCCCAAGATAGTTGGAGGGAAACGTGTCGAAATTGGCGAAGACATCCCCAGGCATCACATACAGCGGTTCCTCGCCATTTGAACTCACCTCCACCATGTAAATCGCGCTGAACGTCCGGAATGACTCCAGAATTGGGGTGAATGCCAGCCTGGACCTGCTCATCGGCAAAACGACGCGAGCCTGGAGGCCTGCCTTTTCGCAGAGATAAATATACAGCAGGTCCAAGTCCCGTTCAGACGCGCCCTGGCTGTGAAGAAGCCTGGCCAGCGTCTTGGCGTCATCGGCATCTGGATCGGGCTTGACCCTGGAGCGGACAAAATTGAAGAGCGCCCTGGCCCTCTCCTTCCAAGGCATGGCGGGCGGAGCAACCTTCTCTGCATCGGCGGCCAGGTCCCTCGCCGCTCCCGGGTCCCGTCTGAAGAACTTTTCGAGCCGAGCGCTGATCCTGCCGAGAACTTCCTGCCACCAAGTCATCATTGACGCGTCATTGGACCACGACGGGACCGTCTGAAGCGCAAGAGCGTCGAGGGACACCGTAGCTTGCGACGGGTCTATGTCTCCCTCCTGGGCGACCCTCGCGCCGCTCTTTCTCGCGGCCGCTCCCGGGCCGAACAATATCAGATCCTGATGCCATTGCTTTAAGTCAGATTCCTTGTTGAGCCGGTAAAGACGGGGCATGAGCCCAAGCCCGTAGCTGACTCTTCCCGCCGGCGGTGCGGCCATCTCGTCAGGAAGCGCTGCGGCGTCGGTGATGGACAAATCCAGGTCAAACTCCGGGCTGAGCTTGGCGTGGCAACGTGGTGGAACAGGTCCCGTAAAAAATGGCACCCAATAGACTTTGAACGGAGGTGTACCTAGCCAGAATGACTTTCCTCGGGTCGTCGCATAAAGACTGCCGTCGACGACCACCGTTTCATTTACTACGTGGAACTCATACTGCAATGGCACATAGGCAAAATCCGGCAATTCGTTGTCACTGATGGAGTAAGATAAATCCAGCACGCATCCTGGCTCCACGTGGGGAAAGAAAGCCGTCTTGACCGTGCGTTTGTTTCGGCCGAACGAGTCTTTTACGTCCATTTCCCTGATGTCTTTCGCCGTGTCCAGGTCGAAAATCCGCCCATCAGGGGTAGTCGTCCTCCCCATTATCATCATCTTGTCCGGATTACCTTCGGAGAAGAACCTATGCTTGTTGATGTTCTCGACACCGTGAGCATCGCTGACGTAGTACCTAAACCTTGCTCGGGTGGTCGTCGTCCCCCTGACCCTGAAGCCCGGCTCGATAGTGCCCGAGTACTCCCTGCGCACGCTTAAGATGACAACTCCGTGCGGCTGCGCAAGCGCAGCCGCCCCCTTGAGAACTTCTGGCGACGGCGGAGGCTCGAACGGCAGGGGACCTCCAGCCACCTGACACCACCCGCCTACCGACGCCAGAACCGCCACCCCTGCCACAACCAACAGCAGCCTCACCGCCGAGCCAAGACCAGCTATTTGATCTAGCATCTTTCCCCCTCCATTTGAAGGCTATTATCTTACCACGTGTTTCCGCTGAAGCAAGGCCTCATTGCTCTTTTATCAGAAGCCAAAATACTGTATATTTTAGTGGGAGGCGCCCGTAGCTCAGGTGGATAGAGCATCTGCCTTCTAAGCAGAGGGCCGGGGGTTCGAGTCCCTCCGGGCGCACCATCCTAAACACCTAATTAATCAGTAGGTTGCGGCTTGCGTCCCGGATGGTTTTCGGCATGCTCGCTTGGGGCATTAAAACTAAATTGCAGCTTTGAATCGAAGATCGCCCTGCCTATACCCCCAGAATACATCCTCAACACTCACAAGGAGCCAATGCGGTTATTCTATGTCTAGAACGAAACCACAGCGGCAGGTCGGCTCATATGATCACACATCACTCACCCATGTGTCTTGGTCGAGTGGGACAGGTTCGACACTTTTCCCCGCCAGGTATTCCTTGAAAGCCTCTTCTACAATTTGCTTCAACTCCTTCCGGTCCCAATAGGCAACAGCCTTGAGCTTCCGGTATGAATGGCGCTTCCGTACATATATATTAGGTATTGTGCCTAGCCAGGACTTGCAGGTGTTAACAAAAAGACATAGTATTGTTAACAGGAAGGGGGACGTGGATATGGCCCATTCTGTTGACGACAAAGTGCTTAGCAGCGTATATGGCCATGGGAGAGGTTGGGTATTCACCCCAAAAAACTTCTCGGGTGTTGGGGACAAGTACTCAGTGGGAATGGCCCTCACGCGGCTTTCTCGCAAAGGTACAATCCGCCGTCTCGCCCGAGGCCTCTACGACTACCCTGCCCAGCATCCCAAGATAGGCACCCTCTCCCCTTCAGTAGATGCAATAGCAAGGGCTCTCACTGGGCGAGATGCGATCCGCCTGCAACCCACCGGCGCGTATGCGGCGAATCTGCTTGGTCTGTCGGACCAAGTTCCAATGAAGGTGGTCTTCCTGACTGACGGACCAAACCGACGTATTCGGATAGGTAATCAGGAGATCCACCTGAAGCGAACCACGCCTCGCAACATGGCCACTTCTGGAAAGACCAGTGGCCTAGTTATTCAAGCACTCCGGTATCTGGGACAAAACGGAATTGACTCGAAGGCGATTCAGACGCTCCAGCATGGCCTAAGCGCCCAGGACAAGGCGGAGCTGTTAAAAGACATCCATCTGGCTCCTGCGTGGGTCGCTGCTGTGATCCGACAAGTCAGTGGGGGGGAGAGATAAGTCCATGGGCAGCATTATCGGGTTGCCGGATACGGAGCGACGAGAATACTTCGAGGAAGCTGGCAACAGGTTAGGCCTGCCACGCAATAGCATCGAGAAGGACTTCTGGGTGTGCTGGACCCTGCGCGAACTTTTCCAGCTTCCCAGTTGGGGAGAACACCTGACCTTCAAAGGAGGCACGTCCCTATCCAAAGGCTGGAGACTCATCCAACGATTTTCTGAGGACATAGACATCGTTGTCGACCGGGGTTTTCTCGGCTTCGGCGGGAATAACAGCCCCGAAGCGGTCACCAGCGCAAAGGGCCGCAAGAGCCGCCTGGACGGACTGAAGGCTGCTTGCCGAAAAGCCGTCCAAGATTCGTTGCGGCCTACATTCCGGGATGCATGCGAGGCCAGGCTGCCAGATAAAATTGCATGGGCTCTTGATGAAGATGCCACAGACCCCGATGGCCAGACCATTCTATTCCGTTATCCCCAACTATTCTCGTCTGGAACTGGATACTTACAGCCACAGGTGAAGATAGAATTGGGCGCACGTTCCGACACGGAACCATTGGAACGTGTGACGCTTGTCCCTTACCTCGCTGAAGTTTTCACCGAAATCCGTGGCGAGAGCGAATTCTCAGTTAGAGCCGTCGCCCCAGAACGCACCTTTTGGGAAAAGGCGATGCTCTTGCACGAAGAGGCCTTCCGGCCACAAAGCAAACCTAGGAAGGCTCGCCTTGCTCGCCATTACTACGATCTCTGGTGCCTGATACGTGCTGGGGTAGCGGCAAAGGCAGTAGCGAGCGCAGGACTCTTTGACCGTGTCGCGCAGCACCGCCAGATTTTCTTCCGCCAAAACTGGGTGGATTACGGCACACTCAAGCCAGGAGCGCTCCGTCTCTGCCCGACCGAGAGTGACATGGCCTACTGGACAAAGGATTATGCTGATATGCAAGGCGAGATGTTCTTTGGAAAGGTTCCCGCATTTGAGGAGATCCTGGCGGTTGTTCGTGACTTCGAACAACGATTCAACGAGGCAGGATTCGGTTCACTTCAAAGGTGATTGCCCTGCTCAAGCATTTCCTCATAGCCGAACGTGGAAGCGAATCTTCGTACCCCGTGAAATGGATAAAAAGGCTTGCACTTAATGACAAGTGACTGGATTATTATCCAGGGTGAGATTGATTCGCGCGAAAGATGCGCGCGAAAGAGAAGGCACTCCGACAATTTGCCCTTTGCCGGAGTCTGCCCCGTCACCAACGTGATGCGACCGTATCTGGAGTCAGTCGTATAGCACACGATAGTCATACAGAGGTGGTTGCGTCTGAGGCATGTAATGCCGCTGCCTTGCACCAAGCGCGAAAAGTTTCGAGCGCTTCGGCACGCGGTACAAATTCTTCATCGCATTGGCTGAAGAAGCTTTGAATCCGGCTTCCGTCTATGTCGAGATTTCGAGAAGCCGCATGAAGGCTATAGAGTGTGGGATCGAAAAGCGGCTTACGGCGCCGTAAAAGCAGGCATGAACCTGAACTAACGGCCGCGATGATCCACCCAGCCCAATAGGGAAGGGTAACGGAAGCGATGTTGTTGCGGCTGGGTGAGCAAGCGTCCAACACGATTCTATAGAATTGATCGGCGGTCGTAAACTCGGGGTCTACTACGTTGAAGACCCGTCCTGCCGCCTCATCTCTCGTTGAGGAAAGGTAAGCCGCCTTGGCCACGTTGCCGACGTAGGCCATGGGCCACCTGTTGCGTCCTCTCCATTTCCCGAAGTGGAAGATCGCGGGTGTTTTCGAAAGAAAGGCCGCAACCCTTGGGTGGATAGACATGTCTCCAGGTCCCCAAACGGCTGCTGGGCGCAGAATGACGTATTGGCCTTGGGGAAGATTTCCGGTTACCGCCCGTTCAGCCAGTATCTTATATTTCGGATATGGGTTGCGCGCACCGACCGCCAGAGGTGTATCTTCGCCCGCGCACTTCAGGTCCTTAAGACCGTACACATCGGTCGTGGAGATGAAGACGAGCCTCCCGATTCCCAGGGCTTTCACGACATCGCAGGCGTGCCCAACTCCATCTAGGTTCGTCCTACGGAAGAGATTCACCGGACCCACATCCGAGACAAAAGCGGCGCAGTGAATGAGCGCTGACGGGGTCGAGCCGAGTTTTTCGGCACAAAGTTGAGCTGCTCTCAGGAAGGAAGCGCGCTCGGCAATGTCCGCTTCGGCAACATAGAGGCGCCCATTTGCAGCCGCTTGATCCCAAGTAGGATTTCGCCTCTGGTGTACGATGGCCCCAACGCGTTCGCCTCGCCGCAAGAATTCGTTGACGCATTGATTCCCAATGAACCCTGCGGCGCCAGTGATCAAAAAGCAAGCCGCTTCTCTTCCCTTCACGATGCAAGCACTCCATGTTTCTTGCCCAGTTCTTCAAGAGTAGAAATGGCCAAGTCCAAATCCTCCAAGGTGTGCTGCGCCATTAGGCTCATTCGCAGTCTGCATCGTTTCCTCGGCACAGCGGGGTACGCCACGTAGCTCATTATTATCCCTCGCCTGTGCAAATCAATGGCGATGGCCTTGAGTTTTGCCTCGTCGCCCACCATGATCGGAACGATCGCGGATGCTGTATTGCCGAGGTCGAAGCCCAGCGCGCGTAGATTCTCAACCATGTAGGTTATGTTTCGCCAGAGCCGCTCTCTTGGCCCCTTGTCCGTCTCCAAGATATTGAAGACCTCGATGAGGCCTGCCACTACTGGGGTGGGAATGGAGGTCGAAAAGAAGTATGGACGGGCGTAAAAACGGAGATAGTCCGTTAGGGCTTTCGAGCCCGCCACATATCCGCCTATCCCGCCTGGCAGTTTGCTTAACGTTCCAACGGTAACGTCAACTTGGCCTTCCATGCCATTGGCCTCGGCCGTTCCGCGCCCCCCGGGACCAACAACGCCCAAAGCATGGGCCTCATCTATCATTACGCGGGCGCCCGCCTCGTGTGCCGCTTGCCAGATTTCGGACAAAAGAGCGACATCCCCATCCATGGAGAACACTCCGTCGGTTACTACAAGAATTCCGCATCCCGAGTTTTGAATTCCCCGGAGCGTTTTCCTCAGATGACGTGCACTCGCATGAGCGAAGGTCAGAATCTTGGCCCCAGAGAGGAGGCATCCATCAAAAATAGAGGCGTGATTGAACATGTCGTTGACGACTACATCCCCCTTCCGGAGGAGTCCCGCGAGCGCGCCTAGATTTGCCGCGTACCCGGTGGGGAATAAGAGGGCGTCCTCGCACCGATAAAACCGCGCTATGCGTTTCTCCAACTCGAGATGGAGGTCTGTAGTTCCCGTATACAGGGAGACGCTCCCGGTACCATACCCGTACTTGCGAGCCGCGGCAATCGAGGCGCTCACGACCCTGTCATCGGAGTTGAGGGCGAAGTAGGAGTTCGACCCCATCATGAGCATCTCACGGCACTTCCCGGTCTCCGAGTCAAGCATTAACACCTTTCCGCCTGTTGCTGAAAGGATGGGGCGCCTGAAAAGACATGGGGTGCTCCCCTCCTCACTCAATAGAGTGTCTTGAAAGCGATATGCCTTTTTGAAGATGTCGGGACCAGGGGCCTCGTAGCAATTTTCCCAGTCCGCTTTCGCGGCAACCACTTTTTTAGGTATTTCAGTCATGCGCGCACCTCTTTTCCTTCCAAGCTCTTATGCTTGCCCGGCATAACAGCGGGTCGGTTCCCCGCTATCACACATTACCGCGCAAGCGTTGCAATTGGTGCAGATGGAGTAGTTTGCTGCCTTCTGTTTGAACTTCCTTCCTAGGTCCGGCTCTCGCAAGAACGGTCGGCTCATTGAGACGGCGCAGCACAGGCCAGATGCCAAGGTTGCTTCGATCGAGCGCAGTTCTCTGACTCCCCCAACCAAGATTAGCGGAAGTCTGGCGCGCCTCTTGATTTCCTCAAGCATGGCCGCGTTGTAGTCTGGATTGAATGGGATGAAACGTTTTTTTAACGTTGGGTATACAGCATGGAGCCAAGTCCACTTTATAAAACCGGGAAATCCGTTGTACAGGGGGTTGTAGTCAAGGACGCGCTCTATGGGGATTGTCCCCCGGAATATGTTGAAGGCCCGATCCATTGTTCCGTAGCTGACTTCGGCTGCTTCCAGGCCAAAGCAGTCAAGGCCATGGAGAATTCCACCTACTTCCCGCGGGGTCAAACCGCCTTTGTCGTCGTCTGCGCCGCTCACCTTGAGTAAAATTGGGTAATCCGCCCCGCACCTTGTCCTGATGCTGCAGAGCACGGATTTCAAGAAAGCGCTTCGGTCTTGGCCCCACTTGTCTTCTCGATGGTTGACCGCGGCCGAGAGAAACTGGTGGATGAGGTAGCCGTGGGCGGCATGAACCTGAACAGCATCGAAGCCCGCGTTCTTCGCCCGCGAGGTTGCCGCCCCGAAGGCTTCTGCTATGCGGAGAATCTCGTCTTCTTTAAGTTCTCTGGCCCGCTCCATGAAATAAGGAGACTTGCCTGCCGTAGGAGCAACCGGGCGCGAGCCCGTCACGCGCGCCAACGTCTGACGCCCCGCGTGGGCAAGTTGCATGATAAGAACGGTTCGCCTGTTCCCTGTCTTTGCCTTGCCGACCACTTTCGCCCATGGCGCCACCTTGTCGTCTGCATCCATTCCACACTGCCTTGGCTGCATTGCTCGGCCTTCAGGAGAGACAAAACAGAAACCCGTAATAATCGCCCCCACATCATTATCGGCAAGCCTGCGGTAGACTTCCCCCAATTTCTCGGATGGAGTCCCATCGGTATCCGCCAAGCCCTCGTAAGTGGCGGACCTTACAAGCCGGTTGGGGAGCGTGAGATTCTTCAGCGCGACCGGCTCAAAGAGCATGGGGCTTCTCCTCAATCCAAGGAAAGACGCCTCGCTAATGCTAGAACAGCCTTAGCGTAGCTTTCACGGTCGGTTAAGGCGCGAGGGTCTGGTAGATCGTCCATCTTTACGAGGACAGTTCTCCCGCGAGCGCTCAAGCGCATACCTGGCGTACGGCCTCTCTCGCAGCGACCAATGGAATGGATATCAAGCTCCTTAGGGACCTCAATCCCTTTTGGTAGAACGGCCAGCAGTTCATACTCTCCAGCGGAGCCGATAAGGAAAGCCGAAAGTGGAATTTGCATTTCGCCTGCGGCTGCGATGGCAAGCGGAGCGAGCGGCACGCTTTCCAGATCCAGGACTAGATCGTACTGAGGATTTAACCCGGAAATGGTAGTCATTGCGCTAATAAGGCCGTCGCTCGTGTCCATGCATGCGAGCGCGTGTTCAGCAAGCCACCTCGACTCTTGAAGCCTGCACTCAAACATCAAGCGTGGGGTACCGAGTAAGGCAGCGGCGTTTCCATCACCTAAATTTCCCGTCACAACAATGTCTCCAGACTCACCCGAGATCAAGCGGGAGAGCGGAGCACGTCCCGAAAACTCACCCAACCCCACGCCGGTATAACGCCATGTCGGCCCTTTCCCTAAATCACCGCCCGCAAGAAATGCGCCGTGGTTCTCCAAGGCCGCTGATACACCCCGAGCTAACCCCCGAAAGAAGTCGTCATTCTCTCCACCGGTCGTAACGAGAACCTGGATGAGAAACCTTGGTTCCGCTCCCACGGCGAGCAGGTCGCTCAACGTCGCCGTGACAACATTCCAGCCGACGTCGTACGGGTTGTTCTCTGGGAATCCGTCCTCTTGAGAGAATTCGTCCGTTGTCAGGGCGATAAGCCGGCCGCCAAGATCCAGTATTTCCGAGTCCGACGTCATGAGGCCATTTTTTTGAAAAGGAGAACGCTTAGCGTTCTGCCACAGGCTGCGGATGATATCCAACTCCCTCATCTTCCGCCTCCGACCATCTGAACCGCACCTTGCAACAGCTCGACCTGGATAGGCGCCAAGCCGACCGGGTCGCCGTCAAATTCGAACGGAACCGCCTCCTCCGTTGGAAAGAATGAAGCACTGGTGCCGGTCAAGAGGGTAAAGCGCCGATCATCGGAAATGGCCCCGGTGTACGCTTTTGGAAGAGCGCGGATCAGGCCGCTTCTGTTCACGCCATGGACGGAAAAGACGTACAAAAGGCCGTCGCGCGGAACAATGGGAACATTTAGCTTCAGCCCCGAGGCCAGGTATGGATTCTTTCCTATCGTCAGGTTCCAAACGCCGTCCAACTGGGATTCCCGGCCGTCCAGTACCAGGCGTCCTGAAAATCTTCTCCCTCTAATGATGGACAACGCCAAGGCGGCCATCGTGCCACATGTGTCTCCAAGGAATCTCCTATGCCCATTTGACCACTCGGCTATAGCGGGGCCAAGCCCCATATTGGCGCTGCAAGCAAAGTGGGAGGTGACCCTATCCCCGCTCTTGTCTTGGTATACGATTTTGCAGATATCGGTCGGACGCGATTCCCCGCCAGTCAGCACCTTAGCGGCCCCCTCCGGAGTAACAGGGACGCCATGAAAGCGGCAGAAGTCCGGACTCGTGCCGGCGTAGAGAACGCCGAACTGGATCTCCGGACGCCCCGCTTCCATGAGACCGTTTAGAACTCGGTTGATCGTTCCGTCCCCTCCCACGGCCGCAACTGTTTGAAAGCCCCGGCTGGCCGCCTTCCTCGCCATGGCCGCGGCATCATCGAGCCTTGTCGTGTAGCCGGCCTCGTAGACTGTGTTCATGGAATCGAGGATGCGCATATATTCCTTGATGACACGCCGTCCTCTGCCATTTCTCGATCCTGGGTTACAGACAAGATATAGGCTCATAGCTTATCGTAGATGCCGATCCTCTTGTAGAGAGGCGTTTCCTTGCCCTTGTCCCAGGCTTCGACCAGCTCTTTCGTGAGTGGCCAGGGCAAGGGGGTGCGTTTTAAGCCACTTTCCATAAGAGCTTTCCTGATGGAAGCCGCTTCGGTGCAGCAAAGCCATTTTGTCCCTGGTTTCTTGAAGAAACCGCGCATTCTGCGAAAGATCGTCATGAAGTCCTCGTTCTGGACGTTCCCGAAGGAGACGTTGAGAAACTCGCAAGGCTGAATCTCGCCATCTGCGCCGATATAGAAGCGGTCCACGCCTCCGCAAGTGCATCCGAACAGGTGCTCTCCCTCTTCGAAAACCTGGGCCGAAATGGAAGGGTAGCGCTTGAACCGCCCGCCGCCGTTATACTTTAGATGGATTTGACGCAGCTTCTGGACCACCGTCTCTCCTTGCAAATCTTCGCCCGCCCTTGCCAGCCAAGCTCCGGCGGCTTTCTCCTGGATTATTTGCACGTAAGAGCAGTCCAGTTCCGCGGCGAGAGCAAGAAGTTTTTCCAAGTCTCCATCCATTACCGCTTCCGGGTTTGGGCAGCAATTTATGGCTGTGAAGATGCCCGCGTGGCGGCATTCTCGCAGGAAATCGCAGGCCAGCTTGAATGACCCCTCTATTCCCGTGAAGGCATCGTGGACTGCGGCGAACGGTGAGTGTATCGAAACCATGACACCGCAAAGACCGCGATCAACCAAGGCTTTGATGCTTTCGAAATTGGCCTTGTCACCAGTGGTGTTGATCCAGCTCTCAGCTCTGTCGCCAAGTGCCTCCAATATGGCATTTACCCTTTCAGGCCTGAGGAAGGGCTCTCCACCCTCTATGTCGAAGAAGCTAACACCGGCATCTTCCATCTGCTTTGCAACCTTAGTCATCAGCGCTACATCAAGATCCTGGCCCGCATCTTCTCTCTGGTAGCAGTGGGGGCATTTATAGCGGCACGCTTTGGTCATGGAAAAAACTACGGTGCCGGGTCCTGGTTCAGGGCTTATGAGCTTGTTAAGGAGACTGAAGAAGGACTCCGCAGGATAAGCTGGCACATATAGGTGTAGGTGGTAGAGTCGCCCGAGCTTGACGACCTTTCCGTGGCGCATGGCGTTTAAGAATAGCAGCGCCCTGTAAAGGAACTTAACATAGGCCGTCAGCCCAAGGTTTCCCTTCAGTACCAGTCTGCCGTATCGGAAAACCACATGAATAGAGACACGCGCAAATAGAGCGTACTTGTGCGCGCCTGTAAGGAATTTCTGCTCCTTGAGTTCAGGCATTCTCAATCCTTATCATGCGCGAGGATCCCTATGAAGGTCAAAGAGGAAACCAACGAAGACGTATGCCGCTATGTATAGATATAGTGCGAGTTCCGGATTGAAAAGCGCAATCAGCGTTACCTGGCCACAGGTGCAGGCCCTGAAGTTAGTCACAAGGGAGTAATACGCTTTCTTGCCAGTCGGGAACTTGAAATAGAGATAACCGGTCCAGAGCTGAAGGAAAAGAGTAATTGTCCCCAAGAAACAAAATACCTCGTTAAGGGGCGACTCAATCCAACCTGCCCATTTGATAACGACGAATGCGATAGTGGGGAGTGGCGCCGCAACAACAGCGATTTTTCTTGATAGATCGAAGCCCTGGGCAACCACTGCCGTGCGCAATCCCGCAGCCTTATCCCCCCAGTAGTCCTTGAAGTATGTGTAGTAGGTCATCAACCCATTCATCAGCGCAACGAGGAAAAGAACGCTCCAGCGAGACGGAGTGAAATGAATAGGTAGGCTTGGTGTCGAGGATATGTATCCGTAGGCTGTGCACATTGATAACATGACTCCGAAGAGGACATTCCCTAAGAAGGGAACTCCCTTTCCAAACTCATAAGCAATGTTCAGCAAGATTCCAAGGAGAAGAGGAACGAGAGCCCATGGGGCAATGAACCATGTCACTATGCTGGCGAAGGCCATGAGCGCGGCGGATAAAGCCAATGCCGCGAAAGGATTCAATTCCCCTGTCACCATTGGACGATTAGGGGCATTAATACGGTCCTCTTTCAGGCCCAGATAATCGTTGACGATCTGATTGATTCCCCAGCTCAAGAAGAGAATCCCCAGCACGAGCGCCGCCTTGCCCGTTGAAATGCTCTGGGGATGCAAATAGCGAGCAAAAGCCACTCCGATCCAACCGGCGATTCCGGTGATAAACGCATAGTAGAGCCGCATGGATCGAACGTAGGCCTGAAGGAACATCACGATGCGTGCCAGCGTCCCCCCCGCTGTTCGCCCTCTTTCGATGTCATGCTTCATTGCGGTCACGGCTTCGACTCCTTACTCGATATGAAGCGGCCGGCTAGCGAATTTAATGCGAGTCAATGCTCCCGGGGGGCTGCGTCTATATCGTTGACCTCCACGCGAGCTTCGGAACTATTCCCACAGCGTTCTGGCGAATACATAGTCATGGCCTGAGCAGGTAGCACGTGGAAGGATCCCGCTGTTTCTGCCCGCATTGGGTACCGGATTTGCCACGTTCCCTTTGGCAGATGCACGGCAAAGAACGCCGTTCGAGTATCGCGCACCTCCGTCCTCAGAGCAATCCGCCCGCCGTCGCCGGTGGCCCAGAGGGTCTCCCCGCTCTTTACCCATACCGGCTCCAGTCCGGCTGGTCGTGGATCCTCAATCATGAAGTAATCCGCATCATCGTTTGACGTAACGGTCAGCAGGCAGTCCACCAGCGATCCGGCCGCTAGGTGCAGGGGAAGGCCCGTCTGGTTTTCCTTTTGCCCGTCGCCGTGCAAAATGTAGCGGCGCTCTACCAAAAAGCCATTTGTTGTGGCTGGCAGAGGTTCCCCATCGGCCAAAGACTCGGCAATGGCGGTTGCATGAAACTTGCCGCGCCCCTCCAGCCGACGAATCAAGAGCATGTTCTTTCCGTCATGCAGATCAGCATCCGCAGAGGTGAAAATACTGGGGCGTAGCGCACTCTCCTGATTCCCCTTGAGGCTAAGGTGAGCTGGCCGGCCGTTGATCTCCACTGCCATATTGCTCGTTGAGGCAGGTGGCGGATAGGTTTTCAGGTAATCGCTCAGAGCGAGGACAGATAAGGCGGTATCGCGCGTGGTTGACCATTGCGCGCCACACCTGGCGGCGAGTAGATAGGTCATAGCTGGCTCCACCAGTGGATCCTTGGGGTCTGCCAGAAGCAGAACCCTCATGGCGAGGGCAGTAGTCTCCACTGGATTGAGCGTCCAATGCCACCACCGAGTCGTCTGTCCCCACCATGCAGTTCCTTTTTCTTCGTCCCGCTGCACCAGCTCTCCTAGCCGTAGTGCCACATCCCTTACACGATCTTCTACACCGATGCGGTGCGCGGAGAGTCCCAAGAGCGCGAGCCCTTGGGGCTTGAGAGTTTCTCTTGACTTCCAGAGGCTTTCAAGGGCCGCCCTTATAGCTTGCGGATCCGAATGGGTCTCCTCTTGACAGGCGGCGGCGGCACTTAAAACCCACGCTGCGATCTCCGGGTTTGTCTCTTTGAGAAGCTTCGACTCAAGGAGATGCTGCCCTTCTTTAAGAATGTTTTCGTCCACTTGGTAGCCACTTTGGCGTGCCAGGCAGAGTCCATCCAGAACATAGGCGGACATAAAAGTGTCGGTAGCGTCGTTCTCGTACCAGCCCCAGCCGCCGTCCTTGTGGCGGAAAGCCAGCAGGCGGCTCATGCCCTGCGTTACCATATCGCGCAAAGTCCAATTGCCCCGTTGGCCGGGGCCTACAGTCGCTAGCCTATTGTCAACGGACTCCGCCGGATATCCGTGGTCACCCAGAGTCTTTGCAAGCGCTGCGCTTGGCAAGAACCGGCTCATTGTCTGCTCGGCACAGCCATATGGATAGTTGGCGAGGTAGGGAAGCGCGCTCAGGGCCGCCGCCGCAGGCCCGCTGGAGACCTGAACCTGCAGAGTCGTAGAACCAGGAGCACGGCTACCTGGTAGATCCAGTTCAAGATTGAGTTTCTCTGCATCCGTTGCTCCAGCCGCTGTAGCCCGCTGCAGAACGCCGTGGCCAAGCACTGGGATCTTGCCTTCCATCCCGTCCGATAGACTCCCTGAACGGGCGCTCAAGCGGAAAGTGGCTTCGCCTGCTGTGACCGCCTTGACGAGCCATCGAATGGGTGCGCTTCCACCGGCAGGCACATCAATATTCGTTTGGCTCTTCGCCCCCAAGTCCACGCCCTTCACATCGAGCCAGACTTTGACTTTCCTGGTCCTGGCACTGCCGTTGTGAACCACCGCCGAAACACTCGCTCGATCTCCTGCTACAAGAAATCTAGGTGTAGCAAGGCTGACCGAGAACTGCTGTGCGGTCTTCACTGAGGCGGTCGCCATGCCAAAGGAGTCGCCAGTGGTAGCTGCCCTAGCTGTCGCTCTCCACGCTGTCAGCGATTCCGGGAAACGGACAGCAACCTCGGTTTCGCCGCCTGGACCCGTTTCAAGAGCCGGCTTCCACAGGGCGGTGGGAGAGAAATCATGGCGGACGACAACAGGCGCGCGGCTTCCCTGCAGGGACGAACCAAGCACACCCCCAAGCACTCCTCCCTCGATCCCGCCCTCGACTCCTCCCAATACCCCGCCCTCTCCCACTATGCGTGGCGCATTGGACCAGATATGGGTCACTGGCAAGAGCGGAGAGTTTATGTGTGTATCAAGCAGACTGTCGCCGCGAGGCAAAACAAGCTTCAGCAGTAATTCGGCCCCGTCTGGTATCTCTAGGCCGCCCACGAAGAGTGTGATGTGGTCTTTCGCGGCAGCGCGCAAGATGCGCTCTTCGCCGAAGAGTGGCGCCGGGATTAGAAACTCACCAGTGGAGTTCGTGCGGCCGAGACGCTGAAACCCACCCCCCCACACCAACGAGAGGAGGACATCTTTCATGGGGTGCCCTTCCGTGTCCGCAACAAAGACCCGTACCCCATTGGCAATATGGGCACGTGGTCTGGCTATATCGCTCATTTCATTCTCATCGGCTGACGATTCGATGGAAGCCAGTGGCAGCGTTCGGAAGCTATCGTTAGACACGCAGTCGGGGGTTCGCCTCCAATCGAGAAATACTTTTCTGGGGTCAGGAGAGAATTCATCTTGGATGGCGTACACCGCCTCGTCTGCCACGCTCAGGGCCACCTGCGCAGCAACGGGATGACCCAAAGCATCGCGTGTTGACACACGCAGGTGTCCTTCATCTCCTGGGCCGTAAACCTCCCGATCAGGCTCCACCTTGACCTCAAGAGAACGATGGAAGGCTGGGACCTCTAGGGTCTTGGTGGCAGAGCGGAAAGCTCTTCCCTGGAGCAGGTAGGCTGCCACGGTTGCGCAGGGGCTGTCGCTCTCCTCGATTTCCAGATCCACAAGGGAAGCCGTTCCGGGAACGGTAACGACCTGCTCCCCATGAAGCCTCGCCCCATCAACGGCAATGAGGACTCTTGCTCCTGGAGCAGGAGTTGTAATAAGAGCACGGACCTTCTCTCCCGGACGAGCGGCCTCCCTAGATAGGAAGAGCCCAAACCCAGAGTCGAGTAGGAGAGGTGTGGAGTCCTTCCCTACCACCAAGAAGGTTTGACGATCGGTCTGTAGCTCCGAGTCGGCCTTATCGGGGCGCCAGGTAATGACGAACGCCCCCTCACCTGGTGGTGAGAAACGCAGCGCGGCCCTGCCGGAAACGTCAGTGGAGACGCCCTGCTGAGCGATGACAAACTCCTCAAACCACGATCCCGTCTGCCGCCATTGTCCCTCTCCTGGGGCCAGTTGTGGCGGAAAGGAGGCAACGCTTTTCTTATAAGCCTCAAGTTCCTCACCCTTCATTTCTCGTCCCTGCGGGTCGGTCCAGACCTCCTGTTGAGCCCTCTTTAAGAGGCTCACAGTTCCCCGGGCTGGAATCGGACGACCACCGTGATCCAGGGTTAATAAATCCACCCGCACTTCCTCCGCGGACCGCAGCAGCGAGTGTTCCAGTTGAATGGAAACCTCACAAGGCTTTGTGGTGGCCCAGACCCGCCCTTGTCCAGTACCCACGCGGCCCGCATTATCCGTGGCTTCTGCCACAATCTGGTACTCGGCTTCCTTGGGGGGGGCCTCTGGAACTTGCAGACCGAATCGGACTCGTCCGTCTGAACCTGTTGTGCCGTGGAATTCTTGGACTACATTGCCAGCCTCGTAGAAGCTACCGATAGGAGTATTATCTGATGCCCTCCACGGGACCGCGCTTGGAATCACCCGGGCTCCCAGGAATGGTCTTCGCACCACCTTGACTGCGACAGCCACTCCGCCGAGTGGCTCGCCACTGAATCGTTCAACAGCAACCTCTGTCGGGACCAAGGCTCCAGGAGGGGCCAAGAAAGCGCCGGATGCATCCATGGCTGGACGGACCTTCACCTGAAACTCTGAAAGTCTGAACTCTTCCACACGAAAAAAGGACGCGGTTTCGGACTCCTCCCATCCTTGCATCGGCCGCTTGTCGTTTTCAGCGGGTTTACCGAACACTACCCGGTAGACACCCACTGGCGCGGTAGCACCTAGTGCGAACTCCCCCCAAGCCGAACCATACTGGTCGAGTGTAACCGTGCCAGAGTTCGCTATGGTGCTGTTCGGGGCGAGGACACGGTACCCAACCCTCCGGCCCGAGGGAGTTGTAAGCCCCTCCGGGGACCTGTCCCGAACTATGGTCTTCCAGTACACAGTCTCCTTGGGACGATATGCCGGCCTATCCGTGAACACGTAGTAGATTGGGCTCACTAACACCTCTTCGCTGTCGAGACGAGGTACTGCCGCCAGGGCCTGACGGGTACCCGCTGAGACCATCGCGACAAGCTCTCCTTTCTGGAGACCCTCTGGGATATCAATTCTTGCAATCCCGTCGGAGCTGGTTGTGGCCTCGGCGTGCCAGTCCGAATCGACTGCGATCACCCTCACGAACGCCCCGGGTAGAGGGGCACCGTCTAGTCCACAGGCGAAGAGGACTAGACCCGCTGCGGCGCGCCTGACTAAAAGAGCAGCGTCCTCCACAAGTACGATGGCCTTTCTCTCGCCGCCGCTCCCAGCAACCGTGAGTACGTAGGCACCGGCAGCGAGATCCGTCCCTAAGTCAAGTCGCTTATTTACTCTGGAACAGGGGGGGGCCGCCGTCAGATCGTCTTTCCATCTTCTGGTTGACGCCAAGCCTCTGATGTCGAAACGTGCCACCAAGTCTTCCAGATGCCACCTGGAAGCTGGTTCCGATGAGACTCTGGCCAACAACGGAGACTTGGCCAAGTCGATAGGGGCAAGCGCGCAATCGAGCGTGTCTCCGCCTTTCCAGCAAAATTCCGCCGTCACCCTTGTCCCTGGCCGAAAAGCGCCTCCAACGGACAGCCACTGAGCATTGGGAGCATAATCGTATAACCACTGAATCGCATCAGAAGGAAGGAGCATGGAGTCGGAATTCCGCAAAATAGCGAGGCGATCGAAGAGAGCCGTGGCATGATTGCAGTCCGCGTCTGCTCTCCGGCCATCCGCCTCCCATGCGGCATAATGGAAGAGGGCGGCCACGTAGCAAGAGGTCCCGGGGCCCGCCGCAAGAGCCCTTTCGAAAGTCTCCCTCACGAGGGCCGAGGGAGAGCCCGAGTTGGCTGCCAGTGCTAGCGCTACCAGAAAAGAGGCTCTCGACCTCTCCTGGTCATCTCGAGCGAGCGCCAGAATTTGCTCTGCCATCTTGACCGGGACGGGCATGTTACGCCACTGGCCCTTCTCTAGAGCCGAGGCGCATTGCCACCCTATGGATAGGGCACTGTCTCTGGCCTGCGGGGCCTGCGGATTGTTCAGCCACCAAGCTAGCGCTGCCCGGAAATGAGGCCAGGAGGCGTAGTTTGAGACGCCGGGTCCAGTGTCTAGGAGGAGTCTTTGCCCCATTGAGACATGTGCCATGGCGTACGCCCAGTCCTTGTCGTCGCCGCGGCTCAGCTCTTCAAGCGCCTTCCAAGCATCCTTCTCTCCAGCCGTGAATGAGATCGACCGGGGTTCGTCGTCTGTGGCCCCGGTTAAGCCCGCGGCACAGCGCCACGCGGAATCGGCCCAGCGGTAGCGGGCATTCCTTCTCTCATTAGCGGGCGCACACTCCAGTGCGGCCTTAAACGACTCGGCCGCTTCACAGCACGAGCTAGCCGCCTGACCTTCGGCTGTTAGGGCAACGTAGCCTTTCGATGTTTGCGCGCCATCAATTTTCCGCGCACCTAAAACTGGCACACCTGAAAGAAAGAGCCAAGCGAACACCGAAGAATAAAGGAGTAAGCTGCGGTACCAGCCGTTCTTAATCATCCCCGCCTCCTGAATCATTCTACACCCCGTAGAGGATTCGAGGCCATTAGAGAGAGAGCCGGAGTTAGGTGCCTGCCCCGTCGGAACTTGTCCAGTCTTGGAGTTAGAGTTGAGGCTCTAGCCTGGCAAAAGAAACGGGCATTCAGTGGCACGTGTTATGAAAACCCTGCGTATATTAAGAAGAGGCCCCGATAAACTGGGAGCCCCTTTTTCGACTGCAACTAAATTGCAACTTTGGAATCAATATGCGCTAAATTCCCATGAACCTCCTTAAAGAGAGTCGGTTCGGAATAAGGTTGCGAAACATGACTCTTTTCGACTTCCGACAACTGGCGCTAAGTCCTTTACTATCAGCTCTTTAACTCCTTCTAAGCAGAGGGCCGGGGGTTCGAGTCCCTCCGGGCGCACCAAAACCCAAGGGGGACCCTGTCCCCCTTAGGCGCTCCCCCGAGCCGCGGTGGTTCAACCCTTCTTTCCTTCGCGTCCCTTTCGCCTTACGTCGCGTAGTCCACGGCGCGGGTTTCGCGGATGACCTGGACTTTTATCTGGCCGGTGAAGCGGACTTCGCGGTCGAGGCGTTCGACGATTTCCTTGGCGAGCCATATCGTCCCGTCGTCGTCAACGCTTTTCGCGTCAACCATGACGAGCAGCTCGCGCCCGGCTTTGATGGCGTAGGCTTTGTCCACGCCTTTCATTCCCATGAAGAGCTTCTCGACGCTTTCAAGGTGCTCGGCGTATTTCTCGAGCCCTTCGTCGTGGACGCCTGGGGCCGTGAGGGCGAGCCTTTCCGCGGCTTCGAGGAGATGCGCCTCCGCAAGCGACGAAGGATGGTCGGGATGAAGGTGCGCGATGGCGCTCACGACGGCGGGCGATTCGCCAAACTGCTTCGCGAGTTGCGACGCGACGATGGTCGGGTGGGTGTCGTCGAGGCTCTCTTCAACAAAGCCGATCTTGTGAAGGATGCCCGCGCGCTTGAGGGGCTCCGCCGGTATGCCGAGTGACTGCCCGAGGTAGGCGGCTATCTTGGCGACCTCGACGCTGTGTTCGAGCAGGCTTCTTCCTCCAGCGCTTCGTAGCTTCATGCGGCCCACGAGCGAGACGAGCCTCTCGTTCATGTTGAATATTCCCAGGTGGAAGAGCGCCTCCTTCCCCTGCTCCATCAGGTGCTCATCTATCGTTTCGCGGCTCTTCTGGCACAGCTCCTCAATGCGCGCCGGGTGGATGCGCCCGTCCTCGACCAGCTTTTCTAGCGTCAGCTTGGCTATCTCGCGCCTGGCCGGGTTGTGGGAGGCGAGCATTATTATCTCGGGCGTGTCGTCAACTATTACGTCAACGCCGGTGATGCGCTCGAAGGTGCGGATGTTCCTGCCCTCGCGCCCGATGATTCTGCCTTTCATCTCTTCGTTCGGCAACTTGACCACCGATATGACCCCTTCGCGGGGGATATAAGGCACCGTCTTTTCGACGGCCTGGAGGACGATCATCCTGGCGAGGCTCTTGGAGCTGTCACGGGCGTTCTCTTCTATCCGGCGGACGAGGCGGCTCGCGTCCCTCCTGGCGTCGGCTTCCATTTGCCTCACCAGTTCGGCCTTCGCGGCGGAGGCCGACATGCCGGCGATCTCCTCGAGCTTCGCCCTGTGGATGGCGAGCGCGCTCTCGACCTCGCGCGCCTCCTGCTCGATCTTCTCCTGACGCTGCGCCAGCTTCTTTTCCCTGTCGGCGGCCGTCGCGAGGCGGCTCTGGGCCTGCTCCGACGACCTTTCTAGCCTCGCCTCGTCGGCTTCGAGCTTCGATTCAAGCTTCGAAAGCTCCTCGCGCTTGGCTCTGTAAAGCCGCTCCTGTTCTTGTTCCCTGTTGAAGAGTTTCTCGCGCGCCTTGACTTCGGCGTCCGTCGCTAGCTTCTCGGCCTCTCTTCGGGCGGACGCGAGTATCTGGGCCGCCTCCGACGAGGCCCTTCTGCTGTCCGCCTTCTTTTGGAGGAAGGTGGCCAGCCCGGCAAGCGCCGCGCCCAGAATGAACGCGCAGAGCGCTATGAGGATTGTAATAATCACGGGATGCCTCCGCTAAAGCGGGGATCCCCGGGCTTGGCTAAACCGAGGCCTCCTTGATGACCTTGGCCACGTCGGAAGAGACTTCATCGATCGTGGCCTCCAAGGATTTCTGGCGCTCCTGCAGCGTCAGCATTCGGTCAGCGAGGTTCAGCGCCGCCAGGATGGCTATCTTGGTCGTGTCGCTAAGGCGCGTCCCCTTTTGGACCTCCCGCATCGTTTCGTCAACGAGAGCCCCAACTTTCTTTGCCCAGGCTTCGGAGCCCTTGACCCTGACCTGGTAGGTCTGGCCAAGAATGACAAGCTCCAAAAGATGGTCCCCGCGTGTCGTCATTGAGCTACCTTTTCAAAGTCGCGCAAAAGCTCCTCGACCACGCCTTCCAACTGTTGCCTTTCGCCTTCGTAGAAGGCTACCTTGTTTTTGATCTTGGCGCTCTCCTCCTTGCACGCGTCGAGCTCCTTCTTGAGCCCGGCGTTTTCTTCCCTGAGAGCGCGCACCACGACGGATACTTCCTTTATCTTCTCGCGAAGTTTTAGAAACAGGTCCGAGGGTTTCTTCTCTTCATCAAACAGCATGGCCTTCTCCCGAACGAAGCACGGCCCCTGCCGATTCGGCGAGGGCCTTCTCTACGATGGCTGGCACGTCGCACACGTCCTTTTCTTCGAGCGTGCGGTCGAGCGACTGGAATACCAGCGAGAAAGAGACCGATTTCGCGCCCTTGGGCAGAGCGGGGCCCTGGTAAACTTCGACCAGTTCCGCACGGCGCAGGTTGCTCAAGCCCAGGCCTTCAACGGCCGCCTTTATCTTTTCCCAGGGGACATCCGATGGGACGACGATCGAGAAATCCCTGACGATCGCCGGGAATCTCGAAAAGGGCTTGAAGCGAATCATCCCGCCGAAGCGCTCAAGCCCTCTCAGGCAAAACTCGGCCGCGTAAAGCTTCCCGCGCAGCATGAGCCCCTCGAGCAGCGCCGGATCAACGGTCCCCATGTGGCCGGCCGTAGCATCCCCGACAAGCATTTCCAATGCGTGGCCGGCGGCGTACGGGACGCGGTCCTTCGGAACGAATCGTGCGCGCAACCCGATGCTCTCGAGGCACCCTTCGGCCGCTCCCTTCAGGAGGGCTAGGCTCGCTTCCGGCGGGGCGCCCCACCTCCTTGGCGGGTCGTCCTCGAAAAGGAGCATCGCGGCGCGCGGCTCTTCGGAAAGTCTTCCGTCTTCCGCCGGAATGAAGACGTCGCCAACTTCAAAAAGGGCCATGCGCCTGACGCCGCGCGATCTGTTTTTCTTCGCCGCCGATATCAAGCCGCCGCAAAGTGAAGTCCTCAGAACGGCGGAGGTCTCGGCCATCGGATTCGCAAGTTCTGGAGGATTTACGCCGGGATCGAAGAACTTCCCGGCCGCCTCGTCGCCAAAGCTCATCTGGACGACCTCGGTGAAACCCGCGGCCCTGAGCCCGTCGCGAATCGCCTCTTGGAGCCTTAGCATCCGGGGCCTGCCGCCGACCGGGTCAACCACGCGAGGCTGCGTCGCGGGGAGGTCGTCGAGACCATGCACCCTCACTATTTCCTCGATGAGGTCAACTTCCCTGGAGACGTCCACTCTCCATCCCGGCACCGAGACCCGCCATTCTCCAGCCGCGCGCGGTTCCAGCTTGAACCCGAGCCTGGAGAGAATGGCGGAACATCTTTCCGCCGGAATGTCGAGCCCTATCAGTCGGGCTACGCTGGCGTGGCGGAATGGGACTTCCTGTTTCGGCTTGGGCGCCGCCATCTCGTCAATCACGCCCTTCGCGACTTTGCCGCCGCAGATTTGCGTTATGAGCCTGGCGCAAAGGCCGAGCGCCGCTTCCGGCCCGCTGAAGTCAACGCCCCTCTCGTAACGGTGGGATGCGTCGGTGTGCATCCCCAGCGCTTTGGAGGTGCGCCTGATGCTGACCGGGCCGAAAACCGCGCCCTCCAGGAGAATGTCCCTGGTGGCCATTGTCACGCCCGTGTTTGCTCCGCCCATGACGCCGGCGACCGCGGCTGCCCTTTCCGAGTCGGCGATCACCAGCATCTCGGGGCCGAGCTTCCGCTCCACCCCGTCAAGAGTCGTGATCTTTTCGCCGGGCTTGGCGCGCCGAACCACTATCCGCCTCTCTTTGAGGGCGGCGAGGTCGAAGGCGTGAAGCGGATGGCCGAGCTCCATTAGCACGTAATTGGTGACGTCCACGACGGCGTTGATTGGCCTGAGGCCGCATTGCAGAAGCCTCTTCTGCATCCACGCCGGGCTTTGGCCGACGCGCGCTCCCAATATCAGCCTCGCCATGTATCTTGGGCAGAGGTCGGGCGCTTCCACCGTCACGCTCGTCAAGCTGGAAACCGGCTCGCCCTCCTCGACGCACGCCGCTTCGACGGCCTTCAGCGGCTTTTCCAGAAGAGCCGACGCCTCGCGGGCGAGCCCGTAAACGTTCATGCAGTCGGGCCGGTTGACGGTGATGCCGAATTCGAAGCAGGTCTCGCCTTCGACGCTCTCGGTCCCTTCGACCTCGCTGCCCGAGAGCGTGAAGAGGCGCGCCACCGCTTCATCTTGCGCGGGCAGGTCAACGTACTGGCCTATCCAGCTTATCGGGAAGCGCATCTCAGAACTGCTCCAGGAAGGCGAGGTCGCTTTCGTAAAAGTACTTGATGTTGTCTATGCCGTACTTCAGCATCGCCATGCGGTCTATTCCCAGGCCGAAGGCGAAACCGGAGTACTCGTTAGGATCGAGGCCGACAAAGCCGAAGACGGCCGGGTCAACCATCCCGCAGCCCCCGACCTCGAGCCATCCGGTGCGCTTGCAGACGGGGCACCCCGAGCCAGAACAGATGACGCAGGACAGATCGGTCTCGGCCGATGGCTCGGTAAAGGGGAAGTACGACGGCCGGAACCTGATCGTCACGTCCTTTTCAAAAAGGGAGCGGTAGAAATGGAGAAGCGTCCCCTTCAGGTCGCTCATCGTTATTCCCCGGTCAACTACGAGCCCCTCGACCTGAAAGAACATCGGGGAATGGCTCACGTCGTCATCCCTTCGGAAGACTCGCCCGGGGGCGATGATCTTGATGGGCGGCTTCCTTGACTCCATCGTCCTGATCTGAACGGGCGAGGTCTGGGTTCTGAGGAGCCCGCCATTCTTCAAGTAGAAGGTATCCTGAATGTCCCTTGAGGGATGGTCCGCCGGGGTGTTGAGCGCCTCGAAGTTGTGGTAAGGGTCTTCGATTTCCGGTCCGGTGGCCACGGCGTAGCCCATGGAGATGAAGATCTCTTCAATCTCCCGGCGCACCTTCGTGATCGGGTGGTGGTGGCCGAGGTTCGGCGCCAGGCCCGGGAGCGTCACGTCAACCGGATCGAGCTTCGTTCGCGCCGCCCTCACGCGCTTGAGGGCGCTCTCAATGGCCGCTTCCATTTCGTTCTTGAGCCGGTTGACCGCTTGGCCTAGAGCCGGCCTCTCTTCCGGCGAAGCGCTTTTCAGGTCTTGAAGCAGCTCGGGTATCTTGCCCCGCTTCTTGCCGACGTAGCGCCCCTTGAGCTCGAGAACCTCGGATTCGGTCCCCGCCTTTTCAAGCGCTTTCAGCCATTCATCTCGAAGTGCCTCAAAACGTTCCATTCCCGCCGCCACTCCCCCTTAAAAAGTAGATTCTACAGGATTTTATCCTCAATTGCCACATCTTTGGCGTTATGGATGGACATCGCCTTGTTCCAGCCCAAGGCGACGGCGTCCAGGGCCGCTTTCGCCGCCTTCAGGGCCGCCTCGTCAAGAAGCTTGAGCTGGTCGTCCCCCAACGGTTCCAGCAGGTAGTCCACGACGCCGGCCTTGCCCACCCTCTCGTCCTTGACACCGATCCTGATCCTTGGAAAATTGGCGGCCCCGATCTGCTCGATGATGGATTCCATGCCGTGATGGCCTCCCGCCCCGCCGTGCGGCCTGAGGCGGACCGCGCCGAAGGGAAGGTCCAGGTCGTCGTAACAGACGATCAGCCTCTCCGACTGCAGGTCCAGCTTTCGCATGAGGCTGGAGACCGCTTCGCCGGACCTGTTCATGAAGGTGACCGGCATCGCTACCGCGAATGCGCTCCCGCGCCACTTGCAGGCCGACAAGAGCACGTTGCCCTTAAGAGCAAAACGCGGGCCCTTGCACAGGGCCCGCAGTTTCTTCGCTGCTTCGAATCCGGCGTTGTGGGGGCTTCCCTCGTACTCGCCGCCGGGGTTGCCCAGCCCAACGAAAAGGAACTCGGCCTCCATGGCGCCTCCGGCGCAGGGCTACTTCTTCTTTTCGGCCTTTTCCTTGGGCTTCTCTTTCTTGTCGGCCCCGGCCTCTTCCGCCTCGCCCTCTTCGCCCTCTTCGGCCTTCTTTCCCTTGCCGATGACTTCGGGCTCGATGCTGGCCGCCTCTTCCGTGGCTGGAGCCGGCTCGGCTTCAACCTTCGGCGCGGCGACGACGACCACCGGCTGGCTCTTGTCCTCCGCGAGCAGGTGGATTGCATCCGGCACCTTGAGCTCGCCGAGCTTAACGCTTTCACCCATCTTCAGCGGGGTCAGGTCAACGTGAATCTTGTCTGGAACATCCGTGGGGAGGCATTCCACCTCGACTTCGCGAAGGATGATGTCCACGATGCCGCCCTGGTTTTTCACGCCGAAAGCCATTCCGTCGCAGACGATCGGAACCCTGACTTTGACCTTCTTGTCAACGTCAATGCGCTTGAAGTCGGCATGAATCAGCGTGTTGCTGATGGGGTCTATCTGAAAATCCTTGATCATCACGTGACGCTTCGACTTCGTGCCTTTGAGCGAGAACAGGAGCAGCGAGTTCATCCCTTTCTCGGACCTGAGAATCTGGATGATGCGCCGCGAATCCACGGTTATCGGAACGGGCTCTTTGCCGTCACCGTAAACCACGCCCGGGATCATGCCTTTCAGGACCGATTCCTTCCTGGCCTTCTTTCCGAACGTCTCGCGCTTCTCGACTTCGATTTCCATCAATTCCGCAGCCATCTGTCGCTCCTCGGGTGGCATAGATGAAGAACCACTCGCAAATGCAGTATATTACCAGAGATTGGCTAAATTTTCAAGGCTGATGGGTCATCGCCGCCATCAACCGGCGGGCGTGCCAACCTGACGCGGTGAACCCTCTTTTTGTCCGCCGACAGGACCTCCACGTCGAGCCCGTCAATCTTCAGGCGTTCGCCGTTCTTTGGTATGGATCCAAGCGCGGTTATGACCCAGCCAGCCACTGAATCATAACTTCCCTCTTTGATCTCGGCGCCGAGCGCCTCGGCCACGTCGCTCACCGGCGCCCTTCCTAGCGCTTCAACGACGCCCGGCTCGCGCACGCTGAAAGGCGCCTCGTCCGCTTCCGAACTCTCTTGGATTTCGCCGACGATTTCCTCTACAAGGTCTTCCGTGGTGCAAAGCCCGCTTACGCCGCCGTACTCGTCCACGACCAGGGCGATCTGCGTCTTCTTTTGCTGAAACTCCCTTAGAAGCTTGGAGATCGGCTTGTTCTCTGGCACGAAGAGCGGAGGCTGCGAAAAGCGCTTCGCGGGAACCTCCTTTTCGGCGCCGGTCATCGGCACGAGGAGATCCTTGGCGGTGACGATGCCGGTGACGTTGTCAATCTGCCCCTCGTAGAGCGGGAGGCGCGTGTGGCGGGCCCGCGCGAGCAGCGCCACGGCTTCGCCCGTCGTGATCTCCGCCGGAGCGCATACCATGTCGGTCCTGGGAGTCATCACTTCACGGACGACGGTGTCCCCGAATTCGAGGACGTTTTGAACCAGCTCGGAGTCGTCGCCTTCCAGAATGCCCTCCCGCTTGCCGACGTCTATCAGCGCCGCGATTTCGCCTTCCTTGTTCTCGTTTCCCAAAGACGCCTGCTTGCCATGATAGCCCGACAGAATCTTCGCGAGCAGCGCGGCCAGCGGGAGGCTCAGCGGGGCCAGGAGCCAGTAGCACACCCTAAGAAAAGGCAGCCCTGCAAATAGCGCGAAAGGGGGATTCACCGCAGCGACAATTTGAGCGAACGCCACGATGACGATCGCCGACGCGAAGCCCAGGGCCAATCCTTTTCCACCGGCCATTGACGGAAGGCGCTCGCAGCTTGCCACGAGGGCCGCCGCCGCCGCTATCGTTCCAACCTGCAGGGAGACAAGGAACGACGGCCGGCGCTCGGCGAATTCGTGAGTTATCTTGGAGAGGCGGTCTCGCCCCTCGGAGAGCTTGGATAGAGCCAGCGGGGAAAGGTTGTTCAGAGCTGACCTGGCGACGATCAACAGCCACAAGGCGATCGCGGCCGCCGCCGCGATTACGGCCGTCATCATTCCGGCAGGCCCATCTTCCGGCACAGGGCGCGCTCCTTTCTGAACATTCGTCCCTTGTCCGTTTCGTGGTCATACCCCCGGAGGTGGAGCAGCCCGTGCAGGAGAAGCCTCTTGAGTTCCTGGTCGAGCGAGTGGCCCAGCGCCCTCCCGTTGGATCGGGCGACCTTGAGGCATATCGCCAAGTCGCCGACGTGCATCAGGCCGGATTCGTCGCTCTCGCCGCCCTCGAATGACAAGACGTCCGTTGGCCCGCTCTTGTGGCGGTACCTTTCATTGAGCAGCGATATCCTCTCCGCTGAACAGAGCTCGACCGCCACCGAGCCTTCCATTCCCATCTCGTCCATCAAATCGAGCGTGAATCCGATCAGAGGGCCGGCTTTTACGGCGGGCGTTCTTGTCCTGACCAGGAAGACCGCTTCCCTGGCGCCGAATGAGCCCGACGCCACAGCGCCGCCGTACTTCTCACTTCTGAGCCTGGCTTTGCGCACCCTCTTCCTCCTTGTCGAAACGGTAACCGGGGTAAGATATCCGGCGGCTGAAGACGCCGACCAATATCTGGAGGAACGCGTCCTGCACTTTCGCCAAATCCCTGAAGGTCAGGTTGCAGTCTTCCAGTTGCCCCTCCCTGACGACGCGGCTCGTTATCTCTTCGATTAGCCCCAGAAGCCTCTGGTGGGAAGGATCCTTAAGCACGCGCGAACCGGCCTCGACGCCGTCAGCAAGCATGATGATGGCCGCCTCCCTGGTTTGGGGCTTCGGCCCTGGATACTGGTAGTCGCTCTCCCCTATCGTCCCCTTTTCTGGGTCGTGAAGAGTAAGCGCCTTGTCGTAGAAATAGGCTATCTTCCTGGTGCCGTGGTGTTGGGGGATCACGTCGAGGACGGCCTGCGGCAGGCGGTACTGCCTGGCCATGGCCACTCCCTCTTTGACGTGGGCGGCGATTATCAGGGCCGAAATCCTCGGAGAGAGCCTGTCATGGGGGTTCTGGCCCGGAACCTGATTTTCGACGAAGTAAACCGGGTTGAGAATTTTGCCTATGTCGTGATAATAGCAAGCGACCCTGCAGAAAAGACCGTTTGCGCCGATCGCGTTGGCGGCGGCTTCCGAGAGAGTCGCCATCATGACCGAATGATTATAGGTCCCGGGAGCGTCCAGGGCGAGACGGCGCAGGAGCGGGTGGTTCATGTTGGAAAGCTCAAGAAGCCTGACTTCGGTCAATATGCCGTAACCGCTCTCGAAAACGGGGACGAGCGGCGAAACGAGCATCGTCGTGAGCGGAATGCCCGAAACAAAGGCTAGTCCGGCCGGAAGCAGCAGGTTGGCTGGGTTGTCCCAGACGGTGTCGTTCGACAGAACGGCGGCGGCGAGAAAGGCGTTCACCGCGCCCAGCAGCAGCCCGGCCCTCCACTGCGCCGCCTTCTGCGCGAGGTTGTAGCCCGCGTACACGCCCGTAAAGCAGGAGAGCATTGAATAGAGCATCATCGGATAGTTGAAGTCGAGCAAAATGCCGAAGAGGAGGGAGAAGACGACGGAGTAAACGATGGCTATGTGCTTGTCCACCAGGAAAGTGACCAGCATCGCTCCCGCCGCCACCGGTATGACAAAATAAAGAAGCTCCGGCCTGGCAAGCAGAGGATGCCGGGCCGTTTCCGCCAGGGCGCGCAACGCGATCAGCAATCCCTGCGAGACCAGCAGAAAAATCGTCATGATCTGAAGGACGAGGACGAAAAGGTTCAGCTTCGGGTTGTGCAGCTTCCTGTAGGTCTTGAGGTACATGAAGAGGAAGGCCGTCAGCAGAAGGACGAAGAGAGATAGCGACATAAGCAGCGGCATGTTGACGAAGGCCTGGCTGGCGCTTTGGAACGCGTCTATCTTCTGTTTGGCGCTGTCGTCAACCCTCTCCCCCGCCTTCAGTATGGTCTGGCCCTTCTTGACGAACACCACGAGAGGCTCAACTTGGGCCGCCGCCGCGTCCTGGCGCCTGGCAGTCTCTTCCGAGTTGAAAGTCAGGTTTGGCTGAATGAGGCTTCTCGCGTACTCCTCTATCGCCCCGCGCACTCCCTGCGGAAGGCCGACCGCGCTCTCCATGAGAACGCCTGGTAGCCTCCTTGCGGTCGCGAGCGAAATGACCTCGTTGGCAACGGGGTTTTTCTGCTCCCACTCCGCTCCGGCCTTCCTGATGTCCCTTATCCTTATTGTTGGGGACTTGTCGAGAAGCTGCTGGTCCGCGACTATCTTGCGCGCCTCGACCTGCGCTACCAGAGCCTCGACCAACTGCTCGGCGCGCGGCGAGAAGCCCTCGCCCTGAAACTGGCGAAGGGCGAACCTCGACAGGCCTCCGCCCATGCTGTCCGAAAGGGCGTCCAGGGCCTTTTCCTCGGCATCCCTTTTTTCCGCCGCGGTGCGCTGAGGATCGGCGACATACTGCCTGTAATCGCCGAGAACGCTCCTCGCCGCGGCGAACGCCCCGCTGATCTTGCGCACAAGGGTCTCGCCTTGCGCCGAGTCCCAGTCGTACAAAGGCGTGACGCGCGCCCTCGCCTCGTCCCTCTTCTGCCGGGTGGCCACCTCGTCCTGAATCTGGAGGTCGAATGGCGCCCTTATATCTCGCGGAGCCGGAGAGCCGAGCGGCATGGGAGGCGGGGGCTGCAGCCTGAAATGACGCGCGAAAATGAAGACGCTCACGCACAGGAAGACCGCGGCCCACAGCCAGGAATTCTCCCTGAGGAAATCGGCCGTCTTCTGGCCGCGGGTCATCCGCCGCGCGCCGCGGAAGGCCTTTCTTTCTGAAAGGGCCTTCGCGCCCTTCGGGTCTTCGAGAGGCTCAGACATCTGGAGCCACCTCTGATAAAACGTTCATCTCCTCGTCCCTCAGTGCGCAGTCCCGTCGTAAGCCCTAATGATCTCCTGGACCAGCGGGTGGCGGACCACGTCCCTCTCCGTGAAATGGTGGAAAGCGATTCCTTCTATGCCCTTCAAGATCATGGCGGCGTCAACGAGCCCGGAGCGCCTCGCCGGGTCTATGTCAATCTGGGTAACGTCCCCAGTTATGACCGCCTTTGAATTGAACCCCAAGCGCGTCAGGAACATTTTCATCTGGTCAACCGTCGTATTCTGCGCCTCGTCCAGGATGATGAACGAATCGTTCAGCGTCCGGCCCCTCATGAATGCAATCGGCGCGATTTCGATAATGCCTGATTCTAAATACTTGTGGACTCTCTCCCCTTCCAGAAGGTCGAAGAGCGCGTCGAGAAGGGGCCTCAGATAGGGATTCACCTTCTCCGCCAAGTCGCCGGGGAGAAACCCGAGCTTCTCTCCAGCTTCCACAGCGGGCCTGGTCAATATCAGCCTCTTGACTTGCTTGTCGCGAAGCGAGGCTATCGCCATCGCGACGGCGAGATAGGTTTTTCCGGTGCCAGCCGGGCCGATGCCGAAGACGACGTCGTTTTCGCGCATGGACCTGATATACCGGCCTTGATTGAGCCCCTTTGGAAAAACGGACCTTCCCGGGGCGCACTGGATTTTTGAATCCCGGTAAAAGTCAACCAGCTCGCCCTTGAAGCCTTCGTCCTTCAAGCTCAGAGCCGTCTTCAGGTCGGCGGCGTCAACCTTGATACCGGCTTTGAATACGGAAAGGAGCTGGGCCATCGCCCACTCGCAGGCCTCGATGCCGCTCTCCGGGCCTTCCGCGTGGAGCGACTCGCCGCGCGAGGAGAGCCTGACGCCGAGAGAACGCTCCAAATACTCGGCGTTGCGGTCGTAGTGCCCCAGGATTTGCCGCAGGAATTCTTCGGGAAAAGTCTGTTCGCGCATCATAAAAGGAGGCGGAGGAAATCCTCCGCCTCCCGTTTGGTTCAAATGCCTACTTCGCCGGCGCCGGAGCTGGCGCTGGAGTTTCGGGCTGCGTGGTCTTCACTTCCTTGGGCGCTGCCGGGGCGGCCGGCTCCCAGTGGTGGTTGCGAGCCGTCTTCTCGGCCTTCTTCGCGTCGTCGTTCGTGAAGTCACGATTGATCTTGAAGACCCAGTTGGGGTAGATCAGATCAGGATGGTCCTTGACGAGACCGCGGTTAGCGTCCCAGATGAGGGGCCACATAAACGGGTTGTCGTACATGTCTTTCTTAGCGGAGATCTTCCAGAGGCAATCGCCCTTTATGACCGTGTAGCTGACTGGCTTCGCCTCAAGGGCCTTTTCCGCTTCGAGGCGCTTGCGCTCCTCTTCGGCCTTGATGCGCGCGATCTCGTCCTCGGCTTCTTTCTTTGCCTGGGCCGCGAGGTCGCTGGCCTTGTTGGCGGCTTCGAGCGCCTTGTAATAGTCGCACGGCTGGCCCATCAGGTTTTCGGCCTCGGCCAGTGCGTCCTTGGAGCGCTGCAGCGTGGCTGAAGCATACTTCGCGGCTTCGGCCGTTTCGGCGTCCGCGATAGCGGTCTTGGCGGAGGTTATGCCCGTCTCGGCCTTGCCCTTCGCCGCAGCCTGCTCGGCATCAGAAGCGGCCTTGCAGTCCTTGACCTTGGCGATAAGCTCGAGAGCCTTGGCCTTTGCGTCCTTGCACTTCTTGTTGGCCACCAGGTCGTTTGCCTGGTCGAGCATGCCCTGAGCCTGCGACACGCAGTCCGCGGCGTAGGTCGAGGCGCAAGTCGCCTTGAGGTCGTTAAGGGCCGCGCTGGCGTCCCCGACTTCCTTAGGCGCCTTGGTGCAGCAGGCGACGGTCAACGCGATTACCGTTCCGGTGACTCCCAGTTTCAGTAGTCTTGTCATTCCGATCCTCCTTCTGAGTGCCACTTCCGCTTTTCGGCCCGCGAGGGACGTTCTCGTCCCCGTCAGGAGCCAACTTCGACTTGCAAAATCTCGCCCATTCCGGCCACGGCCGGAGCTTCCGCCTCTTTCGTCGTCCAGTTGACCTTGTCGGCCTGGACCTCCTGCATCGAGACGAAGGCCGGTTTCTGGCTGGAAGTTTCAACGCGGACCTGCGCGCCGTCCATTAGCTGCTTAGCCCGCTGCGCGCATATGACGATGTAACGGTATTTGCTTCCTATCTTTTCGCTTACCTCGAACATCCGTGCTCCTCAAACCAAAGGTCTAGATCCTCGATCAAACGGCGCAGCACCGTGCTGCAACCATCCGGCCGGTGCCTGGAGGCTCTCAAAATAGCTCGGACATCCTCCGCGGCCCGGTCCAGCTCCTCGTTGACTATATTATAGTCGTAGGCCTTGGCAAAAGCAACCTCGTTTCGGGCGCTTTGAAGCCTGGCCGCCAAGTCGAACCTTTCTTCTTGCCCGCGGCCTCTTATTCGCCGCAGCATTTCATCGAGCGAGGGAGGCAGGATGAAGACAAGAACCGCGTTTGCGGAAGATCGGCGGACCTGGAGGCCGCCCTGAACGTCAATGTCCAGTATGAGGTCTTTCCCCTGCTTGAAGGCGGCCTCGGCCTCGCCACGGCTGGTTCCGTAGAGGTGGCCGTGCACTTCGGCCCACTCCAGAAATTCGTCCCTTTCCCTCATGCTTATGAAATCATTCGATGAGACGAAGTGGTAGTCCTTGCCGTCGACTTCGCCGGGCCTGGGAGACCTCGTGGTGTGGGACACCGAGAAGCGAAGCCCGGGGTCGCCGCTTACCAGTTTGCGCGCTATCGTCGTCTTTCCGGCTCCGCTCGGCGAGGAGAGGACCAGAAGCACTCCGCCCCGGCGGCCGCTTCCCCCAGACTCCACCCCGCCGGCCGGCTCTTCAGGCGACATTCTGAGCCTGCTCTTTCATTTTTTCGGTCTCCAGCCGAATCCCCATGCCGGCGCGAGTCAATTCCAAAAACGCCGACTTAGCAAGGAGAGTCGAGGTCTCCCGTTGGACCTCTTGGACGAGGTGGTCGAGCCGCCGGCCCAAGTCGCCATCCTGTCCAGACAAGAGGCCGCCCAGCGCTTCCATGTGCGCCTCCAGCCGAACCACCTCCTCGGAGATGTCGCACTTCTGCGCCGCCATGACGACTTCCTGTTCTATTCTGTTGGCCTCGACGGCGGCGTTCATCTCCGCCACCCTCTCGGAAAGCTTCTGCCTCTGGTACTCCACCTGCCGGGGCATGAATCCCCGGATGACAGTAAGCGCCGACTTGATCTTCGCCCTGGCTTCCTCGAACTGGCCTTTCAGCCTGGCGCCTTCTTCCAAGCGCGTTTGGAGAAGCGCGAGCGAAGCCGCCTCGATGGCGGCCTTGACTATTGCCTCCGACCGCGCATCGGCCTGAGGGCTCAAGCCCGCCGAGACGGCCCCTGGAAGCGCTTCGAGGTCGCTCCACGTGAGGCCTCTGTCCAGGAAGCCCTCCTTCTTGAGCCTGGCCGCGGCCTCGGAGGCCGCCCGCACCACGCTCTCCGAGACGCTCACGTTGACCGCTTGAGGCGACAAAAACTCGATCGTAACCGATACGTCAACCCTGCCGCGCCTTATTTTGGAACGCACGGCTTCGCGGCAGGCCAACTCGTGCCTGCTCAGGGCGGCAGGAAGCCTCAGGTGAATGTCCAGCCCTTTGCCGTTGACAGAACGGGCCTCGACGCTGACGCGGACGCCGGCTTCTTCCACCGCGGCCCCGCCAAAACCGGTCATGCTTTCCAAACCGCCTCCTCGCGAAGCGCCCGCTGCGCGCGCGCCGTCGCCGATTCCAGTCCCTCTTGGACGCGCCGCCTCAGCTCATCCATCTCCTGATCCGACGCCTCCTTAGGCACAACCACCGGCGGCCCGTAAACAAAGACCACCCTCGTAAACGGCATTGGGATCATAAAAGAATCCCATGAGCGCAGAGTTTTTTTTTGAGCGCCGCCATTCCCACCGGCACGACCGGGAGCCCGGAAAGCCTGGCCGTCTGAATGACGCCCATTTGAGCAATTCTCTGCGGGCCCTTCGGGCCGTCGGGCGTAAAGGCGATGTCATACCCATTCTTGACCTTCTTCAAGAGGGCATGGAGCGCCCGCAAGCCCCCCTTAGACGTTGATCCTCTCGTCGGATCCATGCCGAAACGGTGCATCACCCTGGTCACCAATTCGCCGTCCCTGTGCCAGGAGACGAGGAACGTCAGCTTCTTGCCAACATAGGCGTAGACCATCAGGAGCAGCGTCCCGTGCCAGAAGGCCATGATGTACTGGCCTCCTTTTGCCTTGATTTCACCGGGAATCTCGAGGCCCACGGCCCTGATCCTGAGCGTCGAGTGCAATAGCCTTATGAATAAGGCCCCAGGCAACGGAGCAAGGCTCAACAGCAACGAATGGCTAACTCGTCTGAGGAGCGGCACCTTTTCTCCCGCGCTCATTTCAGACTCCATGGGCTCATTCGACTTTCTGAGAAGGCGGGGGCATCG
Organism: Acidobacteriota bacterium; assembly: GCA_037443845.1. GTDB lineage: Bacteria > Acidobacteriota > UBA4820 > UBA4820 > DSQY01 > JAEMPZ01. The sequence continues at coordinate 36,573 of JBBINO010000010.1, forward strand.
GGGGCTGTTCGGGCTCTGGCTCGGGCTCCGGGGGCGGTTCGCTATACTCCTGCTGCTCCGGCGGAGGCTGCATCGGTTCCGGTCTCCAGCCGCGCTGCGGCGCCGGCGGACTCATGGCCGGAGGAGACGAAACCGGCTGGGAGGCCGCCTGAGCGGGCTGCGGCTGCGAAGGCGCCGCTACCGTCTGGCCGGCTGGCTCACTTTTTATCTCGAGGATTTGGGCCGACTTGACGGCCAACTCGCCTTCCGAGACCCTGAGGTAGGTCCAATCGCCTTGAGCGCGGTGGCTCAGAACCGAAAGCGCTCTGAAATCCTTGAAAACGACCATCTCCTGAGCCGACAGAGGGAGGGATAAAAATGCCCCGATAATCAGCGCGGTGAGCTTTGACATCATTCCACCTCTAACCGGCATCCGATGCCTTGAGGAACCGCCGGAAGGAGCCGGCCCCCTTCTTCGGCGAGAGCCTTTTCAACCGCCGATTTCTTCTCCGGAGGCGCCAAGAATACCATGCATCCGCCCCCTCCGGCGCCGCACACTTTGCCCCCCCATCCGCCGGCGTCCATCGCCCTTTCCAGCATGCGCCTGGCGGTTTGAGTCAGGACTCCGCCGGCCAAAAGCGCCCGGTTCTCCATTTCAAGCCTCATGGCCTCGCCGGCTCCAGCCCAATCTCCAGCCTCCAGTGCTTTGGCGATATCCTTCGCGGCCTGCGCGACATTCGAGAGCGCGAACCTGGCCTGGCGCTCTCCGTCAATGAACCGTTTGTATATTTGCCAGTTCGTGGCGGCTGAAATTCTCGATTCTCCCGTGTAGGCCACCACCATTCGAGCGGCAAGGTCCTCAAGCGACATCTCGAGCCTGCCCACTTTCTCGCCTCCGGCTTTATAACTTATCACGAGAGCGCCGCCGAGAACAGCGGGCCAGAAATCTTGAACGCCAGTAGGGATGCCTAATTGCCCGGCTTCTATGTCCCGGCACCTGGCGACTATCTCCGAGGAAGCCTCCTTGCTTCCCGTTGCCGCTCCCAGAGCCCTTGCCAGCGCCACCGACAAAGCCGAAGAGCCACCAAGGCCGGCGCCCGGCGGGGAGCCACTTTTCGTCTCTATAATCCAGCCGCCTGGCAGGGAGTATTCCTCCAAGAACCTTTCCATCAATGGCAGCCGGCCCCTCTCCTGGCCAGGCCGCCAATCGTAGGCGACGCCAAAATCGGCGGAGCCCAGCTTGACACAGTCGCCACCGGTCCTAGTCATTGAGACCTCGGCGCGAAGCGAGAGCGCTACGTTGACCGTCGTGCTTCCTTCGACCATGAGCCCAAGAGGCCACAAATCAAGCGTGCCCCCTGCGAGATCGGCCCTGACAGGAGCGCTCGAAATTATTCGATTCGACATCGCGCCTCCCTCGGCTTCCAGCTTTACTGGCCGCTCCCGGAATAGCCGCTCTCCAGCCCGCGAATTATCTCTTTGATGTTGGCGGCCCGCGCCCCGTAAGGGTCGGCGGCCAAGGCCCTCCTGAAATATGTCAGGGCCGTTTGGCCGTCGTTTTTCCCGTTCAGGTAGAGCGATCCCAAGGTCGCGAGATAGTCCGCGTTGCCCGGCTGAATCCTCAAGGCCCGCTGGTATTGCATGATGGCCTCGTCAACGCGCCCCTGCTGATAGGCGATGCGTCCCAGATTGGCGCATGCTTCATGCTTGGTTGGGTCCAATGAAAGCGCCTTTGAAAAAGAGAAGCGCGCCTTATCGAGGTCGCCGCCCCGGGCCTCAAGGATTCCGAGTTCGAAATAGATGTCACTGCTCTCAAGCCCTCTAGACAAGGCCCCTTGAAGCAGGCTCGCCGCTTCGGGGCTCTTGTTTTGCGAGATCAGCATTTCAGCCAAGCTGGAAATCGCCTCGCGCATGGAGGGGTTCACCGCCAAGGCGGCCCTGTATTCCTTCTCGGCGGAAGAAGCGTCTCCGAGCCTCTTGTAAGCGGTGCCGAGATTCAAGTGGGCCGTATCCATCTGCGGCTTGAGGCGCACCTCTTCGAGAAAGCAGGCCTTGGCCTTTTCCGTTTGCCCGCGAGAAAGGTATGCTCCGCCCAGGATCGAAAGCGCCGGCACGTTCTGCGGGTTGCGTTTGAGGATGCTCAGAAGAAGCGATTCGGCGCCCTTGAAGTCGCCCGCCGCAAGATCCTCCTGGGACTGGTTCAACTCCGACTCGATTCCTATGGCGTCCTTCGGGTCCAGGAGCGTTTTGGGAGCGGCACCCGGCGCCGCTCCGGCCAGGTATCCCAAGCTGATCAACGCCTTCAGCGCCTCGGCGTTCGATGGGTCCCTTAACATCTCCTCGACCTTCTTGTACTCGGAAGGATCGGGCTTGGGGTAGTCTTCAAGCACGCCCTCAAGCTTCTTGGCCTCTGAAGGCAGGGACGTGAAAAGGTTCTCCGACTCGCCTTGAAGCCACTTGTACAATTCCGGGCGGGGCGCCTCGATGTATTTGAATTCCGGGCTTACTATGGCGCGCAGTGGCGCCCATCCATAAGTAAAAAAGCCTTGGTAGGACTCGGCGTAAAGGTCGCGGGTAGCTTGGGGGTGGCCCGTCATCTCCGGAAGGAGGCTCTTTCCGTCCATCTTGGGCCCCTTGATTTTCAAGAGGTCCAACAACGTTGGTGCCACGTCCGACAATCCACATATGGCCTGGACTTTTGTGCCAGATGGGATGTGGCCCGGCCAGGAGAATATTAGCGGCACGCGCAAGGCGTAATCGTAAAGGAAGATGCCGTGCTGCTTCTCGCCGTGTTCGCCGAGGCCTTCGCCGTGGTCTGCCATCACCGCCATGAGAGTCCCGTCCAACAATCCGAGCTTCTTGAGCCCTTCGAGCAGCGCTCCGACTTGGCTGTCCATATAGGCTATTTCGCCGTCGTAAGGCTTCTCTCTGAAGCGTGAAGCGAAAGGTTCGGGCGGGATGTACTCGTAGTGCGGGTCGTAGTAATGCACCCACAGAAAGAACGGACCTTTGACGCCTTTCATGTGAGACAGCGCGGCGTTCGTCACCTCTTCGGCGCGGCGTTCCTCTGGAGGCCCTCCGCCCCTGGGAACCATCGTCATGTGGTCGTCATAGACGTCGAAACCACGCGCCAGCCCTCTGTCGCTGGCGAGAATGACCGAGGCGACCACCCCTATCGTAGCGTAGCCGTTCTTCTTGAGAATCGTCGCGAGAGTTGGCACGCTCTCGTTGAGCTTGAGTCCGTTGACGCGAAGGTTGAGCGTCGTGGGCAGACAGCCCGTCATGATCGTCGCGTGGGACGGCAGGGTGAGCGGGACGTGGCTCTGTGCCTCCATGAACGCCGCCCCGGACTTGGCGATGTCGTCAATCACGGGCGTCCGGGCGAATGAGCAACCGGCGTACCCCATATGATCCAAGCGGGTGGTGTCAAGCGTTATCAACACCAGAGATGGCGCGGTAGCTTTCGGCGCCTGGGCGTTTGCGGACAAACACCCCGCGGCGACAAGAAGCGCCAAGAGCCATCGTTTCTTCATGGCGCTGGCGCCCTCTTCGTAATCCATCCGGCGATAATCTGCACCGCTTTCTTATCCACGAGCGCGGAAGGACCCCTATCGGGATCAACCTTCTGAAGGAAATGGCCCGCGCCGTCTATCACCACCGATTCTTGATCCTTGGAGAGCACCGCGGAAGTTATATCTTTGTGGAACGGCAGCACCACGACATCCTTTGCCGGATAAGCGAGAAGCGCCGGTATTCCGGCATCCGATTTCAATATGCCGAGCGGGTCCAGGGCGGCCATTTCCCTGACGACCGGAAGGTAGCGCTTGCGGCCCTGGTAGGTGGCCCAGTCGTTACTCCCCTTCAACTCGGCATCGAGGTTGTCGAGGTCGGTATATGCCTTCCGCATGTCGTCCGGATTGTCAATCCCCCCGGCCTGCTCCTTCCAAAGCCTCAGCACGCCCTTCCCCGGATAGCCGATCAGGACCAGGCCCGCCGGTTTGCACGACTGGGCGGCGGCCGCGGCCACCCATCCGCCGATGCCTGTGCCTACGAGGAAAACGCCCCCCGGCTTGACATGATTCTGCTCCCCCAGCCACTTCGCCAGAGCGGCGGCGTCGGACACCTTTTCTTTAAAGCCGCTTTTCTCGGCGTCTCCCGTGCTTTCGCCCACTCCCCTTGCGTCATAGCGGAGGCTTGCCACGCCATTTTCGGCAAGCTGGTAAGCCAGTTGCTTCACCGGCGAACTTTGAGACCCTCCGCCCACTATGTTTCCGTCACGGTCGTTTGGGGCGACTTCCTGAACCAACAGCGCCGCCGGGAATGGGCCTTTCCCGTTCGGCAAGGTCATCGTCGCCCCTATGGTGACGCCGTCCCCTGCGATTCTCTCCGTTTTCTCCGCGAACGAGGTGGATTCTACGATCTCGGCCCGCGACACCCGAGGGGCGGCCTTGGCGAACTGCTGCGGGACATACTTCGAGAGCCTGGCCACCACTCCGTCCATGGGGACGGTAACCATGACGACCTTCCCCGCCATGTCCGTCCAGAACGAGGAATAAAGCCCTTCCGGGACGCGGACGTCGTAGTGCTTCAACAGATAGCTCTTGTCGCCGATGCTCGTCGGCTCGACGCCCAGGCACTCGATGGTTCCGGGCCGGTACTTCATAAACTGCGGAAAGGCGATGTAGCCTTCCCACGAAGGGCCATCGCCAGTCAAGCGCTGCAGTAGAGGCGTATACAGACAGAAGGCCAGCGGGTCAATCACGAAGAGAGTCCCTTTAGTGGTCTCGTCCTTGACCCTCGAAATAAGCGCCTTCGTCTGGTAGAAGTGCACGCCGTTCGCGAGCGGGGTGAGCGTCCCGGCATTGACCCCGAGGTCAATCCTGTCCTTCATGACGTCATCCGTCTGCCTGGAATAGGCCTCCGTGAAATCATAGACCCGGCGGTCCTGATCGATAACTTCGGTCGCTGAATGTTCCGCTTCCACCAGGTCGGTATCAGAGAAGTCCCTAATGCTCATTCTGTACTTGTATCCCACGAAGTCATGGTTGGAAAGCTTCTCGGTGAAATCGGGATAGAAATGCATGTCTATATAGCCGCGTTTGGCGGCTGGGAAAGGCTGCTTGTAATAGACCTCCGAGTTGATGTTCCACTCGTCCCTCTTCTTGTCCGCTTCTACCTTGTAACGTTCCCAGCCTTTGTTGACGCCGTTCAGAAAGAGGTCGTACTGCCCCTTCTCCAAAAGCTTTCCGCCGGCGAGCATTTGGACCGCCATGAATGTTCCCAGCATCGCGACAGCCAATCTCTTTAGCATCCGCTCAACCTCCAGCCGCTAATATAGCACTTCGCCAGCCGCCTTTTCACCCCCCGCTTGCAACTCATGCCCCCACTGCGGTAGTTTATTGGGCGTGGGAGTGATCAGGCGCCTTCTTCTCCGCAAAGACCTCGACGCCATATTGGAAGAAAGCCGAGCGGCCGGCCACTCGCTCAAGCGAACGCTCGGTTCCTGGGATCTGATGGCCCTCGGAATCGGGGCGATCATCGGGGCCGGCATCTTCGCTCTGGTAGGAACCGCGGCGGCTGGTGATTCGTCGCGGCCGGGCGCCGGGCCGGCACTCATCCTATCGTTTCTGCTGACCGGCATAGCATGCTCATTCGCCGGCCTCTGTTACGCCGAATTCGCGGGAATGGTTCCGATAAGCGGCAGCGCCTACACCTACGCTTACGCGACCCTCGGGGAGCTGGTGGCCTGGATCATCGGTTGGGACTTGATCCTTGAGTACGCGGTCGGCAACGTCGCCGTAGCCGTTTCATGGTCGGGCTATTTTTGCGAGCTTCTCCGCGGGTTCGGCCTGGAGTTTCCCAGGTGGCTCGCCGTAGACCTGCGCACGGCGCTCCATTCGCCGGAAATACTCCAATCCGCGCCGCACGTGATGGGAGTTCCGATAGTTTTCAACCTGCCGGCGGTTTTCATCGTCTCGGCGCTCACGGTGCTCTTGGTCATCGGGGTGAAGGAGAGCGCCCGGTTCACGGGAGCCATGGTCGTCATCAAGCTGCTGATTCTCGGCTTCTTCGTCGTGGTAGGCTCGCTTTATGTCAAGCCGGCGAACTGGCACCCGTTCGTGCCAAACGGCTGGGCGGGCATTCAAGCCGGAGCCGCGGTCATCTTCTTCGCCTACATCGGCTTCGATGCCGTCTCCACGGCGGCGGAGGAGTGCCGAAATCCCAAGAGGGACCTCCCCATAGGCATTCTGGGCTCCCTCGCCGTCTGCACCGTGATCTACATAGTGGTCGCCGCCGTGCTGACCGGAATGGTCCCATGGCGGAGCCTGAACACCGCGGAGCCCCTTTCAGTCGCGATGCGAGTCGCCAACATGAACTGGGCGGCGGGGATAGTCGCCTTTGGGTCGGTCGTGGCCCACACCGCCGTGCTTCTTGTGTTTCAACTGGGCCAGCCCAGAATTTTCTTCTCGATGGCGCGCGACGGGCTCCTTCCATCCTCGTTCGCCAAGGTTCACCCGCGGTTCCGCACCCCTTACGTGACGACCATATGGACCGGCGTACTGGTCGCCGCGGCATCCTCTGTGGCGAGCCTGGACGAGATGGCCGACCTCTGCAACATCGGCACACTGTCGGCTTTCGTCCTCGTCTGCATCGGCGTCCTTCTATTAAGGATCAAGGACCCTGGACGCGACAGGCCGTTCAGGGCGCCGCTCCTGCCAATCGTCGCCGTGCTGGGAGCGGCATCTTGTCTGTATCTGATGGCCGGGCTTCCATACACGGCGTGGATTCGTTTCGCTGTATGGCTGGCCGTGGGCCTTTCCGTATATAGCCTATACGGCTACAGCCGCAGCAAGCTGCGCGCGACTCCCCGCCAGGCTCCCGGCTGAGTTACGAGCGGGCAAGGCTTGAAAAGAAAAGCAAGGCGCGCGGCCCGCTTCATCACTCCTGGCTCTTGGCTGGATAGTTTCGCGCGAACCACATTTGCTCGTTTTCGCTCTCTACGTCCGTGGAGGGCTTGTCGGCCAGAAATCCCATCGCCTGTTCCTTGTCCCCGTCCATGAAGACCTGGACTTCGCAGCCAGGCGCCACGCGCTCCACGTCTATCAGCCTCACCACTTTTGAGAGCGAAGCGTGTTCGGGCAACACCTTCTGGAGCGAATTGGAGCTGCCAGTGAAAAACTTCTCGTTGAACAGGACTCCCGCCTGGCCGGGATAGAGGGCCAGATACCTGATTCCCGCCTCCACAAGGTCCTGAAAGAAATGGGTTCCAAAAGAAAGATCGGGGACGTAATTCCCCTTCCTGCGCGCCACCTCAATCAGCATCTTGCTGTTGCTTATGTGCGAATAGGTCACTCCAACGCCAAGGGTGGGATCTCCCCTGCTCCCCCACCTGCCCGGCCCTATTAAAATGAACGACCGCCTCGGAAGCGCCGCATTGAGCCTCCCCACCACGTCGGCCACGGCGGCCATCTCCTCGGCCGAGGAGAGCGAGGCGTAGCCTTCGGGGTCAACGTAGACCACGTATCGTATTCCGGTGACCTTCCCGTTCGTTACGTACCTGTTCGCGGAGAAGAGCTTCCGGTCATCGCTTATCCAAGAGGGAATATTTACGCTTCCTTCGTCCCCGGCGCGGCTCTGCGGGCGGCACTGAAGCAGATAGAGCTTCTCGCCATCGTGAGCGAATTCAAGGTCAACCGGCCCGCCTAGCTGTTTCTGCAATATGGAAAGTACAGCCCGCATCTGTTCGACGAAGTCGGTGTCCTCGATTAGGCCCGAGAAGGTGACGACCAACTCCTCGCTTCCGGAGTCAACCAATCCGCGCAGCGGCTTCCTGAAAGAGCCGTTCTCGTAAACCGAAACCACCTTCTCCAACGCGGGAAAATCGTCGCCGGCCTCCTTGAGAACGCTCTCCACGGATGGGCTTTCGAAGCGGCCCGTCTCAAGGTTCAAGACGTCAATGAAGCGCTGGGCGTAATGGACTACCTGCTCGGGAGAGACGTTCACCTTAAGGCTCGGTTGGCCAGGGCACAACAGGAGCGGGAAGTCGTCCCCCACGCGGTCCACGGCTCTCGTTCCGAGCCCAGTGACGATTCTAAGGACGCCGTCCTCCCTGCGAATCCTCGGCGACCATCTGAACTCGTTCCTGCTGAAGGCGACGCCGGCCAAAGCCGGGAAGAAGTACTTTCCGCAACGCTTGCCCACGACCTTCTGAAGGATGATCCCCATCTCCTCCATGAAGTCAAGAAGCCCGCGCTCCTTGCGGTACTCAATCGGGTCCGGGCCGAAGATCGAGGCGTAAACCTCGGCTATGGCGTCAACGAGCGCGTCCAGCCGCTCCTTCATGCTGCCGGTATTGGCGAGGAAGAGGCTGCGGTACTTGCCCGAGAAGGCCGACCCCTCGCTGTCTTCGAGGAGGCTCGACGACCTCACGATTATCGGACCCTCGCCCAGGTCCTCGAGCGCCAGCTTCGCCAGGTTCGTCATCTCCGGCGAAAGGACGGAGTTCTTGAAGACCTGCTCTATGTATGGATAGTTGTGCCTCACCTCCTCGAGCGTGGCGTATTTGAAGCTCTGGAGGTCTTCGAGGGAGTTGTAATGGACGAAATCAAATAGGCCATCCGAGGCGAGATACCAGGTGTGAGGGATATTGATCTTCCGTAAGAGCGGGTCACCCCCGCCCATGTTGCGGAGAATGTGGGCGGCCAGAATCAGCCCGGAGGCCTTTCCTCCCAGCTTCCCGTTTCCGCTAGCGGGGCCCGCCACGCGCTTAAGAATCCTTCCGAAATCGTGGACCGAAATCTGCCTCTTCGCCGGCCTTATGAACGAAAGGTCGTCGGTCAGAAACCTGCGGATGAGCGCGACTCGCACGTTCATCTCGTCACCAGGCGACAGGGCCGCCTCCCCTTCCCGCGTGTCGCGGCAAAGGCGATCCACGATGCCGTTTATCTCCATCAGCGAGATGTCCCTCTTCTCCACGGCCAACGCGAAGAAACCGAGCTTGTCCTGCCGGACCCACTGCTTGACGAGCATCGAGAGGTCGCCGGCGCTGAACGCCCGGGCCGCGACGGACTTGATCTCCTCAGCCAGCTTTTCCATGAAGGCCGGGTCCCGCTTCGGCAGCGGCTGGTTCGCTCCGATCGAATCGGCGTCCCTCTCGGCGTAAATGGCCGGATCGAGCCTGGTTATCAGCTCTTCGATGCCGTGGACTCCGCGCGTCGTCATGTAATTGATGAGCCGCCTGAGTATCCTGTTGTAGAGGCCGGGGTCGGTCTCCTTGAGAAGGTCGAGGACGAAACGCCACTCGGGGTTTTCTCCTGGCTCCGCGCGCCCGGCCAGCCCTTTGCCACGCTTTTTTGATGACGCCGCTTTGGTCGGATTGCTCTTCAACGGCCTCTCCATGCGGGCGCAAGACCCACGAAGGGGTTTGAACCGCCTCGCCTAGCCGGCTGAAGCGACCGCCCGCGGCTTAAGTATAACCAAAGGCCGCGCGCCGCGAAAGCGAGCCGCCTCGGCGAAGACGAATTGCGAATTTTGAATTGATGGTGGGATCGCCTATAGACATTAAGAAGTACCACCATTCAAAATTGAGGATTACCAATTTGCAATTGCCCCAGGGCCTCCGTCCCCTCCCTTAGCGGCCTCTGCTTGCAAAGGCCGGTTCTTCGGCCGATGGGGGGCGCCGCTACTGCTTGGAGCTTACAATCCTCGGGCGCA
>JBBINO010000011.1:0-45459 GCA_037443845.1 Acidobacteriota bacterium
TCACTTCTTCCCGCGGCTGCTCTTAACCAGACGCCAGACACCAAGCACTTCTTTTCGCCCGTTCGGCGCTCAATGCTGGAATGCGTAGGATATTTTGAAGAAGATGGCGCGGTCGGCGGGAACAAGTTGGGCGCGCTGCGCGAGGGTATGGGTGTCGCCATAGCCAAGGTAGAAGACGGTCTGCCAGTTCAGGCGGTAGGCGTACAGGAACGAGCCCGAGAGGTCGCCAGTCTTTTCGGGGACGGCAACGGGGTAGAGGCTCGTGTTCCTTCTGATCCCTTCCCATTGCGCTATGAGGCGCAGGAAGGTTCTCGCGGAGAGGGTGTAGACTCCCTTGAGCCTTTCGACCGAGGCGGAGTAGAGCCGCCCGCTCGCGCCGTTCACCTTGACGTCAAGCCAGGCGAACTGGCCGTCGAATTCCATAGAGAGGTGGTCGGTGGCCCTCGAAGTCAGGCTCGCTTGAAGCGTGCCACCGTGTCCGACCCCCACGTTGTCGTAGTCTATCTGCTGTCCCACGTCGCCGTAAACCGAAACATGCGAGAGACGGTAGCCGGGGGACCAGTTCAGCGTGAAGTTGCCGTTCTTGAAATGAAGGAGCGCCGTGCCCACCCGCTGCTCCCATGAGACGACGGCCATGTCGGCGTAAAGGCCGTGCTTGCCGCTGCCGTTGATTCCAGCGGCCCACCTTCCGGTGAGCGCCGAGCCGGACCGGTCCCAGCTTTGAGAGAGGTTCAGATAGGGTTCAACCCTGCTGAAGAAAGCGTTTTCCGGGTAGAAGTCGTAGGCGATCCACTGCTTGGCCTCCCTGAAGCCTGCCTGGGGAACGTAGCCGTCGTCGGCCCTGAAGCCGTCGCCGGTCTCCTGGTAGGTGCTGGACAGATTCCACGTCTTGGTTCCGTGGACCCATGAAAGATACATCGCGGCGGCGCTGAAAGAGGATCCGTCCCACCCCGAGAAGACGTCGGGGCGGGTTGGCGTGCGGGTCATGCTCAATAGAAGCTGGCCGGTCAGCCTGTCCTTGTCGCTCGGGTTCCACTGGAAGTCGGGGCCGAAAACGCGGTTGTAACCGCCGCCGTCGTACTGCCTGCTCGTCATCAGAAACCCGGCGAAAGACCCGCCGTAACTTTTACGCGCCCGAAGGATGGCCACTTGGGATGAGGCGTCCAGCGGGACGAACTGCGACGACTGGGGTCCAGGGATAACGAGGCTGCCGCCGCCCTGGTCCTGGACGGCCAGGAAAGTGTAGTCGGTCCCGAACAAACGGCCGGTGGCCCTGGCCCCCCACCTCGGGGAGGCCATGGTGCGCGTGTAGACGGCCTGGACGGGCGTTTCGAGCAGGTCCACGCCCTCCATGAAGAAGGGCCTCTTCTCTGGATAGAAGATGGCGAAGCGCTGGTTGACCGATATCTGGGCGGTGTCGGATTCGACCTGGGAAAAATCGGGGTTGAAGGTGAAGTCAAGGGCGTTGTTGGCGTTGGGAAGCCACTTGGCGTCAACCCCGGCGCGGTATCTCGCGGGCTCCGAGACCATGGGCGCCCCGGGGCCGCCCTCCGCCTGCCACTCCTTTCGAGCGCTGACGAACGGGGCGACGGTGAAGTGGCTGGAAGAGGGGAGCGCTTCAAACCCCGCGAGCTTCATCTCGTGGCAGAGAAGGCAGTTGCCACCCCTTGGAAGCTTGACGCTTGTTATCTGATACCGAAACTTCCGCGGGTAGTTTCTGTAGAGGATGATTCCCCACGCCTGGGGGCCCTCCTTCGCGTAGCGCAGCGAGCTGAAGGGAAGCCGCATCTCCATCTGCCATCCGCTTGACGTTATCTTGGCGGCAGAATCCCAGAAGAAGTCCGGGGACATGTCCTCCGTGCCGGTAGCGTCGTTCTTCATGCCGTCGTCGTGAATGCCGCGGGGGTTGACGAAAAGCTCCATCGCGGAGCGCCCGTCGCCCCTGGTGTCGAGAAAGACTCCGGCGAAGTCCTGGTCGGAGCCCACCGTGTCCCTGTCAACGTAAGGAGCGCGAATCTTCTTGGGGTCGGGGTCGTCGCAGCGGAAGGCTATGTAGAGGTAGCGCTCGTCGTAGGTTATCCATGCGAAGGTCTTGACTGGAGGCGCCACGCTGTCGCCGGGGTCAATGTCGTAGAAGGTCGTAATCTCCGCGGCGCCCCTCCAGCCTGGGTCGTCAAGGTCGCCGTCAACCGCTATTGCCCCCACTGCCTTGGTGATGGTGACGGCGGGCGCGCCGGCAGGAGGCTCCGCGGCGACCGCCAACGCCGAAGCAACCATCAGCATTACCGTTGTCGCTGACCGCCAGTTCAAAGCCCCCTCCCCGCGTGACGGGCGGCTCATCCTCCGCCCTGGATATTATTATCCTACGGTGAGAGCGCGCTTTTGGTTGCACCGTGGCCTTCTTTAGGTCGTGGGCGTGATAAACTTCGAGCGGAGGGCCGATGGGCTCCTACGCTAGGCTAATCTTCAGGCAAGTCAAAAACCGGATATTTCCGATGACGTTGCCCCGCGCTCTTTTTCTGGCGCTCTTCGGCACGGCGGGGCTCTTCTTCATCCTGGGCGACTACCTTTTCTTTGAGAGGGCTTTTCACGTCCTGTTGAAGCATAATCCCCAGATACCGAGGATCATTCTGCTTGGGTTGTGCGCCAAGCTCATGGGACTGGTCCTCTTGACGACTTTCACCATGGTTCTCTTCTCGGCTTCGGTGAGCGCGCTCTCATACCTTTACCTCGACGACGACCTGGCGCTTCTTCTGGTTCTGCCGATCAAGAGGTGGAGAATCTGGATGATGCGCTCGTGGCAGGCGGCGGTGAACGCCGCTTACATGGTCTTTCTGCTTCTCGTGCCAGTTCTGGCGGCCTACTTCGTCCAGGCGGGAGGTTCTCTCGCCGCCTTCGCGGCGTCCATCGCCGGGCTCGTGGCGTACCTTTTGGTCCCGGTGAGCTGGGGCATCGGAGTGACGGTGCTTCTCGCGCGCTTTTTTCCGGCCCGCAGGCTTCACCAGCTCTTGACCGTCATGACGCTCGTCATGGTTTGCCTTTTGGTCATTCTTTTGAGGCTTTCGAGGCCGGAGGCCCTTTTGAACCCGAGGAGCAGCCAGAAGCCGGTGGAAGTCCTCAAGTCAATAGAGCTTCCCCGCGAATCGTCGCTGCCCTCGACTTGGCTGGCGAGCGGAGTCGTGGCTGGCGCCGAGAGGGGAGCGGCAGGGTTGTCCGCCCCGCTGGGGAAACTCGGGGCGCTCTGTGTCGCCAGCATCCTTCTGCTTTTTGTCGCATTGAAGCTGTGGCATCCAAAGGGCTACGGCAGGGCGCAGGAGAGGCAGGACATGGCCCCAGGGGGAAGAAGGCACCGGCTTCTTCCGGGCATGGCGGCGCTAGTCTGCGCCTTGGCTCCGGCCGGGAAACAGCCGCGAGCGATTCTCAAGCGGGACATCATTCTTTTCGCAAGGGATCCCACCCAGTGGGGACAACTTTTCATTCTGGCGGCGCTCGTCGTCATCTATCTGGCCAACGTCAGGTACATGCCCACCGAGATAGCTCCATTCAGGATAGCGGTCAGCTTCTGGAACCTGGCCACGCTGGGCCTCATCGTCGCTTCAGTGGCCGGCAGGTTCGCTTTCACCGCCGTTGGAAGCGAGGGGCAGGCCTATTTCGCCTCCCGGAGCCTGCCTCTGAGCGCCGCGAGCTACCTCTGGGCGAAGTACCTCTTCACGGCGGTGCCCCTGGCCCTGCTGTCGGTATTGACCCTCTTTCTCTCGAACAGGTTCCTGGGAGTGGAGGGGGAGGCGCTCGCCTTCGCGCTCTTTGTCTCCCTCTGCGCGCCGCTTGCATTGAGCGCCCTGGCGCTGGCCTGTGGGTGCGTCGCGCCGGTCTTCGACTCGAAGAACCCAGCGAAGGGCGTGATGAGCGCCTGGGGGCTCATCTACATGGCGCTCTCGATGGGCTACGTGGCCGCCCTTCTGGTAGCCGAGGCCAGGCCGGTCTACGCCTACTACACAAGGCTTCTTTCGGGGGGCGGGCCTCCCGAGTATCTGCTCCCAGCCCTTTCGATAGGGGTTGGCAGCGCCGCTCTGCTGGCAGCTTCGCTCTTCATCGCGTGGCGAAGGCTTCTAAGCCTGGAGCCCTGATGATTCCGGCCCTGGTGCCTGGTTGCACGATTGGCTCCGGCGTGAGAAGATAGGCGCTGCGCGGCACTCCGCCGCGCGCTTCCATAAGGGGTAGCGTATGAGCAAAGACCACAAGGATTTGAAGACGGACACGCTGTGCATCCACGCCGGGCAGGTGCGCGACCGCCAGTTCGGATCAGTCACCGCTCCGATCTACCAGACTTCCACCTTCGCCTTCGACACCGCCGACCAGGGAGCCGCCCGGTTCGCCGGCAAGGAGCCAGGCTACATCTACACGAGGCTCGGAAACCCGACGACGAAGATGCTCGAAGACAACATCGCGGCGCTTGAGGAAGGCGTGGCCGCGCTTGCAACCGCCACCGGAATGGCAGCCGTTTCGACTTGCTATTTCGCGCTGCTCGGCCAGGGCGATCACCTCGTCGCGTCGAGCGCCATGTACGGGCCGTCGAGGATCATCCTCGAAAGGGACTTCGTCCGCTTCGGCGTCCAGGCGAGCTTCGTTGACACCGGCGACCTTAAGGCCGTGAAGGCCGCCTGGCGTCCCAACACCAAACTACTGTACGTCGAGACGCCCACCAACCCGACGCTTTCCATCACCGACCTCGGCGCCTGCGCCAAGTGGGTGCACGGCAAAGGGGCGCTCTTGGCGGTTGACAACACCTTCATGAGCCCGGTCCTTCAAAAACCCTTGAGGCACGGAGCCGACATCGTCCTCCACTCGGTGACGAAGTTTATCAACGGCCATTCAGACGTCGTGGGCGGCATTATTGTTTTCAAGGATGAAGCGCTTTTCAAAAAGGTCCGGGGCGTCCTTACCCATCTTGGCGGCACGATGGACCCACACCAGTCCTGGCTCGTCCTTCGAGGCACTAAGACCCTTGCGCTGCGCGTTCGGGCGGCGCAGGAGAACGCAAAGGCCGCCGCCTCGCTGCTTGCCTCGCATCCGGCGGTCGAATGGGTAAAGTACCCCGGGCTGGAGAAGGACCCGGTGAAGAAGGCGCTGATCGAAAAACAGATGGATGGCCCCGGCTCGCTCATTTCGTTCGAGCTGAAGGGCGGCGTGGAGGCGGGAAAGAAATTCCTGGACAACACGAGCCTCATGACGCTGGCGGTGTCGCTGGGGGGAATCGAAACGCTGATTCAGCACCCGGCTTCGATGACACACGCCGGGATGAGCAGGGATAACCGCCTGGCCGCTGGCATCAGCGACGGCCTCGTCAGGCTATCGGTCGGCTGCGAGGACAAGGAAGACCTCCTCAAGGAGCTTAAAGAGGGACTGGACAGGCTGGCCTGAAAGGCGCGCGGAAGAAAGACTCACCACAAAAGACACCAAGGGCACGCAGGAAAGAAAGATTGAACCGCGGAGGCGCGGCCCAATTGTGAATTGCGAATTTTAAGTTTTGAATTGGTGGTCGGATCGCCTATAGATATTAAGAGCCTATCCTAAAATAGGGCGCGGCCGCGCGCGTGGCGCCGGGCGAGCAGTACAAGGCGACCGACCGACGGAAGGCTGGGTGCCTTTCTAGGGAGGCCAACGCAGTAATGCGAAGCCCGCCGCCCGCGCCCGAAGGGACGGGGCCAGCCGCGCGCCTGGCTTTGTCAGCTCGCTCGTCCGATGCACCACATCGCCCATCGCTCGCTTTCGCGCCATGCATCACGGCTGGCCTCCGTCGCGGCCATGTCCTAGTTCTAGGATAGGCTCTAAGAAGTACCACCATTCAACATTTGGAATTCAAGATTGAGCATTCCCAATTTGCAAATGCCCCCTAGGCCTTCGCGCCCGCCCGTTGCTGCGGCCGGTGCGCGCGCGATTGCAGTCGGCGGCGCGAGGATACGGCTGTCCGCGGAGTCGCGGCGTTCTGTTTGCCTCACCAGCCGTTGCGTACGACCCACCAGAGGGCGGCGATGATCGCGACGGCGATGACGATCATAAGAAGTATGTTGCTTACGAAGTAAGTGTACCCCATCAGGATCAGGCCGGCGACTAGCTGCGGCCAGCGCGACTGCTTCTTGCCGTAAAGAAAGAGGCCGCCGCCTATGCCGGAGACGATGATCGAGACGAAGAGCCAGCCGGGATCAATTGACATTCCATCTCCTGCGCGGGGCGCTTTGGCGGAGCCTTGCGCCGAGCGGGAAAACGTATATCCTTTCTGCTCCAGTCATCGGTTGCCAATATCCTCCAGCACCCACGCCGGCGGCTTGGGCCATTCGCCGAACGACTCGGAGGCCTCCTGCCTGCCGTAAGCTATCTCCCACAAGTGCAAAGCCTGCGCGGGAAGCGCGTGGATGATGGTTTTGCTCCTTTGGCCCGAGAGAGCGGCGGCCAGTTCCGCTTCGTCCATCTTCCCGGAGCCGATGGCGACGAGCGCGCCGGCGATGCAGCGCACCATCCTGTGAAGGAAGGAGGGTCCCTCCACGGTAATGACGAGGAAATCACCGCTTCGCTCCGCCAGGCATGATTTGACCTGCCTCGTCGTGTTGCGCTCTCTTCCGTCCGCGGTCGTGAAGAGCGAGAAGTCGTGGGTTCCTTCAAAAAGCCGCGCGGCCTTAGAAAGCCTTGCCGGGTCTAGCGCGCCCTGCCAGGCCCAGAGGTAGGGAGCGAGCGCGGGCGGAGCCACCGGCCCAAGATATAGGAAATACTTGTACGCCTTGCCCTCGCTCCCGAACCTGGCATGAAACTCCCCGGAGACGGCGGTCACCCTGTGGATTCTCATTTTGGGAGACAGGGCGGCGTTCAGCCCTTTCAAAACCTGCTCGCAGGAACGCTGTTTCGTCAAGTCAACGTGGGCGCAGAAACGCCGCGCGTGGACGCCGCTGTCGGTTCGCGAGCAGCCCGTGAGCGACGAGGCGCCAACCTGGATGGAGCGAAGCGCGGCGGCAAGCTCGTCGTGGCCGGTGTTGCCCTTGGCCTGGGATTGCCATCCGTGCAAGCCCGTTCCAACGAAGCTGATGTCGAGCTTGAGCGTTCTGGCTTTAGGACGGGGCTGGATCGAATGGGCGGAGCTTCGGCGCTCCACGCTGGCCATAGGCTACGAGCGCTTTTTCTCTAGGAGGTCCGTTATCACTTTGAGCAGGTGCGAGGACTGGATCGGTTTGCTGATGTACGCGTCGGCTCCGAGAGCCAGGCCGCGGTCGCGGTCCTCCTGCGCGCCTTCGGTCGTAATGATGACGATGGGAAGTTCCCTGAGCTTGGGGTTCTGCTTGACGAGCGTCACCAGCTTGAGGCCGTCCATCACCGGCATGTTGATGTCGGTCAGGATCATGTCCACTTCCTCGGTCTGGAGCTTCTTGAGTGCGTCAACGCCGTCCACGGCCTCCACGATCTTGCAGCCCTTGAATCGTTTTAGCGAAAAGGAGATGAGCTGCCGCATTGTGGGGGAGTCTTCCACGATGAGGAAGCGCAGGCTGTCCATTCTAACCCCTATCCCCTCTGTCCAGAGGTGGTGAGCAGGTCGAGGAATCCCTGTATGGTCGTCAACTTTCTCTCCGATTGAGAATAGAGCCGGCTGGAGAATATCGCGGTCGCGGCGTGGGCGGCGAGGAGAGAGAAGAGCTCGTAATCCACCGCCGTGAATGCGTCCTTCTGGACCAGGAGCTTGTGTATGTTGATGACGCCTATGACGTTCTCTTTGATTTTCAGAGGAATGCAAGCCAGCGGATGCAAGAAGTCAACCTTGTAGCCGCTACCAGCTTGGTTGATGTAGTAGGACTCGCCGGTCTTCACCACCGAGCCGATCACCCCATCGCCGATGTGGACGCGCGGAAATTTCTGCCCCTCGTCGTACCCTTCGTGGGCCAGGACGCCGAGGTCGTTGGTCTTCTCGTCCAAAAGCATGATGGAGAATATCTCGGCGCCGATGAGGTTGATGACGATTTCCATCACGATGTGGAGCACCTCTTGGAAGTCGAGCGTCGAATGGAGTTGGTAGGATGCCACGTAGAGGTTGGCCAGGTTATTGTTCTGCTCCTCGATCTCGATGTAGCGCTGGGCGAAATCCTTGTTCTCCGCCTCGACGTTCTGATAGCGCCGTTCTAGCTCAACCTTCTGGGCTTCGAGCTGCTCGACTTTCTTCTTCAGGAGGGCCATCTCCTGCGAAACCAGCGGGTCGCTGGCCGATTTGCCTTGGAGGCTGGCGATCTGAAACCTTAGGCGCTCGTTCTCTTTGAGAACGTCCTGGATGAAGTCCTTCTGCTGGTTGACCATCTGAAGGAATTCTTGGCTTTTTCTAAAAAGGTCGTTATGGTCGTCCACCCTATCGCCTCCAGGTCATATTACTTTAACACAGGTCAAGGGCTAACGCAAATAACCTCTTGAAAAGAAACAGCCTAGCCCGCCTAGCCGGGTGGTGGCAGACCTTCGCGGTCATGGCTGCAATACCAGGCCGTAGCGGCCGATTAAGGCGGCTATTTCCCCAATGGCGATGACGTGGTCCGCGAGTCCCGTTTCCGCTATCACGCGGGGCATTCCGTAGATTACCGCGGTATCCTGGGATTCGGCTATCGCTTTCCCCCCAGCCGCCTTCAGCTCCTTGACGCCTTCCAACCCGTCGTCTCCCATGCCGGTCAAAACAACCGCGAGACAGTGGCTGCCGCAGGTTCTGGAGACGCTGGAGAAGAGATAGTTCGCCGACGGGGCGAACCGGTCCTCCGGCTTCTTCTCGGAGATCATGAGCCGCCTGCCGTTTTCGTCAGATCGGACCCCCATTTGGCAGCCCCCCGGGGCGACGTATACCTCTCCCGGAGAGAGCGGTTCACCGTCCACCCCTTCCTTGGCCTTCCGTCCTATGAGGGTGGAAAGCCGGTCGGCGAAAAGGCGGGTGAAGATGGGAGGCATGTGCTGGCATATGAGAATGGGGGAGACCATCTCTTTGGGCAGGCCCATGAGAACCTGCTGCACCGCGGGCGGGCCCCCCGTGGAAGCCGCTATCGCGACCAGTTCCGCCGTGTGCTCTCCCTTTGGGATGGGCAAAGGCGCTGGATGCGGAAGTACAGGGGCCTGATTCACCCGTTCTTGAATCTTTTCGAAATGCAGGTGGGGGATTGACAGGACTTTCGATACCAGTTCGTTTTCTATCGCTCTCAACCTGGGCGAAGCCGTCCTGGAAGGCTTGACCACGAAGTCCACGGCGCCTAGGTCGAGAGCCTTGAAGACCGAGCGGTTGCTCTCCCTCGATGAGACTACCAGGACGGGAATCGGCTTGTTGGCCATGAGCCATCGCAGGACCGCGAAGCCGTCCATCCTCGGCATCTCAAGATCCAGGGTGAGAACGTCAGGGTTCAGCTGGACTATCTTTCTGAGGGCGTCCTCCCCGTCGAATGCCTTTCCGACCACCTCGATGTTTGGGCTCGACTCCAGAATCTCCGAAATGACCTTTCGGTTGAAGGGCGAGTCGTCAACGACGAGTACGCGTATCCTGCTCACTGCCCGCCCTCCTTCAGGTAAACAAGGTCCGTGGGCAGGTGCACGAGCTTGAAGTTGCCCGGCACCGAAATCAAGCTCTCCGAATGGCCGAGCAGGAGGTAGCCTCCCGGTTTCATCCGGTCGTAGAAGCGTTCGACGACCTTTACCTTGACGTCCAGGTCGAAGTAGATGATGACGTTGCGGCAGAAGATCACGTCGAAGGGCGCAAGGAGGCTGTACCTTTCCAGTTCGAAGAGGTTGAACCTCGAAAAATTGATGCCCTGCCGAAGTTCGTCCTTCACGCGCCAGTGCCCCTGCCCCGATTCGGTGAACCACTTTTCTTTAAACGAACTGTCCGTGGTTCTGAAGGAGTTTTCGGTATAAACGCCCTCCTTGGCTCTGGCAAGCACGCGAGTGTTTATGTCGGTGGCGTAGATTTCGACCGCCACCTGTTTGGCCAGCCTGGTCTCCTTGAGGAGAATGGCCAGCGAGTACGGCTCTTCCCCCGAGGAGCAGCCCGCGCTCCAAATTCTGATTCGCCCGGTCGTGGAGCTTTCTGCAAGATGGGGGAGGATGTCCCGCTGAAAACAGCGGAGTTGGCGCTCCTCTCGCATGAAATAGGTTTCGTTGGTCGTAATGGAGATGATCAACGCGTCCCATTCGGCCTGGCGGTCGGGATCGAAGCGCAGGTACTGGTAATATTCCTCCGGGCTCGCCATCTGGAGTGCGGCGAGCCTTCCCTCTAGCCTCTTCTCGACGAAGAATCGCGACGTCTCGTTGAAATGGAGGCCGGTCTGGTCATGGATGAGCGCGCAAAGCGTGCGGAAAATCCCATCGCTCATCATGGGCGCGGTGGCGCCGGGGGAAAGCAGCGGCATGGCGTCAGGAGTTCTCCAGATGCTTTATTATCTCGATAAGGACCAGCTTGGTCTGAAAGTCAACGGATTGAGCCTCTTGCTCGATGAGCGGAACGTAAGGCTTGCCCAGAGAGGTGAAAAAGTTGAAGGCGGCGTCCTTCATATCGTTGTCCGTCAGGTAGTGCAGCAACCTTGGCACGGCCTCTATCGCCTTCAACGTCGTGAGCGACTGGACGATCGTCTGCTTCACGAGGACGTCCTGGTCGCGCTCCAGTTCTCTCAGCAGCGCCGGTATGAACCGCCTGTCTCCCAAGGTGCCCATCAACTGAATCGCAGCTGCGCGGATCTCCCAATGGTGGTCCCTGAGAGCGTCAATGAGCGCCTGATGGCCTTCAGGCCTGCCGGAGCGGCCCACGGCCGCGAGGCTGGCGCGCCTGATCTCGGGAGAGTCGCTAGTTATGGCCATATGCAGCACGTCGGCGAAGAGGGGACCGCAACCGATTTGGGCCAAGCCCTTCAAGGCCGCGAGCCTCACGGGCATCTCGTCCTGTTCAAGAAGTTTCAGCAGCGCCTTGGCGGTTTGCGCGTCGGTGCTCTGAGCGAGACATTGCGCGGCCTCGGCCCTTACCCAGAGGTCTGAATCTTGAAGCGCCCCTACTAGAACGTCCGGCTGGCTCGCCAGGAGCTGGCGCCCAAGGGCGCTTAGCACGGCTCTCCTGACCTTGGCGTTCGGATCGGCAAGCAACGGCAGAAGTCTTGAGAAACCGTCTGGGCCTCCCTTGGCCGCGACCAGAGGAACGACCGCCTGCCTCACGACGGGGCTTGAATCGGCAAGGCCCGGCATGAGGGGTTCGGTCTCTCCCTGGGCCAATCCTTCGGCCAGAAGCGCGTAACCGGCCTTGCGCACCGTCCCATCGCCGCTGGCTACGAGGCTCGATCCCGCCGCGGATGCCTGCTGGCGCAAATCGGGCCTCCGCCTGCAAAGCAAGCGAACAGACGATAGAGCAACATCGTGGTAAGACGCTTCGCTCGATCGCAGCGTGTTCAAAAGCTCCTGAAGCGCTCGCGGATCCTCGATTTGGCCAAGCGCGGCAAGCGCCTCCGAATGAATCTGGAAGTCCTCCTCCCTGGCCTGCGCGAGCAGGGGCACGACGGCCTCCCTGGAGCCCGTGGCGGCCAGAAGCTGGATGAGAAGGACTTTCTGCTGCTGCGAGGAGGTGGCGTTCAAGCGCTTGATGAGGTGCGGTACAGCCGCCGCGCCGTAGCGCGATGCCGCCTGGAAGGCGTCCCGCTGGAGATAAGGGTTGTCCAGCTCGTCCAGGACCCTTGGAAGCAGGCTTAGGTCGGTCAGCGCGCCGGCCACCAGGAGCATCCCCCTACGCTCCGGGATTTTCGATGATTGCCAGATGCCGTCTATCGTTTCGATCAGAGGAAGCGGGAAGTGGTTGCGCAAGAGGCGGCTGATCTCGGCTTGGTGGCCGCTCAGAAACGCCTCGGGCATTGACGCGTTGTAGATTCTTCCTATCGTGGTCATCAATTCAGGTATGTGCGTCCTTGATTCAAGCGCGCGATCAAGGATGAACGGTATTACGGCGGCGTCTCCCATCTTGCCCAGCGCCTTAAGGATCGCCTTCTGGAAACGGGCCGTGTCGTAAAGCTCCATCAATTTCTGAGCCGCCAGCGGCCCGCCTGTGTCGGCGAGAGCGTCAACAATATGGAAGAGTACCCAATCGTCGCCCCTCGACATGAGGTCGAAAAGAACTGGCAGGTTGCCTGCATCTTTTAGCTTGCCCAGGCTCGTGATGGCGGCGCACGTGATATTCTTGTTCTCATGGCTAAGATAGTAGATTAGGTGCGGGACCGAGCCTTTTCCAGGGATTTCTCCAAGCAGCAGGATCAGGGCAAGCTTTACATCCGGGTCCTCCTCGACCAGCGACTCGTACGCGTAGGGAAGAACAGTCTGGCCGAGTTTGACGAGCGTTTCGAGCGAGGTGTTCCTCCTGCCCGCGTTGGCGTCATCGTGAAGCCCGTCTATCATAAGAGGTATGACGTCCTTGGGCGCTTGCGCGAGGGCCACTTCCACCGCGGCTTTCCGCACTCGCCAGTTGGGGTCGCCAAGTAGCGCCGGAAGCAGCGGAAGCGCCACCGCGGAAGGCTCCTCCAGCAACGAGAGGGCGGCCCTGCGTCGTTCCTCCACATCGCTCGAAGCGGCGAGCCTGGCCCAGTCTTCGCCCATGTCAGCCCCCTTCAGCGGCGATGAAGATAATCGGCCACCACCTGTCTCAGCAGATTGCCTTTGCCCGGGTAGCGCTCCTCGACGTAACGGCGGCCTTCGGCGGCTTCATCCGCGAATACGCGAAAAAAGTCGTCCACTTTCTTTACCTCTGCCATCCGGGTGCTCTCATAGACTAAGATGTCGGTCAGCACGATGCGCGCGAGGCGAATCGCCCCTTCGCCGGCCTCGTCGCCCTGCGCTGTTTCCTGGAGGGGAAAGTGAAGGTGGTAAGTGAGCTTGTGGAGTATCGCCCCTTCGCTCCATCCCTCGTCAATATAATCGTCCGCGCCGTATAGCGATTCCGGAAGCCTGGTGTAGCGCCTCGGGTTGTGGATTGCGCCGAGAAGTATGACGGTTTCTGGACGCACCCCCTCCTTAGTCACCCTTGTTATAAGGTCTATGCCCATCAGCTTGGGAAGGTAAGGGTTGACTAGGAGCAGCCGTGGCTTCTCTCGCGCCACCACTTTCAAAGCCTCGTCGCCGTCCTCCACGACAAAGAAGTGCATCTTCTGTTTGGCGAGCGTGCCGACGAGCTGCGTCCTGAAGTCGCGCTGGATGTCGGCCAGGACGGCCTTGATGCCGTCGCCATTTCCCTTTATTTCATGCGCCGCCTCCTGAGACGGGGCCACAAGAAACTCCTGGCCGCAACTCTTGCAGCGCACGCGCAGTAATCGGCTTCTGGCATCGGTTATTCGGTAGCGCTTGAGGCAGCCGGGGCATTGTACAATCATGCGGTTCTCCGTGACGAGTCCATGTCCAGAAACAGCGGAAGGTTGAGGAGTGCGACGGTCTTCTCGCGATGGTGGAAGACTCCTTCGACGAATTCCTGTTCCATCGGAAGAAAGCTTTCCGGCGGCGGCTCGAGGGAGCCCAAGTCAACCTCAACCACCTGCTCGATCGCGTGGGCGTATAGCCCGAAAAGCTCCTCGCCCAGGTCCAGAACCACCACCTTTGCAGCCTCATCCGCGCCATCATCTTCCAGCCCCAGGCGCGCCGCCCCGTCGAGAACGAGAACTATCCTTCCTCTGAGAGAAAAGATGCCCCTGACGTAGCCGGGAGCATGTGGGATCGGAGTAGCCGGCCTGGCTTCGATGATTTGAGAAACGTCCGAAATCGGTATGGCGTACCTGCGTTTGGAGAGCATGAAGATGAGCAGCTTCTCGATGCGGCCAGTGGTTGCTTCGGGAGCCTGCTCAGTGGCGCTTTGCGAAGGGGGTGGTTCCACGGATTTCCGAGTAGGCGCATCCAGCGAGGGCGTCTCATGAAGCCCAGCTTCGGTGCTGATAATAGGCGGTTCGGCCTTTTGCGCCTGACGCCCGGCTTGGATTGTTTCGGCCGCCTGTTCCGCCGGCGGCGTTCGGGCGGGCGCTTCCGTTCGAGGAGTCTCGGGCTTCGCGGGAGCGGCAGCCGCTTTAGCCTTCTTCCGAATCTTGGCCAGGTCCACGCTCACCTCCGGTGAAGATAATTATAGATAAGGCCGGGCTAATTGGCAAACGCCCGCAGCCGTCAGCGGCCGCCAAAAGTACGGCGCAGCTCTTCAAGCGCCATCTGTGCGTGCCTTCGGACGGTCACCTCGCGGATGCCCATCATCGTGGCAAGCTCGGCGTCTTCAACGCCCAGTACTTCACGCAGAAGGAAAACGAGCCGCCTCGCCCTCGGGAGCCTCCGAGCCCAACGGTAGAGGTCGCGGATTTCGACCTGCATGCCTTCGACGGCCAGGGCGGGCAGGTTTTCCGGCAGGTCGTCCAGAGACTCGTGCTTGTGCCTGTGGCTCGAAAGGTGGGAGTAAGTCCTCCTTACGGCGATGGTTCGCAGGAACGGCAGCGGGTCATCGTTGGGCCTTAACCTGGGCAGCGCCCTGAAGAAACGGTAAAAAGTGTCCTGGAGGATGTCCTCGGCGTCCTCTCTAGATGGCACCATTTGGAATACAAGCCTGAAAAGGACGGGCGAGTAGGCTCGCACCAACTCTCCGAAGGCCTGCTCGTCGCCTGCCCTGGCCGCCTCGATCCAGTTCTTGACCTCTCCCCCGTACTGCACGAAGATCAGTATAGACTGGTATTCCCGCGGTTGTCCACGGCCACGGCGGTGTAGAAGATGGGTATCGCACCGGAGCCGTCGCAGTACGTTACCGTCGCGCCGGGCGCGGCCGCCGGTAGCGTCCCAAGGAAAGCGTAGGAGGAGGGCTTCACGTGGTCCGACGAGTGGCTCATCGGATAGAATCCGTAAATGTTGTAGTGGTCCACCAAGGAAGCGCCGCCGCCCAGCGTCGTACCGACGGCCGTAAAGCTTATCTCCGTTTGAGCCCCGCAAGAGGCGTTTTTGGCCACCTTGAGCCCGAGAATTGGAGAAGGCGGCGGGTTGGAAGCGGGGGAGCGGTTGCCGGAGGCGTCCAAAGCGACGACGAGGTAGGTAACCGTTCCCGCAAGCGCGACGGCTCCTGTGTCGGTGTAATTGTAGCTTGTGGCGGATGTCGCCGGGATGCTGATCATCGCATTTGGCGCGCTCGTCGAAACCGTGTCAAGGTTCCAGTTATAGGAATTGACCACCCTGAAAACCTGGAAGCTTGCAACGGTGCACGGCTGGCCGCCGACGTCCACCAACGGCTTTGACCAGGTAAGCACCAGGTCGCTTCCCGAGCGGGTAACCATTAGGTCGGTAATCATGGCCGGCGGCCTTATCGCCAATCGCAGGCCGGTAGGCATTCCGCTGGCCTCGGCGCTCGCGGAACTCGTCTTGCCTGAAGTATTCGTGGCCGTGAGGACGAAGTAGTACCTGGTGTTGACGGTTAGGCCGGCCAGAAGCGTCGTGGTGGTGGTTTTCGGGTAGTTTTGCGAATTGGCGTAGCTCCCGCTTGACGTTCCCCACCAGAGCGTGTAGCTGTTCAGATCGCTCTCTGTGTTGGCGTTCCAGGTGATGTTCAAGGAATCGCCGTTTCCGGTATCGGTCGCCGCCAGTCCCGTCGGAGCGGCGGGAGGGTTGGGGTTGAGCGGCGTTGCCGAGGCGATGTTGGAGGGGGGACCTTCAAAGCCACTCGAGTCGAGAGAAGTCGTGTAATAGTAATAAGCCGTGGCGTTAATAAGGCTGCCGTCGGTGTAGGAAGTTTGCGTCCCGGGGATAGCCGGGGCAACAAGCGTCCAGGATGTTCCGCCGTTGGATGAACGGTACAGCCTTATATTGGAAGCCGCCGGCGAAGGCGCCGTCCAGGAAAGCTGGACGGCGGCATTCTGAGAGGCCGCCGCCAGTGAAGCGGGCGGAGGAGGGGCCGGAAGCCTGAGCGCCAGCGACGGATCGCCTATGGTCACGTTATTGAAAATGCCCCTAGTATCCGAAGAGGGGAGCGAAAACCTGCCGGCTTCAACCAGGTCGCCGTCCACACGGACCTTGTACATGCCGAAGGCCTGTTGGAAGAAGGTGCCGCTGAAGGCGTTGTCCTCCGAGAGATATCCGATAGTCGTGTTACCGCAGGAGCCGATGGAACCCCTGTCCGGGCGGGAGAAGAGGTCCTTTGCGATCGCCGGCGCAGGGGTGTTAGGCTCGTCGAAGGCGGAGGCGTAGCATGTCCCCATGATGACAAAAGGGAGGTGGGTCGTCGGGGAGAGCAGGTCAATGTCCGATTGAGTGTTGCTGTTTCTCACCTTATCGCTGGTAAAAAACGAGGCGCTCCCTCCGTAGTAACCCCACCAGTAAAAAAGGCCGTGGCCGACGTAGCTAGTCAAGGCACAGTTGGGGAAGCCGTTTCGTATGTCGCTGGCGCAGGTGAGCGAATCGCTCCCGTTGTATGGTGGCTGGCCATAGTATATTTTTTGGCTGGTCCATGGAGGATACAGCCATGCCGAGGCCAGCGTGTCATTAAGGGCTTCGAAGTTCTGGCCTTCAGAGTCGGTCTGGTCAGAAACCAGGAGCGCCTGGCTGAACCACGACCCGGAAAGTGCCTGGTCCTCGTAGCCCATGATCTTGCTCAACATGGCTTCAGAACTGGCAAAACTGGTCGCGGGAATGCGGCCTGCGGCGGCGTCGGGGTATCCGTCGCCATTCCAATCGGTGTACCAGCAATCCGAAGCGTACCTCCCCAGGCGCTGGGAATCGCCCATGTCCTCGAACATCATGGTGGGAACGAAATTCTTAAAGCCGGATGTCCCAAGGTAGTTCTTGTAGTCATAGGTGCCGTCGCCGAAGATTAGCACGTATTTGGGCCTGTTCGCCGGAAGCCACGAGGAGCCAATGACGTTGAAGAAGGACTTGAATGCCGTGGGATCGAAAATCCCATAAGAGAAGTTGTCGTAAACATCCTGGGCTTCGACGACCTTGACGCGCATGGCCGCAGAGCGCCTGGCTATGTAGCGCTGCCATGCACTCGAAGGGTCGCTCGACTCGAAGTCTGGCGTAGTCAAAATGAGCAGGTCTGCGGCGTTGGATGGGTCCGAGAGAGACGAAGGCGCCGCTACCGTGGAAGAGAGCGGCGCGAGAGGGGAGCATGAGAGCGCCACTTGGCGCGAGGCCACTGAAGGGTTTTGCGCCATCTCGAAGGTGAGTGTTCCGCTTGAAAAGCTTCCACCCGTCAGCAAAACCGGCAAGGCGAGGCCGGTGGCGCTATCCTTCGCGCTGATATCCAGAGCGTAGGGAAGGGAGGAGAAGCCCGTGGCGCTGTAAGTGGCGTTAGCGTTGCTGTCTGAGAAGAGCAGCGCGCCAGAATCGCTCGCCAGGTATCTGCTGTAGGTCAGCTCGAAAAAGTCCGTTGCAGCCCAATCCTGTCCAGAGGAGGGGAGATTCAATGTAAGAAGTAGAGAGATCGAAGCGGAGGCCCCTGGGGAGGAAGAGGAGCCAATCAATCCAGAGTAGGTTCTCGATGTGTCGGAAATCGAAACGCCCGCCCAGGTGTAGGGGTTCAAGGTACCGGAAGATGGATTCGCGCCATTAGCAGCCAGAGAAACGCTGTGGGTCAGGGTCGTTGTGCCCGCGACGACCGCTCGTACTGAGAGGTCGCCGCCAGCGGCGTGGGGAAGCACGGCGCTGTAGGTCTGCGAGGAAAGATACGTGGGCGGAATGGCCGGATTGCACAGCGACGGAGCCCAGAACCAGACGTCGCCGTTCGGGCGAAGGTGGTCAACCGTGTCAATGCGGCTGTTCTGTTCGAGGTGAAATGTCGCCTGGGTCTTCGTGATAGAGGGAAATCCATGAGTTGGCGCCGAGGCTAAGGAAGCCATTCTCGCTCCAGGAGTGGAATCGGCGTAGAGCCAGTAGACGTTGGTGTTGGTAAAGTCACCGCCGTTCCATACAGCCCTATTGGTAATAGAAAGCTCCTGGCCATAGAAGATGACGTCGTCGGCGGGGTCGAAATGGCCGTCCGATTCGCCTTCGACGAGGATCGGTATCTCTGCGCCCCGGCTGAGCAGATGGAAGTCTCTCGGGTCGAATAGAGACGGGTTGAAGCCCAGCCCGGTTAGTGTCGAATAGTCGAGGCGGTAAAGCCCATCCTGGTTTATGGATATGCGCAGCAATGGGGTAAGGATCCCGGGCGGAGGGAACGAAGGCGAAGCGCTCAACGCGCCTTCAGCCAAAGTAGAGACATTTGATTCTTCATACGCCGAATGAGGTTTGGCCGAAACCGGATGCACATCGGCCGGGTTTACAAACAGCGGCGACTCTTTCGTCAGCGTGCTTGGATTGGTAGTGGAGGCGAAATGGCCATTACCAGCGACGATCCGCACTAGAAGGCTGCCGCGGGCGGACAACGAGAATGTTGCTTCGCGGGAGCCCGGGGCAAGAGGATGCATCAGAATTTCCTGGTAAGGGATGCCACGCCATTCGCCGCGGACTCCCAGACGCGCCCACGGCATTTCTTTCATCGTCACTGCCAGCGCCTTGGGCCAGAAGCGAGGCCATGTTTTCTCTTCGGATGTTTGCGAGACGGCATCGAGAGACAACCTGGCGTCGGGAGCAGGGAGCGCTACCTTCAGGGATATCTCCTGAGAAAACGGAGAGTGGCCCTCCGGCATTGGCGCTATCAAAGACCCAATTTGGGCGCGGGATAGCTCGACGGAAATATTAAGGGCGCCGCCTGAAGCAGTGGAGCTTGAGGCGGCGCCCTCGAATGCTACTGCCGAAACCGACCAGAACAAACCGAGGATGGCCCAAGTGAACCTGCCCCCCCAGGATGTTCTTTTCAACCGGCTTTCCCTAATGGTTGGGCTTCATCCTTAATAGAAAAAAGTTCGGTCAGCTTACCACGGTCCCGCAAGTGGCATCAGCCTTATTGCAGGCAGCGGCACGGGCTTCGATTCTCTCGCGGTAGATCACCTGCGGTTTTTCATAGCTCTTCTTCACTTCGGCCTCCCAAGGGCTTCAAGCTGTCAGCTAACCACGATAGTGCACGCGCCTGAATTAGCCTTGTTGCAAGTTCCCGCGCGAGCCTCAATTTTTTCTTTGTAAACCACCGCCGGTTTCTCGTAAGTCCGCCGCATTATTCCTCCTCCGCAGCGCCCCGTTCCAAGGGCATCTTTAGAAATTATATGATATTTTTTGTCCGTGTCAAGCCCCCCTCTCGGCGTGCCATCTGGCCATGGGTGAGAGTCATTCTGGTTTTGCGGCGGCCTCGCTTTGTGATACTTCGGCCTTGATCCTGGCCACTCGGAGATACTGTTCTTCGAGCCGTCTCGGATCCCCATAACGCAGGAGAGAAAGGCCTGGGCAGTGGCGGCAAAAGGCGTGATCTCTAGTACCGTTTTTTATCAGCACCGGCATCTCCCGGGCTACGCGCCTTGCCTCTTCGAGAATTGGCGAAGCGGACCATATTTCTCTCAGGGGCTTCTCCCTGATGTTTCCCGCCGATTGCTTCCACTGAATACACGGTTGCACGTCGCCGTAGGGAGTTATATGGAGAGTTCCGGCGCCGACGGTACAACTGAGCTCGCCTGGCTCCCACTCGAATGGGGAATTGCCTATGTTGAGCCCGTCGCTTCTATAAAGCTTGGCGATCCCTTCGTCGGAGGCTCTCATTTCCAGCGGGTATTCCTGGCCGTCGTCCGAGAGCGTTATGACCGGATCGAAAAAGACGGGAAAGCCGAAGGAGTCGGAGATGGCCTTGATTCCCTCCAATTCTCCTTCGTTAAGCCTTGTTACTGTGCACTTGAGATATACGCGCAGGCCTCTATCTTTCAAATAACCGAGGGCTCGTAGCATGCTTTGGTGTGAGCCTTTGACTTGGCTAAGCGCTTCGGCGGTTGAATCGGTAGCTCCATGGATTGATATTTCGAGGCAGTGCGGTCCGATTTCATTCAGGCGGTCGGCGATGGACGGCGCGATAAGCGCCCCGTTGGTGAAAATGCGAAGAGCGAACCCGCGCTCCTTGGCGGCTTCCAGGATATCCCAGAACCGTGGATGCGTGAGGGGCTCTCCGCCCGTCAGCGAAAGATATAGCACGCCCATTTCCTCGAGCTGGTCAAGAAGGCTAACTATCTCCTCAAAAGCAAGTGGAGCGGCGCTTGGAACCGGTTTCTTGCCGACGCGGGCCTGGTTCTTTCTTTCGATGGGGTTGTAGCAGTGGCGGCAGGCGAAGTTGCACTGGTAGGTCAACTCGAACATCGCGAAGATAGGATGAGAGTTGCGGGTGGCCTTCGCGAAGAGCTCTTCGAGGGTAGTCGCCATCTACTTCCCTTTGACGGGTTGGAGTGCTCCAGAGGCCACGAGCGCCTGGTAAAACTCCTCCGAGTCCTGAAGCGCCTGTTCTTTGGTAACGTCAAAATCCTGGCTGATATTGCCTGCCAGGCCATCGAGGGGCTCTCCGGCGTGTCCCCAGAGGTAGCTGCCCAGCTCGTTCAGGACTTCGATTTCCCCTTCCCTGTTATGGACAAGAACGGCCTGGCCCTCGATCAGGCGCCACGCAACGTCGGGATTGCGGCTGTAGAGCTTGGGATCAAACATGGTCACCTCTCGATAAGCTTCCAAAAAGATGAATCTCTTCTGAATCGAAGCTCCCTGACGCCAGTCTCGCGGCAGCAGTTCTCGACCAACGTCATCAGTTTATCATGCCTCTTGACGGGATCGGAAACGAACGGGCAGCATGCCATCGCCATCCCCACGGCCAGGCCCATCGGCAGCCCGGAGAGGGCTACGATGGGGGACTGAACAAGTCTGAAAAGGCCCGCCAGGGGGTAAATGGCCCTGTCTTTGGCGCCCTGCGGGAACATGCCCTTGAATGGCGTCGTAGCCGCCTGCCATCCGCTTTCCCCCCGAATCACGAGCACCAAGTCGTCGGAAAGGATGCTCGTGCCAGGGCTCAGAGAGACGATGGTGCTCTTGCCGGCACCCGATGGCCCGAAAAAGAGGTAGGCGCTACCACCTTTGGCTAGGCCGGCGGCATGGAGGATGAAGCCTCCGTGGTCAAGCGCCATGTCCGCGAGCGTCCATCTAAGGTAGTTTTCAATCGCGAGCAAGGAATCTTCAACGTCCTCCGGCGCGGACAGCAAAAGCCGCCCGCTGTTTCCGGTCCGGCGGGCGGCGAAGTTGTGAGAGACTAAAACCTCGCCATGCTGATCCCGGTTCTCCTCCAGCCGCAACAAAGACCCTGGAACGTGGTGAAGGTAGCTGTTCTCGCCGGCTTCAAGAATTACCTCGTGCGCGGCCGGGCGGTTCGCGAGAAAAGGAGAGTAGCGTTCGGCGAGCTGATCGAGAAGAGCCATTGAAGCACCGGCGATTTGGAGCGAAAGACCTCCCACCTCAATGGTGCACTTTCCATTGCCAATGGGGGAGATTGGGCGGTCAAAATCTCCAGGCGCCGGAAAACGGTCGCGCTCGCCGTTCAAGATTCAGCGCTCTTTAAGCCTCGGAGGACGGCTCGTGGCTAAGTGAGGCTGGTGTCCGCTCGAAGAATCGCCCGTTGCATCCGACCCGGCGGCGGCGAGTTCGGATGCCGCGAAGAAGAAGGCGATCTCCTTGGCGGCGTTTTCCGGGCTGTCGCTGCCGTGTATGGCATTGTTTTGGATGTTGGCCCCGAACCTTCCGCGGATCGTCTCTTTCGGCGCCTTGCTTGAGTCGGTGGGCCCCATCACGTTCCGCAGGGCGGCGACGGCGTCCTCTCTCTCAAGGCAAGCGACCACGACTGGCCCGGAGGTCATGAACTGGACCAGTTCCCCGTAGAAGGGCCGCTCCCGGTGAACCGCGTAAAACTCCTCGGCGTTCCGTTTGGACAGGGCAAGCTGCTTCATGGCCAAAATATTGAAGCCGTCGTCCAAGAGCCGCTGGATGATATGGCCCTGCACTCTGGCTCGCACCGCGTCGGGCTTTATAATCGTGAGCGTCCTCTGGATCATCAATCAGCCTTTCGCCAAGTGGCCGCCGAATTCTTTCGCGGCGTCGCTTCCAAGCTGCAGGGCTTTCTTGTTAAGTTCCTCTGTGCCTTTGGGGACTCTGGAGAGCACGGCTTTTTCGAGAGACTCTCTCGTGACGACGCCGGTCAGCTCGCGAAGAAGGCCCAATGCCACTATGTTGGCGACGAATTCCTTGCCTACCTTTTCTCTGGCTATCCTGGTGATAGGAGCCTTCACCGAACGGTAGGAAGAGGGGATTTCTGTCGGAACCAGGTCGCTGTCGGCGACCACAAGGCACGTGGCCGGGCAGTCCTTCAAATACTTTTGCGCGGCGACCTCGGTGAAGAGCAGGAGCAGGTCTATCTTGGTCGCCTTTGGGTAGTCAATGTCGCTATCACTGATGATGACCTCGCTCTTGCTCGCACCGCCCCTTGATTCGGGGCCGTACGACTGGCTCTGTACCGCGTTCTTCCCGTCGTAAATGGCCGCGGCTTCGGCCAGAATCACGCCTCCGAGCACTAGCCCCTGGCCGCCGGAGCCGGCCAGCCTGATTTCATAGCGCTTTCCCATTTTAGTCCCTCGCCTTCAAACTGTCTATCAGCTTATCGTACTGTTCGCACCATTCCGTGCGCTGCACCTGGTGAAGAACGCCGACCGGAAACTTCCCGGCTTTTTGTTCGGGAGCGAGCTTGTCGGCGGCCTTCACGTTGTAGGTCATCTCTTTGTAGCGGTCCATCATGTCGGAGGCCGAGCCCCACTTGTTCTGGCGGCCGAAGTAGGTCGTGCACTGCGACCATGCGTCCACGACGGAGAAACCCTTGTTCTCCATGGCGGCCACTATCACCCTGTCCATGGCGACGGCGTCAAGGTCCAGCGCCCTGGCCACGAAGGAGGCGCCCGCCGCCTTCGCCATTTCACAGACGTCGAAGGGGTCCTCGATCGCCCCGTATGGCGCCGTCGTGCCGCGCGATCCCTTGAAGGTGGTGGGGGATGCCTGTCCTCCGGTCATGCCGTAGATGTTGTTGTTGTAAACGACGAGCGTGATGTCGAGATTGCGGCGGCAGGTGTGTATGAAGTGGTTGCCGCCGATGGCCATTGAATCGCCGTCTCCAGCGACGACGACGACGTGCAGCTTGGGGTTCGCGACCTTGATGCCGGTGGCGAAGGCGAGAGCACGGCCGTGCGTGGTGTGCAACGTGTTGAAGTCAAGATACCCGGGCGTGCGGCTGGAACAGCCTATCCCGGAGACGACCACGACGTCATCTTTTTTCCACTGGAGCTTGTCAATGGCCCTCAAGATGGACTTTACGATGGTGCCGTGGCCGCAGCCGGGGCACCAGATGTGAGGCATCTTGTCTTTGCGAAGGTACTCAAAATAGTCCATAGGCATGGCTCATTCTCCCACGATCGCGGAGAGGATTTTGGACGGCTGGATGGGTTCGCCGTTGACCAGGTTGACGCCAGAAAGCTTCACGTTGTGGCCAAGGACGCGCTCGACGATCATGATGTACTGTCCGAGGTTCATCTCCGGAACTATGACCCTCTTCGCTTTCGAGGCCGCGGCCTCAAGCGCCTTGTCGGGGATGGGGTACAAGGTGACCGGCCTGAAGAGCCCAGCCTTCACTCCGCGCTCCCTCGCGTCGTCAACCGCGCGCTTCGCCGACCTCGCGGTGGAGCCGTAAGCGACAACGAGCACATCCGCGTCCGATGTCTTGTACTCCTCGTACTTGATCAGCTTCTCTTTGTTGCGCTCTATTTTTTCCAGAAGCCGGCGGTTGCCCTCTTCCATTACTTCGGGGTTGCCGGTGGGGAAGCCGGTCTTGTCGTGGTTGAGGCCCGTGACGTGGTAACGGATGCCCTGGCCGTAATCGGCCATTACGGGGACGAGGTCCGGACCCGGCTGATAGGGAAAGTAGGACTCTCCGGGCTTGAAGGCAGGTTTTTTTCTGTATTCAATGTGAAGCTCTTCCGGCGCCGGTATCTCAATTTTTTCCCTCATGTGGGCGGTGATCTCGTCCATCGCGAGGACGACCGGCGTCCGCATCATTTCGGCGTAGTTGAAACAGTCTATCGTGCCGTAATAGACCTCTTTTATAGAGGCCGGGCAAACGACCACGACGGGATGATCCCCGTGGGTGCCCCACCGAAGCGCCATCACATCCGACTGCGAAGGCCCAGTGGGGTTGCCGGTCGAGGGACCGCCGCGCATGACATCAACCACGACGCACGGGATTTCGGCCATCATGCCGAAGCCGAGGTTTTCCTGCATCAGCGAGAGGCCCGGCCCGGACGTGGCGGTCATGGACTTGGCCCCCGCGAGCGATGCGCCGAGAATCGCCCCGATGGAGGCTATTTCGTCCTCCATTTGGATGAACTTGCCTCCAATCTTCGGGAGGTGGCCGGAAAGGAATTCGGCTATTTCAGACGAAGGGCTTATTGGGTAGCCGCCGAAAAACCTGCACCCGGCGGCGAGCGCGCCCAACGAGCACGCCTCATTTCCGGAAAGGAATCTCACCCGCTTTGCATGTTCGCTCATGGCGTCCCCTTAGTCTACAAAGATGGCGAAATCGGGGCATCGGATTTCGCAGAGCATACACTTGGTGCAGGCGTCGGCGTTCACTATCTCGACGTGCCTGAACCCCATCGCGAGGACCTTTTCAGGGCAATAGGCTACGCAGATATTGCACAGGCTCCCCTTGCAATGGCCCTTGATCACGGTAATCGTCAAGTCTTTCTTGACTTTTTGGCCGTGGCCCGAAACGGCCAGCTTGTCCTTCTTTATTTCTTTCAGCCGGGGCGAACCAACTTCGGTTCCTTCCTCGACCCGGCCGCTTAACACCTGAAGAGCTTCTGCCATCTTCATCCCCTATAGAGATGTATCCGCTTGACGGGCAACCCTACTTAACCATCTCCATCATGGCGGCGCCGATCTCGACCGGCGATTTCACCACGCGCACGCCGGCGGCGGCCAAAGCCGCCATCTTTTCGGCGGCAGTTCCCTTGCCGCCAGCGATGATAGCCCCGGCGTGGCCCATGCGCCTGCCTGGAGGGGCGGTTTGGCCCGCGATGAAGGCGACGACCGGTTTTTTCATTCGCGTCTTGATGTAATGGGCGGCCTCTTCTTCGGAAGTGCCGCCGATCTCCCCGATCAACACGACGCCCTCGGTTTCAAGATCGGCGTTGAAGAGCTTGAGCGCCTCCTTGTGGGAAGTGCCCGGAACGGGGTCTCCACCTATCCCGATGCAGGTGCTTTCGCCGAGCCCGCATTCGGTCAACTGCCATACCGCCTCATAGGTCAATGTCCCCGACCGGGAAATCACGCCAATCTTGCCCCTCTTGTGGATGTAGCCCGGCATGATCCCCATTTTGCACTCGCCAGGAGTGATTATCCCGGGGCAGTTGGGGCCGATGAGGCGGGTGTTAGTGCTTTCCAAGACGGCTTTTACCTTGGCTTCGTCCTTGGCCGGAAGGCCTTCGGTTATGCATACGACGATTTCAATCCCGGCGCCGGCCGCTTCCAATATCGCGTCAGCCGCGAACGGGGGAGGGACAAAAATTAGAGAGGCGTTTGCCCCCGTCTCCTTGACGGCGTCTTTCACCGTGTCGAAGAGGGGAACTTTTTCTTCCCACCTGCCGCCGCCCTTGCCAGGCGTCACGCCGGCAACGACCTGCGTCCCGTACTCGAGGCACTGCCTGGCGTGGAAGGAGCCTTCCTTGCCGGTCAATCCCTGAACGACGACCCGCGTCTTCTTGTTGACGAGAATGCTCATGGCTTCTTCACCCCACGGAGGCCACGGCCATCGCCGCCGCCTGCTTTAGATTGTCGGCAACCTTGAATTTCAAGCCGGATTCCTGCAACATCTGGCGGCCCTTGTCAACGTTGGTTCCCTGAAGGCGCACGACGACCGGCAGGGATACGCCTATTTCTTTCGCCGCCGCTATGACGCCCTCGGCTATGACGTCGCACCTGACGATTCCGCCAAAGATGTTAATGAGAACCGCCTTCACCTTCTTGTCAGAGAGCAGGATGCGGAAGGCGTTCTTGACGCGCTCCATCGTCGCGCCGCCGCCTACGTCGAGGAAGTTGGCCGGCTCGCCGCCCTCGAGCTTGATTACGTCCATCGTCGCCATCGCGAGACCCGCTCCATTCACCATGCAGCCGATCGAGCCGTCGAGCCTGATGTAGTTGAGGTCGAATTTGCTGGCCTCGGTTTCGAGGGGGTCCTCTTCGGAAAAGTCCCTCAGCGCGGGAAGCTCCGGGTGGCGGTAGATGGCGTTGTCGTCGAAGTTGATCTTAGCGTCCAGCGCGACGACGCGCCCCTCTTCGGTCAGGATGAGCGGATTTATCTCCGTGAGCGTGGCGTCGGTCTCTTCGTGGGCCTTGTAGAGAGCGGCCACCAGCTTGACACAGTCCTTGAACGCCTCGCCCTTGAAGCCAAGGCCGAAGGCGATCTCACGCGCCTGGTAGGCCTGGAGGCCGGCGAGCGGACTGACCCAAGTCTTCAGTATCTTCTCGGGCGTCTCGGCGGCGACCTTCTCTATCTCCACGCCGCCTTCGGTCGAGGACATGATGACGTTCATGCCCTTGGCCCGATCGAGAACGATGCCGAGGTAGTACTCCTTGGCGATGCTGCTCGCCTCAGTGACGTAAACCTTTTGGACCTGCTTGCCGGCGGGTCCGGTCTGGTGAGTCACCAAGACGTTGCCCAGCATCTTGGACGCCACCTCGCGAGCCTCGCCGGGCCCGTTGACGAGCTTGACCCCGCCCTTGAAGCCGTCGGTGAATGTTCCTTTTCCGCGTCCTCCGGCGTGGATCTGCGCCTTCACGACGATGCGGCCACCGAGATCTTTGGCGATGGAAGCCGCCTCATCCGGCGTCGCCGCCACGCGCCCCTTGGGCACGCACACGCCGAACCGCTCCAGGATTTCCTTTGCCTGGTATTCGTGGACTTTCACTTTTGACCCCCAGAAAGATTGCTTTCGCGCGGGTGCGCCACCATTGGCGGCACTCAAGTGGTGAAGTATGCCACTAAGCCCAGCCACTGTCAACGTCCTTGACCAGCGGCGAGCATTGGCAACTCCTCGTGTATAATGAGACGTGGCGCCGGTCAAGCAGAGGCCGCCGCTAGAGCAAGGGCTGAGCATCGTGAATATCCTATTTTTTGGAGACATAGTCGGCAAGCCGGGGCGTCACGCGCTTGCTTCTGTGATTGGCGGCTTGCGGCGGCGTTACGGAGCGGATGCTGTCATCGCGAACGGCGAAAACGCCGCGGGCGGCTTCGGGCTGACGGCGAAGGTGATCCAGGACCTCTTCAACTTGGGCGTTGACGTCATCACGACTGGCAACCACATTTGGGACAAGAAAGAGGCGCTCCAACTGCTGAAGGGCGAGGAACGCGTGATCCGCCCCCTCAACTTCGCGCCCGAATGTCCTGGCAGGGGAGTGGTCAGACTGGAACTGGCCGGTGGCAAGGTGCTCCGCGTGGCGAACCTCCAGGGCAAGGTGATGATGCCGCCGATCGCCTGTCCGTTTCGGGCCATTGACCAGTTTCTCGATGAAGTCCCCTCCGGGGAAAAGTGTCTCCTGGTTGACTTTCACGCGGAGGCCACCAGCGAGAAGAGAGCGATGGGGTTCTACCTCGACGGGCGGGCAAGCCTCGTAATAGGCACCCATACGCACGTCCAGACGAACGACGCCGAGATTCTTCCGAAGGGAACGGGCTACATAAGCGACGCCGGGATGACTGGATCATTCGCGTCGGTGATAGGCATGGACGTGGAAGATTCCACGAGGAGGATCCTTACCGGGATGCCGGTCCTGCTCAATGTGGCCAAGGGAAATGCAAAAGCCGCCGTAGTTTTCGCCGAGGTGGACGACGCGACCGGAAGGTGCGTGGCGATCGAACGCATGGTCGAGCCGGCTGCCGGAAACTGAGCCCAAGTCCCGCCTAGGACTCCAAGAACATTCTGGGGCTCGGCCGCCTTGTAAGCCTCGGTTGGGACGGGCTGGAGGCCAGGCCCACCTGGCCGCTTGTAACAAAGGCTTTCAGGTGCTAAATTGGGTGCGAGGGAGAAGCTGTCATGGCTGAGAAGATCGTTTATGAATCAGCGCGAAAAAGCGACGCCGACATGCGGCAGGCAAGGAACCCCGTCGAGGACAAGAACGTCATCGAGGAGGTTGACAAGGTCATTTCAGCGGCGGCTGAGTCAGGCGCGACGGAAGTACACCTCGAACCCGTCCAGGACGGCTACGTCATCAGGGTTAGGGAGGGGGCGACTCTCCGCAAGGTCAACGAGGTACCAGAGAGACTGAAGCTCAACGTCGCTAACCGGATAAAGGTTCTGGCGGGGCTTGACATCACCAAGAGCCGCATTCCCCAAAGCGGCTATTTCAAGCTTGTCCACGGGGAGAAGAAGCTCGAGTTGAATGTCTACACTATCCCGATGCTCTTCGGCGAGTCCATCGTCATCAAGCTTTCGTACAAGGTCAGCGCGACAATGAGGCTCAACCAGCTTGGGATGCAACCGGCCGTCCTGGCGGTTTACCAAAAGGCGTTGGCTCGAGGTTCAGGCCTTTACCTCGTTACGGGGCCGCCCGGTTCCGGGAAGAGGACCACGATCTACGCCTCGATTCTCGAACAACTCAGGCCGGACCAGCTTGCGTTGGGTTTCGATCCGGTCGTCAAGTATGAAATAGATGGAATGATCCAGGGCAAGCCGGAGGAGAAGAGCGAGTACACCTTCGCCGAGGCCATCATGGCTCTCATGAGGCAGGAACCGGACGTGGCTTACATCGGAGACATAAGCAGCGAGCCCGATGCCAGGGCTACCATACAGGGCGCGTTCGCCAAAAGGCTGGTCCTGGCGCGGATGACGGCTAACGATTCGGTCAGCACGATTCAGAACCTGATTGACATGGGGGTGCAGCCGTTTCTCATCGTCGCATCGCTGGCCGCCGTAATCAACCAGCGAATGGTGAGGCGGCTTTGTCCTTCATGCCGGCAGGCAAATCCGGCCGATCCGAGCATCGAGAAGGAGATTGGGCTGAAACTCCCCCAGGGAGCCAATTTCTACAAGCCGCAAGGCTGCCCGGCGTGCCAGGGGACGGGGTACCGAGGGGTCATCTGCTTGTACGAGCTATACAAGCCCAACGAGGAGCTGGGGAAGATGATCATAGCCAAGGAACCGGTGCAGCAGATACGCTCCAAAGCATTCAAGGACCAGACGTTCACGCTGAAAGTTGACGGGATAATGAAGGCTCTGGGCGGCTACGCCTCTCTCGAGGACGTGCTCAACTGCCTATAGGGAGGTACGCTGGATGCAACAAAAGCTGATTCTTAGGCGGCGCGACGGGGCTATGATAAGGTGCTGCACCTATTCGCACTTCTCGGCGGCCTTCAAGAGCATCAAGGTGATCAATACCGAGGGAAAGGTCGAGTCGGTGCCCCTCTCCGAGCTCAAGGCGATCTTCTTCGTGAAGGACTTCGGCGGGAATCCCCATTATCACGCACACGGCGATTTTTCCGATGAATCCCCAAAAGCCGGGAAAGCCGTCAAAGTGACCTTTCACGACGGCGAAACGATGCGCGGCAGGGTGATCAACATGGCCGATGGCCACTCGGGATTTTTCATCTTTCCGGCGGACCCTTTGGACAACAACGAAAAGGTTTTCATCGTCCGGTCGGATGACATCCGCGTGGAGGTCGAGGGTTGACGCTTTCGCTGGGGGAGGCTCTTGACAGGGCGCGGGAAAGGCTGGCCTTCCTTGCGGTTGCATCGCCTGGCCGCAAGGGGGAGGGCTCAGATTCCGTCAACGATGAAGCCTACCTGTTCCTGGCTGAGGCCTTCCATATGGTCTCGGCGGCAGGCATGGCCGGGGCCGCCCAGAAAAACAACTTCATCAGGGAGCTTTCGCAGTTCGCGATCGCCTCGATGCAAGACCCCTCCATGGAGAATCACGCCAAGTTCCAGAGCGTACTTTTCACGCGCTACAGGGACGTGTTCGCCCAGGTCTTCCCCGTGCATGGCGCGAGCCGCGACCTGATACCTCTCTACCTGAGAAAGTACCAGCAGATACTCGAAGATATGGTCCATATATCCTCTCTCCAGCCTTCTGGCCGCAAGGGCCCTGAAGCCGAGAGGGCACTTGCGGACGCGTTGACCTTCTTCATCAACAATTGGACGGGAGCGCTCACCATCGTCAGGCCCTCATCGCAGACGATGGAGGCGCCGGATGTTGAAGTGCTTCCGGGCAACAGCGGCCCAGCGGTGTCGAGGCTGAAAAGCTTGTCGCGCCAGATCAGGGAGGGGCTCTACCTGGTGCACGAGACGGTCCCCCCCCTGCCACTCTATCCATTCTTTCTGGTGGAGGAGAACAAATCCTTCATCTTCAGGATGTTGACCTCGGAGGGGGTATTTTACAGGGCGCTCGGCTCCGATGGATACAGCCTGATGTTCGCCACCCAGCTTGTGATGGACCTGGCCGAATGGCTCCTCAGGCTCGGCGCATACGGGAAAGCTATCAATCTCTACAGGCTGGCCGGTGGCAGGAATCGAGAGGCCGCGCTCTATGCTTCGGTGTTGACGCACTGTCTGAACGCCCAGGATTATTCGTCACGCGGAGAGCCGGCGAGAGCGGTGGGGGAGTGGGAACTTGCCCTGACCGTCAAGCCGGAGTACCCGGTCCTCTACCACGAGATGGCGAACGACTGTCTCGCGGCGAGCAGGCCGCAGCAGGCGATTTCGTCTCTGAACAGGCTCCTTGAAAGATTTCCCGTCAGCGACGAAGCCTACGTGTCGCTGGGCGACGTTTACGCGGTGAAGGCGGATTGGGGACGAGCGCAGCGCGCCTATGAAAAAGCCCTCATACTCAACCCGCATCATCCCACGGCTTCGGAAAAGCGCCAGGCGGCGAGAGTCAAACTTGAAGCCAAGGGTACTGCCGAAGCGGCTGAGAAGGGTGGCGCCCCGCAGGAGGAACTTCTTGTTTCTCTCTCGAACCTTGTCGCGGGCAGGCCTCGAGTGGTACTGGCCGGAAGGGAAGCGGAAGTCGGGCAAGTCATCGAGGTCCTTTCCTGCCGCGACAAGAGGAACGCCCTTCTGGTAGGGGACCCTGGTGTGGGCAAGACGGCCATCATAGAAGAGGTGGCGCTGCGGCTGCACGAGGGCAACGCGCCGGAGCATCTAAAAGGCAAGCGGGTTCAAGCCATCAACGTGCCGGCGCTGATCGCGGGCGCCAGGTTCAGGGGCCAGTTCGAGGAACGCGTCCTTGATTTGGTGCGGAAGCTCCGCGAGAAAGGCGACCTGGCGGTCATCGAGAACATGCACCAGTTGGTTCACACCGGAGGTTCTCGCGGAGCCTCGCTTGATTCGGCGGCGCTGCTGAGCCCGGCGTTGTCGAAGGGCGATATGCAGGTCATTGGAACGACCGACGAGGAGGCGCTTTCGAACCTTCTGGAGAAAGACCCATCGCTTCTCAAAAATTTCCACGTAATAAGAATAGAGGAGCTGCCTCTTGAGGAGGTCAAAAAGGTGCTGCGCCTGCGACGCCCGGCTTACGAGGCGTTCCACGGCGTCTCAATTCCTTCTGACTTGTTCGAAAACAGCCTGGATCTCATCCGCACCTCCATAAACACGAGGTCTCTCCCCGAGAGCGCGCTCGATTTGATGGACCGCTCGGCGGCGCGGGTGGCCATGCGGGAACCCGCGGGGGAATGCCTTGAAGTCACGAGAGAAGACATGCTCCAGACGCTCGCGGAGATGTCTGGGGTCTCACTGGAGCGGCTGGCGCTCTTAAGCCACGACCGGCTCGCGGCCATGGAGCGCCTGCTTTCCGAAAAGGTGGTGGGCCAGGAGCGGGCCGTAAACGCGGTGAGCAGGGTAGTAAGGAGCTGCAAGCTCGGGATGGATTTGGACGCAGACCGGCCCGATGGAGTGTTTCTCTTCGTAGGCCCGACCGGCGTCGGGAAGACCGAGCTCGCAAGACGCTTGGCGGAAGTGCTCTTTGGGGACGAGGAAAAGCTCATTCGCATTGATATGAGCGAGTACATGGAGCGGATCAGCACGTCGAGGCTGATAGGCACCGCGCCTGGGTACGTGGGCTATTACGACCAGAACCAGCTCGCCGACCGCGTCAGGCGCAACCCATATTGCGTCATTCTTTTTGACGAGGTGGAGAAGGCGGACCCTCAGGTCATGAACCTTTTCCTGCAAATATTCGATGCGGGCCGGCTGACCGACGGAAAAGGCCGCACGGTGAGGTTCCACCACGCGACGATAATTATGACCAGCAACGTCGGGACGGAGATCTTCTCTCACGGGAAATTGGGCTACCGCGAAGAGGGTGGAGAATCGGGCTTGGACGAAGGGGTCCTTCGGCAGGTCCGGGCCAACTTCACTCCCGAGTTTTTGAACCGCATTGACGAGATAATCACTTTCAAGGGTCTCGGCCCAGAGACGATGGAATCCATAGTGGACCTCCAGTTGCACGACCTGCAGGAACGGCTTGCCAGACAAGGCAAATCAGTGATCCTTTCATCGGGCGCCAGGAGGCTGCTGGCAAGCTTGGGCTATTCTTCAGAGTACGGCGCTAGAAATATCGGCAGAACCCTGCGGCGCCATATCTCGGAACCGCTGGCCCTTCTTTCGCTAAAGCCGGAATGGCAGAGCGCCGGCAGAATCCTGGCCGAAGCCCGCGGCGGAGTGGTCAGGCTGTCCTTATGGCGAGACGCGGAGAGAATCGAGGCTGAGCTGAGCCAGGCCGGGGCGGCCACAAGCGACGTGAAGGGGGAGCAGGGGGGCGATTGATCGTGGTTACTGTTGCACCGTACGAGCATCTGTATTACCCTTTGAAAGGAGGGTTCGCAGATGTTGGACCGAGTGCTCCGCGGAATTGGTGGCCTATTTGTTGTGCTGAGCGTCGGACTGGGTTACTTTGTCCATCCGGCTTTCTACCTCTTCACGGCCTTTGTGGGGTTAAATTTGTTCCAGTCCGCTTTCACCAATTGGTGCCCCATGATGCAGTTTCTAAAGAAAGCAGGCGTATCCAATTGACATTACGTGATATTATAACTCTCGCCCTGATGCTTGGGGCGTGGTACATCGTCAACCGCTTTCTATTGCCGAAAATGGGCGTAAGTACCTGAACTGCCAACGCATGCGAGGTCGAGTTCGACCCCAAGAAAACCAGGAGGAAAGATAATGGCTCATGACGTAGTTGAAATCAGCGACGCGACCTTCCAAACGGAAGTCCTCGATTCTCAGACGGCGGTCGTTGTTGACTTTTGGGCTCCATGGTGCGGCCCATGCAGGATGGTTGCGCCGGTAATGGAGGAGTTGGCTGGAGAAATGGCAGGACAGGCCAAATTCACGAAAATGAACATAGACGACAACCCGGCGACCCCAAACCGATTTGGAATAATGGCGATCCCGACGCTCCTTATTTTCAAGGGCGGGCAGCTTGTCGGCCAGCACGTCGGCGCGCTAAGCAAGCCGGCGCTGAAGGGGTTGGTTCAGAAGTCGCTTTGATCTCAGAGGAAGAACGAGATGCCCATCTACGAATATCGTTGTAATGACTGTGGAGTGCGATTCGAGAAGCTGGTTTTCAGAAGGGACGCACCGGCACCTGCCTGTCCGTCGTGCAGGTCATCGAAGGTTGAAAAGCAGATGTCCGTCCCGTCGGTTGGTGGAGGCTCGGGAGCGGCGGCAGCGTGCGGAGCTTCTGGCTCCGGTGGTTGTGGCAGCGGTTTTAGCTGAGCCGGCTGACGCTTGGCCGCCGTGCGCGGCCACGGAGTAGCGTATGAAGTTATAGGCCCCTGAAACGTCAGGGGCCTTTTAGTTGGTAGACTCGCACTTACAACGTCTGATAAGATATCTTATGTCTCATATCTGGCGAGCCTGATTGAGCCATCCTTGATGCCCGCGTCTCGCTACCTCCCGCCGCGCCCGTCAATACCCCCAAGAACATGCCACCCGCAACCAACTAGATGCCGGTGTAATGTCCTGCATTTGCGAGAATTTAACATACCCATTACAATATTAAGACACTATTTGTGATGTTATACATGATGTGCCATTAGATTTATTTATTGTTGCCAGAGCAATAGCATATGTTTTGCAATATGTAAGATTAGATTGTATCTCAATCGGTTAGCATATATATCTTAATTATGAACTAGCTTATCGCGATATATTAATATATGAGACGAGTCGCTGAAATACAAGCCTTTTATAAATAAGGATTATTTGCTTCTACAAAGCTGTCTCAGGGATGTTACCAGGGCCGCAATGCCCGTCTGGATGGAGGGAAGAGACGAGGTGACCAGCGAGCCGGGGGTTGCAACCACTCCCCTACTCTCATTAATTAAAATTTCCTCGGGGCCAATCTCGATGCAACTCTTTCCAGAGGGCCACGATCCGTACAATGTCGTCAAAACGAACTCCGCCAGGCTGATTCCCCCGATCGAGCCTCCGGAATCGGTTGTTTCAAGAAGGAAACTCGCAACGTCCGGGTCAACCGATCGAGGGTTATCGAGATCGCCGAAGTTGGTAATCCAATTTTTGACAGCCCCTTGCCCGCCTGGAAGGATAACACCGCTTAACAATTTAGGCGATATCTCCTTTAACGAGAATACCTTACCCTTAGCTAAGCGAGAGGCTTCTATAAATTGCGAACGCGTATCGCCTGATGTCTCTTGTAAAGTCGTATGGTCGCAAACCTGAAATTGTGGCTTGTCATTGGCCAAAAAAATTACATCGTAGCCGGCACGCTGCGCCTCAAGAGTGGCAATGACCGCCTCGTGGACATCGCTGCCGTCAAGTGCCCCGCAGCCATTGAGCAACACGCCCAAACGCTCTTTCACCGTTTGGCCCCATAACCTTCGAGCGCCGCCACGGCTTCCCGTATTAACAACTCCTCTGCTTCATCTATCGGCATAGGAAGGCGCACCCCGGCGGCGTTTGCGTGGCCCCCCCCGCCCCAGGGGGAGACGAAGCGGTCTATGGGGAAAGCTCCCCTTGAACGGCATGAGACCTTTGTGGCCTTGTTGCCCAACTCCTTGAAAAAGAAACCTGCTACCACTCCGTCAACC
Organism: Acidobacteriota bacterium; assembly: GCA_037443845.1. Lineage (GTDB taxonomy): Bacteria > Acidobacteriota > UBA4820 > UBA4820 > DSQY01 > JAEMPZ01. The sequence goes on from JBBINO010000011.1 coordinate 35,054, forward strand.
TGGACAGTGAAGTTTACAAGATCATCCGCGTCCTCCATCCTGGCTCCAACCCGCCGAATCATTTCGTGACGAACTTCGATCCAAGCGACCTTTCCGCCCGGAGACTGACGGAGGGTAGATAAGATTGCCCCGGTCAACTTCAGGCGCGCGGGACTTTGGCGCTCGAAAATTTCGCTGTATATCCGCTGTGGCTGGACCCCAGCGGCGAGCAGTTCGGCGGCGAGCGCGTGAGTCTTCGGAGTGGTGGATGGATATCTGAAACTACCCGTGTCGGTGAGAATGGCTGCATAAAGCGGCTCGGCAATCTCAAGGCTGGCCGGAACATCAAGATGCTCTATCACTTCTCTTACGATTGCGCCCGTGGCGCAGGCCTCTTCGTCAATCAGGTAGACCACCCCCTTTTCCTGGTCCAGCCGGTGGTGGTCAATTACGATCAATCCCTCGCTCTGGCGTGAAAGAGGAAGCACGGCTCCCAGCCTCTCAAACGCCCCCATGTCCACTACCACAGTAAAAGCCGACCTGAAGAACTTCTCTGGTGAAGGGATATCTCTTGGAGTGACTATCTCATTGGGATCATGGAGCAAGAACCTCAGGTTTTCTGGGACCTGCGTCGGGTTGATGAGGGCCACTTGCTTGCCGAGGCCCTTCAGCGCCCTTCCCAAGGCAAGCTGGCTTCCGACACCGTCACCGTCACTAGACATGTGCGTCGTAACGACGAACTTATCGAATGACTTTAGCTTTTCCACGACCGCACGTAGATGGCTCATCACGTCCCTTCCTTTAACTTCTAATTTTAGCAGGGAATGGGCTTGCATGCAAAACTCGGGGCCGCTTCATGGGCCAGTAAAATTCCTCAAATTGTGGAAAGGAGAGCATCAAGCGTGGATTCCAACGCCTCAATGCCGCCGTCATTTGAGAGGATATAGTCGCTCATCCGGAGCGTGGCTTCCAGTTGCTGACAAGCCGGATCGGCACCGTTTTCTTCGGCCTCCTTCAAAAGAAAGGCCTCCAGTCCGGAGGTGTAGTCGCCGGCGCGGCCCCGGGCGAGCGCCCTGAGGTAACGAACCTCCGGTGATGCGGTCACTCCGAGAAGCACGAATCCAGCTGCTCCGGCGCGCAAGGCGTTGACCTCCGAAGGATTCCGGATCGAATCTACGACGTCATGCGAGCCGAGCCTCGGCAAAATCCTCAAAGCCAGCGCCGACGGGCCGCCTTCGCGCCTTAGCTCGTTACCTGTACGGATCAGGTCGTCACGGCCTGTCGTCAAACCGGCGGCGAGGGCCTCTTCTCTTACGATGTCGGATAGACTGTGGTAGTTGAAGCCGCGGCTCGTCAACATGCTGGCCACCGTGCCTTTGCCCGAGGCGTTCGGCCCGGTTAGTCCTATCACGAGGGGCTTATCCGTCACTGGAGAGCCTCGATCTTGGCCGTGGCCAAACGGACGAGGAGAGGATTTTCCGGCTCCCTTGCCGCAGCGATGTATTCGGGTAAGGCCATAGGCGTGTACCCCATCATCTGGTAGCTGCGTCCGAGGAAATACCAGGCCTTGGATTGTAAGGAGGTTGTGTATGGAGAGTTCGTTAAGAGGTCCGCAAGTTCTCTGGACGATTCTTCGTACTTTCCCAGCCTGTAGTTGCAGTAACCGAGCCAGTAGGCGGCGTCGCCTGCATAGAGGTCGAGCGGCTGTTCCTTCACAAAAGCATTTAAAAGAGGGGCCGCCTCGTCTTCGCGCTGCTCTCGCAGGAGAGAAACCATGTTTAACAGGGTCTCGCGGTTCGCCGTCTTGTCTTTTAGGTAAGCGGATGTCCAGCCACGATAGCTATCGTCAAGCGCCGACGCCTCCTCGCCACACCCTTTGAGCGCCGACTGCCAATCGGCGCCCTTTTGAAGCGACTCCACGATGCTGCGAATCGCCCCCTCCCCGCGCCGGGCTTCAAGGCTCCTGAATGCCCAGTAACCATTGAGCCACTGGCGCTCGTGCCCCTCTCCCACGCCTGAAATGAGCTGAATCGGTGGCACGCTCGACGAAAGAAGCGACCTGGTTTCGTAGATGGGGCCGAAACTGGAGAGGTCGAGCGCGAGGCCCACTTGGAACCATTCGGGTGCTTCGCCATATGCCCGACAGTTTTCATCCAGCAATACCTGACAAAGAGCCGCCGAAAGAAGGTCTCGTGCCGCCCACCATTTTAGCATTATCGGTTCGACGGCGAACTGGACATCGTATCGTCCCGATGGGCTTTTGACGACGGAGAAGGGCTGCTTGAACGAACAATCCTGATAGTCCGACGGAGTAAAGCGCGTTATGTTTTGGGCCGTTGGATAAAGGCCGGAGCCGTCCTTTAGATCCTTGATGGCGTCAAGCAATGCCTCATCGAGATCCCCCAAAGCCCTCGCGGCGTCTCCGTCCCCTGTAAACCTGCCCGAGTATGCCGCCATTTTCAGCCCGGACCATGACATCGGGCGCTGTGCTGGAGCGGCCGGAGGGTTGGCCGAAGGCAATACGGTTTCCGGCCTTGCCTCCTTTTCTGGCTTCGGCGCCTGGTTGATTCTAGAAGGCACGGATTGATTTGGAATAAAGAGATAGGCCAGTTCCTTCCGGTGGTGCCAGGCTACGAGGCCAACGCCGGTGGCAAGCACGAAAATGCCCAACAACAATGCAAAGAGCGTCCTTAACAAGCGGTTCAAGGAGCCTCCAGGTTGGCCGATTCCGTCCATCCACGCCCCTCGCCCCACATCAAAAGGCTCCAGTCGCCAGCGGAAGCCACGCGCACCACCTCCGAGCCAGGAGGAAGCGTTGCAAGCTCCGCCCCTTCGTTGGCCGCCTTTTCCGTCACCCTGGCCGGGGACACGACCACGACTGGCTGGTGCATCGGGGCGACCCTGACGGCATAATATAGACAGCCTCCGGAAATGGCCGCCGCTATGAATAGACCGGTCATAATCGCCGCAAGGGTTCTTCTTGTCCCGCCCGGGCCAAGAAAGAGGATGATCCATAAGAAAAGGTTGCCAGCAAACGCCAGAAGAAGCGTCAAGAGACTAAAAACATTGGCACCGACAGATGTTATGGCCGCTTCCCACGGTGGGGGCTGCCAGGCCACGGCCTTCGCCGGAAGCAGTCTTCTGGCCGTCGCCAAATTGCTGGCTGCCGGCTCCATTTTGGAATCGAACTGGAGGGCTCTTCTGTAGGCGACGATCGCTCGGGCTACGTCTCCTCCCTTGAGGAAGCTGTTCCCGAGGTCAAATTGCACTTCGGCGCCGTCATACCCAGTTTGGGCCATCAGCGCGTATAGCTTCGATGCCTCGGCGTAGCGGCCCTGCTCATAAGCCTGCCTTGCCTGCGCGGCCATCGCGGGCGGGGCCTGAGCCAGAGGAGCCAGCACGGCGGCGGAAACGAGAAAGGCGAAAACGGTGAGCTTACGCACGCCACGCCTCCTCGACTAGACGCCGGACCGTTTCGTAACGTTCGGAGAGATCCTTTTTCGTCGCCACGTCCCCCGCGAATTCCGCGGATTCAAGCTGGTCCAAAAGCGATATAATGTCCGAACAGCGCTCCTTGCTGACACCCACCTCGGTCAGCGCCTCCACGAGCGAACCCCTGGTCAGACCGGCCGAGGACCTTCTTGTCATGAGGTTCAATCCCGCGTAAAGCGCCTGAATCGCCTCGGAATGGAACGCCTGCGCGTGCCTCACGTCAAGGTTCTTGCGCGACATTCTCAAGTGGTGGCGCGCTTTCCGGTATTGCGCCCTTGCCGCTATCCTCTCCGGAGAGGCCAGTTTCGTCCTATAGAGCCAGAGCCACGAGGCAAGAAGGACGCTTGCGAGAAATGGCAGCCCCAGAAGCAGGAAAAAAGAGCCTTTGGAAAAGAGTCCTCTTGGGGGTTTGGATGAGCGCGGATCCGAGATCAGGGGAGCGAGAGCGAGGCTTGGCCCGCCGGAGGTGCCCGTGCCACGTACCATGAGCTTCTGGCCGGTGACTTCGGAGGTCTGGTACTTGCCGAGCGCCGGGTCGAAATAGACAAGCTGTGCTCCCGGCAAGACGGCGTCTCCCTGAAGTTTTGGCAAAAGAGAGAGGCTAAGGGTGCGGTTGACCATGAAGACGCCGTTCATGAAGCTGCTCTGGTCACGTGAGGTTGCCGGGTAGGAGGTGAAGAAAGGCGTGTCCTGCCAGCGGAGAGGATTATCCGGCAGAAAGCCGGAACCGGTCACGCCGTAATCGAGCGTGAAAGGCTGGCCCACCGAAGCCTGCTGCGGCACCCCGTTCTGCATCTTGAGCGTGAAAGAGCCCACGGCGCCGCTGAAGCCGGCCGGGGCGGGCGGCAGCGCAATCGTCTGTAGCTCGGCCTTCCCGCCGGAGATTCTCGTCGTCACGACCCGGCCTCCTGAGTCGCGCGACTCCACCCTCAGCAACGCTTCGAATGGGGTGATCGTCAACGAGCCCTGCTCTATGGGAAAGAGGGTGTAGCGGAGGACCGTGACATCAAGGAAAGTCAACCCGTCCCGTGAAAAAGGGCGCGAGCGCGGAGGCGTCTGCTCCGGCGCCTCCACCTTCCTGAAACCCTGGAAGTCCGGCCGCTTGGTTATCTCGAAGTTCCTGACGGAAGAGTGGGTGACCAGGTGGAGGGTGTAGGTGACCGGCTGGCCCACATAGGCCTTTGGCGCCGAAAGTTCGCCGTTCAAGTAAAGCTCGCCGGAAGGAGGAGGAGCGGCCGGAGCCATCGGCAGCGTCCTCTCGGCCTGAGCGGCGCCCTGTTCCACGTCCACGGCGAAACCGGCCACGCTTCTTGTCTGGCCACCTATACGCAGGCTCAAGTCCGGCACTACGATGTGGCCTGGGCGAGTCGGCGAGAAAAGGTAATGGTATGCGAAGACCCTTCCACCGTCCGGGGCGGTCTCCACGGTCTGGTACTGCCCCTGCAATTTCAGGCCGTCAATCGGGGGCAACGGAGGCTGGGATATGGCGGAGCCGGGGCCTTTGAGCCGCAGGGTGAATACGAGGCTCTCCCCTATCCGCATGGACCGTTTGTCCGCCGAGGCGCTTATCTCAAGGCTTTGGGCCAGCACGGAGACCGATAACAGCGCCACGGCGGCCGCCGATACCATGATCCCGGCCAAAAGTAAGCCTGCCGCCCGCATAGTCGCTGCCCTTCCGGCCATCGCCGCCATTCGCTTCGAGGCAGGCCCGTCCCCACGTACCGCCCGCCTTTTTTTAGTATATCACTGTTGCCACCGGTTGGGATCGAATCTTTTTTGATTGATGCGCGTATAATAACATCGTCGTTTGTCGGGGGAACTTCTGCGTCTCCCTGAAATTTGCGGTAGCCGGAGAGAGAAGAAAGGAGAATTTCATGCGGAACAGAGGCCGAATTTTGTTTCTGGCCGCCATCGCGCTGGTGCTATTTTGCGCGTTGCCGGCCCTGGCGGGCGACCCCGGGTTCAAGCAGCTCGAGGGTGAGGTCTTCCAGACGACCCTGCCCAACGGGTTGACCGTCATCATCTTGCCGCGCCACGAGGCGCCGGTCATCTCTTTCGTCACCTACGCGGACGTGGGCGGGGTGAACGAGCAGCAGAACGCCACGGGGCTTGCCCACATTTTCGAGCACATGGCCTTCAAGGGAACGACCACCATAGGAACCAAGGACTATCCCAAGGAAAAAGCGGCCATGGACAAAGAAGACGCAGCCTTCATGGCATTGCGCGCCGAAAGGCTCCGTCGGCCCAAGCCCGATCCTGAGAAGTTGAAAGTGCTCGAAGCCGATTTCAAGAAGGCCCAGGAAGAGGCCCAGAAGTATTCCGACACGGGCGCTTTCGACAAAATCCTTGAGAAGGAAGGCGCTGAAGGGCTCAACGCCTTCACGGCTTTCGACCAAACCGTTTACCACTACTCCCTTCCATCCAACAAGCTACAGCTCTGGGCCGCGCTGGAGGCCGACAGGTTCACCAACCCGGTCCTGCGCGAATTCTACAAAGAGAAAAACGTCATAATGGAAGAAAAAAGAATGGGCGAGAGCCAGGCTATCGGCCGCCTCTTCGCCGATTTCTTCCCAGTGGCATTCAAGGCGTCCATGTATCGTTCATGGGTGATAGGCCATCTGAGCGACCTCCAGGCCATCACGAGGCAACAGGCGATGGACTGGTTCAACAAGTATTACCGCGCTAAGAACCTGACGGTAGCCATTGTCGGCGACGTTGATCCGAAAACGGCGATGCCGGTTCTCACGAGATACCTGGGCGAGATCCAGGCCGGCACGAAGCCCGAAGGCCCCGTCACAGTCGAGCCCCCGCAGCGCGAGGAAAAGCGCATCATAATGGATGACCCCTCCCAGCCATTCCTGATCATCGGCTACCACAGGCCAGACGTGAACGACCCCGACGACCCGGTTTACGACGTCATCAACGACGTTCTGTCGGGTGGCCGCTCGTCCCGCCTTTATACCGCCCTCGTCAAGGAGAAAAAATTGGCGCTGGCCGTCGAAAGCGCCTCCTCGATCGAAGGCCAGAAGTATCCGGGCCTTTTCGGCATCTTCTGCGTGGCCAACAAGGGGAAGAGCAACTCCGACTGCGAGCAGGCCATCTATACCGAACTTGACCGCCTCAAAAACGAGCCGGTGTCAAAGGACGAACTTGAAGGTGTCAAAGCCCGCGCGAAAATGCGGTTCATCGAATCCATAGACAGCAACATGGGACTCGCAATGCAGCTCGCCTTCTACCAGAACCTCCAGGGAGACTGGCGCGACATGTTCAAGACGCTGGACCGCATTGACGCGGTGACTCCGGAAGAGATCATGAGAGTGGCAAAGAGCACATTCGTCAAGAACAACCGGACGGTAGGCATGATCGAAACTACGCCGGCCAAGGCGGAGAAGTGAGGAGATGGCCATGAAAACGAAAACGATACTGCGGACGTTCGCGGCGGCTGCCCTGCTTCTAGGTCTTTCGGCGGTGCCATCCTTGGCGCAGGCCAAGCCCGCGCCCCTCGGCAAGCAGGTGGTTGACCACCTGAAATACCCGAAACTAAACCCGATCCAGATGCCAACGGTCACCAGAGAGACGTTGCCCAACGGCGTCAAGCTGATCCTCATCGAAGACCACGAATTCCCGGTCGTCTCCCTGCGCGCGCTGGTGAGAGGGGGCAAGCTCGCGCAGCCTCAAGACAAGCCCGCTCTTGCCCCGTTGTTCGGCGAGGTCCAGCGCACGGGCGGCGTGAAGAGCATGAGCGGCGACGAAATGGACGCCTTTCTCGAAAAGATCGGCGCTTCCATCGAAACCAACGTCAGAGACGATTACGGCACCGTAACGGCCAAGACTCTGAGCGAACAGCTGGACAAGGTTCTTCCCCTTTTCGCCGAGGAGCTCGAATCGCCGGCGTTCGCCCAGGAAAAGCTTGACCTTGCTAAGACGCACCTGAACTCAGAGATATCCAGGCGAAACGACCAGGTCATGGGAATAGCGAGGCGGGAATTCCTGAAGCTCGTCTACGGCCCCAAGTCCCCTTACGCCCGCCAGATTGAATATGACGACGTGGCCAACGTTACTCGCGAGGACCTTCTCAATTACCAGAAGCTCGTCTACCGCCCCGATTGCACGATCATAGCGGTGTGGGGCGACTTCAAGACCGCCGGAATGAAGGAGCGGCTCGCCATAGCCCTTGGAGGATGGGAAGCAAACGGGCCAGCGCCCGTTTATAAAACCCCCGCCCTTCCGGCTCCAACTCCGTCTGTGAATTACGCCGAGAAGAAGGACGTTGAGCAGACGACGGTCCTGATGGGACACCTCGGCCTCAGGCTGGACGATCCCGATTATCCGGCCGTAGACATGCTCTCGGAGATCCTGGGCGGCGGAATGGCGTCGAGGATGTTCATGAACATTCGGACGCTCAAGGGCCTCGCCTATGGCGCGGGGGGATTCATGGTTCCCGCTTACGACCACGCCGGCGCCTTCTACTTTTACACCGCCACCAAGCCCTCGACTACCGCCGAGGCGATGGAAGCCATGCTGGAGGAGATCAAGAAGATTCGCGAAGCACCTGTTAGCGACGAGGAGTTGACGAGGGCGAAGGAGGGCTACCTGAACACCTATGCCTTCGAGTTCGACTCCACCGAGAAAATCGCTACCCGCCTTGCTACGTACGAGCTCTACGGCTACCCGGCTGACTTCAACGTCAAGCTGAGGGACGCGATCGAGAAGGTGACGAAAGAAGACGTCCTGCGCGTCGCCAAGAAGGACCTCCATCCCGAACTTCTTACTATTCTGGCGATAGGAAACCAGGCGCAGTTCGACGAGCCGCTATCCACTTTCGGCAAGGTCAGCGACGTTGACCTCACGATCCCCGAGCCGAAGCCGAAGGAGGTAATTCCGGCGGCAACGCCCGAAAGCTTGAAGGCCGGCACGGCGCTTTTGGCTGGCGCGGCGAAAGCCATGGGGGACAAAGCCCTGGCGGGCCTCAAGGACCTTACGCTCGAGGGGGTTAGCACTATCGTTACCCCGATGGGCGAAATGGAACTGAAGGGCGAAGGGGTTTTCGCCCTCCCGGACAGGCTTCACAACAAGGTGCAGACTCCAATGGGCGCAATGATCACGGTCCTAGACAGGGACAAGGGCTTCATGGTCATGGGGCCTCGCGTGAAGGACCTCCCTCCTTCGGCTGTGAGCGAAATGGCTGGAGAGCTTTATACCGAAGCTGGCTGCGCCCTTCTTCTTCAGCGGACGTTTCAAGGCAAGCTCGAAGGACAGTTGATCGGGAAGGCGCAGTTCGAGGGCCAGGAAGCTGACGACGTTCTCGTAAAGATTGGCGACGCGGCTTTGCGCATTTACATAGGCAAGGACGGCCGCGTGGCCGGCGTCAGGAAGCACGCGATGACGCAACAGGGGCCGGCTGAAGTCATCCAGGTTTTCAGCGATTACAGGCCGGTCTCCGGCCTCAGCCTGCCCTTTACAACCGTGGAGAAGGTCAACGGCGAGGTGAAGGCCACCAACAAATATTCCGCAATCAAGGCAAACGCCGGTTTCAGCGAGGAGCTTTTCAAGAAGCCGGAAGCACCGGCGACGGCACCGGCCAAACCATAATCCCGCTTGGCGCAACGGGGAGGCTGCGTATCCGCCTCCCCGTTGGCTATTTTCTAAAGACCAAAGTAAGAAGCTCCTTCCCGTTCGGCATCCCATTCAAGCGAGAAGAAACCTGTCTAAACCCAATGGATTCAACTTCGCTGACCGCCGTCTCCGGTGCCACGAGGTGGATGTAAGGCGCGAGCGCTTCAAGGCTCGTAAATGGGGATGGAGTGACCTCGGGAAGCGACTTGGATGGGAGCTGTACCACGCACGCCAAGATTCCTCCGCGCTCCAAAGATTCGCGGGCAAAGCGCAACAGCTTCGATGGTGGAACATATTCCAAGAGAAGCCCCGCGAAGATCATTTTGACCGGCTTGAAAGGAATTGTTTCATTTGAGGCTAGGTCATGAACGGTCGGCTCAAAACTGGCGAAGCGTTTGGAATGACGCTCGCTAGCCTTCGCGACAAAGGATCGGTTGATATCCAGCGCCACCACTCGCGAGGTGACCGCGGGATCAACCTCAGCAAGGCCGTTTCCGCCCGCGCACCCCAACAGCGCCAAAGAGTTCGGCTTGAATTCCAGAAGCAACCTTTTTATACAGCGCGCCATTATCCTTGGCGCGCTGTATGCGGGTGGGGGTCCGGGGGAGGCCAAGCGCGGTGGCCTCCCCCGGAGAGGCCCGCGGGGAGGGCCAAGCCCTTGCGCGGCCTGCAAGGCCGCCTTCGCAAGGGGTGGGGCCTTCCCCGCGAATACAGGGCGTCATGTGCTTCGGCTCCCTCGCCGTCGTTGCGCAAGGACTTATGACGCCCTGTATAGTTCGCGCGCAAGATATCCGGCCTGTCCAACTTCGGGCAAGCTCATATGGGCCTCATAGTCAGCCAGCGAGACGGAAAGCCATATGTTTGTCTCGGGCCGGGGCCGGTTGTTTTGATCCATTGGCGCCTCCCCCTCAGGGAGGCGTGAAATCGCGTCGTCCTCCCTGTCCAGGTTGCCCGCCTTTCTCGGAGAAGTCAACTCGGCGAGGAGAGACGATGTGAGATGGGTGCCACCCCAATCCCGTGATGGAACTGCAACGGTGCCCCCAAATGCCGATGAGCACGTCGTTTAGCCAAAATGGTCGTTCACCCAAAAGGGATTGGGGAGCCATCGAGCCGAAGGCGAAGAGGGCACCCAAGGGCGGGGGTCCCTCCGGCTGGCTTTGCCAGCGGAGGGGGAGGGAATGGCCCTCCCAGTCAGGCAATAAAGGTTTTCTCTTTCGGCGCAGCACAACCGTCGCCGAAGGCATCCCACTTCCATCGCGGAATTTGGGTGCCATGAGAGACTTGCCAAGGCGCGATTTTGATTCTATATTAGTCGCTTG
>JBBINO010000012.1:0-43893 GCA_037443845.1 Acidobacteriota bacterium
CCTCGCACAGGTCCTCGTCAACGCCCAGGGCGCACGCGATGCTTCTCGCGATCTGCGCCACCTCCAGGCTGTGGGTGAGCCTCGTTCGGTAGAAGTCGCCCTCGTGGACCACGAAGACCTGCGTCTTGTACCCGAGCCGCCTGAAGGCCTCGGAATGAAGGACCCTGTCGCGGTCCTGCTGGAAGAAGGTCCGGTGTGACGGGTGGGCTTGAGCGTGCTCGTGGCCGGCATCGCCGTCGCAGCGCACGGCGAAAGGAGCGAGGCCCGATTGCCTGCGAGAGCAAAGTTCGTGCTCCATTGGCGCCTCCGCCAATATTGTACAGCAAAAAGGGGAGGGAAGCTGGTGGTGGTGCTTGCCCGCGCGGGTCTTGTTGGAGTACGATCATCAGGAATGGAGAGGGAGGAGGCCGTGCCGGCAAGTTCGGCGATCCTTGAAACGGCGCTCGGTGCCCGAATGCAGGTGGCGAGCGCGCCACCAAGCTCCGCCCCTTGCGCGGGTCGCTCTTCCATGGCCTGGGTGAACGGAGCGGGGCAGGTCGCCACCAAGAGCGCCACGGGGCCTTACGGGGAAGAGCTGGGGCTCTTCACGGAACCGAAATACAGTTCCATCGCCTTCGCCGGTTTGGCCAGCGGCCCGTTCCCCGAAGGCATCTCATACACCCCCAACCGCTACCTCGGCAATCTCACCGGACGCTTCCTCTCCGTTGACCCGTCGGGAAGCTTCAACCCAAGAGACCCGAGAACCCTCAACCAGTACGCGTACGTGGCGGGGAATCCGCTAACGTACACTGACCCGTTGGGACTTTTCACCTATCTCATCATTGTTGGTCGCAGCTATCTCGCACCCGAGCTCAAGGGAAAAGAGTTCGATGTGGGGGGATTGTTCGAGGCCGCTGCAGAGACACGAAAACGGGAGATCGAAAAGGACGTTAATTTCATCGCTGACCGGGACAAGGTCGAAATGACCCAGGCAGGAACCCATGATGAGTTTATCAGGGCGCTTAACAAGAAGTATGAGCGAGGATCCATAAGAGAAATAGATGTTTTTTCGCACGGGTCGCTTACCGGGACCGCCATTAACCTTGGGGAAGGAAGTCTTCATAATCCCATCAAATGGGTCCAAATGGATACGGTGCGCCAACTGGCTCCGGATCTTTTGCCTGACGCGATCATCAGGCTATACGGATGTAATGCCGCTTATGGGAACAACAGTATAGCGCAGATGTTCGCCGATTACCTGCAAGTCACCGTCGCTGGCCCAACCACGACTACCCGTTTTGACAACACGTCCCCTTCAGCGTCACATCCGGACGTCCACATGATTCCCGATGCAGGTGGTCAAGTAGTGCTATTGAACCCGCGTGGAACGGCGGTAGTTGTTAAACCGGGAGGAGGATTATGAACCAAACATTCCAAAACAGACTTTTCTCCTTTCTGGCATTTTGGCCTATCGCGCTTATGGCCCAAGCTCACGCAGGGCGGCCCGACAAAGCGGCGTGCCTGCGAGCCATCGAGAACCCCAATACACCGCGTGGACGCGTTGTCAAGGTCGGTAGGGACTTCTCAAATCTCTCTCCGTTGGAAGCATTCCTCGCAAAGAAGAGTCTTGATGTAGCTCGGCACATAGTTGTGAAAGAGGCTGCCCAACTCGAAGGCTACTTCCGAGTGGTTCTCTCTTCGCGCTGGAAAGAGGAATACGGGTTGGTACCCAGCGAGGAAATGTGTCAGCAAGACAAGGCAAAGTATATTGCGCTAAAGTGCGAGGAGACGAGAATCCGCAAGATCCTTTACAAGGCAATCAAAGAGGAGGATTCTCTTCTTAGCATAGATCTGAATTATCATGGATCAAGCCCAGTAGGAGAAAAGTACTTCGATAATGAGGATGAACATAGGCAATGGCAAGCTGACTCAATTGGCGATGAATTAGGCCCGCCATTGATGGCTCTGTCTTTCGGAGATTTGGCGCAGGGAAAAGATGCAGAGGCTTGGCGTATATACATAACGGACCCGGATATCACCGTTGAGGTGCCTGTTTTCCACAAAGGTCGTTACGTTTGCGATCTCATGTTTATCTTCTGTCGTTTAGCTGGATGAAACGCGGAGCCAAGCCGCTGGGCAAGAAGAATTGGGCTGACTTGAGTTGTTGCTGCTGGTTTGGCTCATGGTTGTGGTACGTTTTTAACCGCCGCCCGGGGGGGCGGCTTTGGGAGGAAAACGATGGCGTACACGGAAAGGGACTACGTGTTGTTGGGTTCGCGGTGCGCCAGATGAGTGCTTCCGCCGCTGCGGCGGCAACAGGCACGTGGCTCTTTCCCGTGCCGGACGTTACCGGAACCCCCATGGCCTGGGTGAACGGAGCGGGGCAGGTCGCCACCAAGAGCGCCACGGGGCCTTACGGGGAAGAGCTGGGGCTCTTCACGGAACCGAAATACAGTTCCATCGCCTTCGCCGGTTTGGCCAGCGGCCCGTTCCCCGAAGGCATCTCATACACCCCCAACCGCTACCTCAGCAACTTGACGGGCCGCTTCATGTCCGTGGATCCGAGCGGGAGCTTCAACCTTCACGACCCGAGGACGCTCAACCAGTACGCGTACGTCGCGGGGAACCCGCTAACGTTTGTGGACCCATCTGGAACAACTACGTGGTTTATTGGAGGAACATGGTCAAAAGACGATTTCCCAAACACTTTTAGCGAGATCAAGCCACATATTGCCGATTTACTACACGATCATGATCAAAGGGACTTCCCCTGGTCAACAGGTAACACGCGAGCGGACAGGAGTGAAGGTGCGATGCGTCTTGCCGATGCAATCATGAATGCGCCAGCAGGCGAACCAATAAACATCGTAGCGCACAGCCATGGGGGGAATCTGGCCTTGGAAGCCGCCTCCGTACTCGCCGATTACAACCAAACACAAGGCACGAATTACCATGTCGATAACGCAATCCTCCTTGGAACGCCAGTGCGGGATGATTACCCAGTACCTGAGGGCATTTTCAGAAATCTCGTGTTAATTTCAAACATGCTGGATGGCGTTCAGATCCATGGAGGCTACAACAACAAGGGCAGCCTGTTGGTCGCTCTGGTGGGATCTTATCTGGGCGGAGAGTATGGCGACGCAGGCCGCATTCTGCCATGCGCGGGTAATATTCTTCTTTCCAAACCCGACATGTCGCTGGCGTTCGTAAGGCCGGGCGAGCCAAAGGAGGCGCACTCTGCCATCCTTCACAATCTGGACTTATGGCACTTCTATATTGACAGAGGCCTTAATGTTCAACCAGCACGTTGATTGTCAGACAAAAAGAAGCGTGGCGATGGAAATGCGTAAACTGCTGCGCCGTTTAATTGGCCGAATCGCGCTGATGGTTATTGCAGCCTCTCTGACATTGCCGTATGTTGGGTGCCTGGATGGTGCACGCAACACGGGGAATGAGGTGGCACTGCATTTGGCGCTGATCACGACCGATGTTCCCGCTGAAGTCATAGACGCCTTTGACGCGTGGCAGCTTTACGGAACCGTCCCAAAGGACTGGGTGGATTATCGTACCTTCAGCGATGGCCGCGAATTTCGCTTTTTCAAGCAGGGAGATCGCATTTGCATTGTTTCGCAAGTGTATGGGTGGCGCAGGTGCTACCAAGACGCTCCTTATCACGTGGCGCAGTCCGGTCAGCTGGTGGTTGTGCTTGAAGAAAAGACGCGTTGCGCACCTCTTATTCCTAGTTGCGCTTTGAAGAAACAGACGCTGGAAATTCTCGAGTACCAAACAGGTAAGCTGCTGGCGCGCCATCAATTGATAATTCATTCGCCCGGTGACCCGATCATTCTCAATCATGCCCTCATCAGAGGGAAGAAGGTATACTTCCAGCTTGTCCCTCGAAAATTTGACATCCTGCCAAGTGAACGCAGGACTTATTGCATTGACCTTGGAAACGAAGGAAACTGAGAGATAGCATTTGTTAGCGGAACTTTGCATGAACATTAAACCTTCATGTCTCGCCGTTGCGAGCTGGCGCTTTGCAAGTGCTGAGCAACGAGGACTGAGGACTGAGTATAAGGAAGAGAAGATGTACAACCCCTCAGCACTCAGAACTCATCACTCCGTGCTGGCTTGCGTTGGTTGCCGCTGGCATCGTCCACGATTGTGCTAAGCTTTTTTAATCGCCGCCTAGGGGGCGGCTTTGGGAGGAAAAAGATGGCGTACACGGAAAGGGACTACGTGTTGTTGGGTTCGCGGTTCTCCACGCAAAGGCTCCTGGAGCAGGGGGGCGTCTCGGTCGCGGTGGCGCGGGCGCACGCCGCCGAGCTTGGCGCGAAGTTCCCGGCCCGGAGGACGGACGAGCTTGAGGCTCTTCTAACGGAAATCCGCTCCCGCTTCGAGGCGCAGGCCGGGGCGAAGAACGCGAGGAACACGGGCAACTCCCCGGTGGAGGCGGCGGTTGACCGCGCGAAGGAGTGGATACAAGACGCGGTCTTGGCGGCGGACAACGCCTTCGAGGAGGAGCGCGACGTAAGGGACGAGTTCCACAAGGGCGGAAAGATGGGGCGCAGCGTCCCCAAGATCACGGGAAGGCTTCAGGCGCTCCTGGCGCTGGCGGCGGCGAGGCTGCCAGGGCTTGGCGAGTGGGGCTTCGGCGAGAAGGAGCTTCAAGAGGGCAGGGCCGTTCTGGCGGAACTGGAGAACGCGGACGCCCTCCAGGAGCAGGCGGTGAAGAACCTGCCGAAGGCGACCCAGGAGCTGTACATCCTCAACGGTAAAGCGTACCTGTTGCTGAAGAAGCTTTCGCGCGCGGGCAAGCGCGCTTTCAAGAATGACCCGGCGACGGCCGCGAAGCTGGGGCTCGACATTCTTCACCGAAGGGGCCACAAGCGCAACGGCCAGGAGCCGGCGCCCGCTCCAGCCGCGCCGGCGGCGGGAAAATAGGG
The DNA here is from genome assembly GCA_037443845.1 of Acidobacteriota bacterium. GTDB lineage: Bacteria > Acidobacteriota > UBA4820 > UBA4820 > DSQY01 > JAEMPZ01. Next base: position 4,926 of record JBBINO010000012.1, read on the forward strand.
GGCAAGGCGTTACGGGCTGGGCGCCAGGCTTTCCGGGCCGGGACGCGGCTCCTTAGGGCCGGGCGCGGCCTCTCCACGAGGCGGGCTTCACCTCTTGCGCGCCGGGATAAGGGTCTTGCGCGCCGGGAAGGGGATGTTCCGCGACGAGGCGGCAGGCTTCCTGGCCAGGAAGATAGCTTTCGCGCGCAAGGGATGGCTTCCTACGCGCCATTATTGGCTATATGCGCGCCGTAGCTGGCCTCTCGCGCGCCAGAAAGAATATTCCGCGCGCCAAAATTAGCCATTCGCGCTATGGGCATGACATGCCGCGCGGCAGGGACGGCCTTCCGCCTGTCAGAAGAGCGCCCTTTTACCGGAAGAGCTGTGCTTCGCGCGCATGGGAAAAGGCTTTCGCGCGCCGAGATGGGTATCGCCAGCGCCTAAAATGACTTCCCGCTCTTCGGGAAAGGGTATTTCGCGCGCCGGGAGCGAGCGTTCCCGCGCCGAGAAGCAGTTCGCCGCGCCTGGAATGGGGCCTGCCGCGCGGCAAATTGCGCGCCCCCGCCGGGAAGAAAATTTTGTGCCAGCGCCCCAGCGTCACCAATTTCACCAAGTTCTTGCCGCTTCGCCATGAAACGCGTGGATGGAGAGGGCCTGCCATGAGGTTGCGCCGCTCCGGAAAGGCGGTATAATTTAACGCAGGAGGGCGCCATGAGAGGAAAACTGTCGCTATTCTTGCTTTCGGCCTGCTTAGCGTCTCTTTCCGCGTTGGCCGATGAACCGGCTCAATTCCTGCACGAGGCCGCGCAGGCTCCGCCGCCGGGCGCGGCGGAAGCGGCGGCCACGTTGGCGGCGGCCCCGGCGGAGCTCGACGCCAGGCTGAGCCAGGGGACCTCCATTCTTCTGAGGGCCGGCCTCTTCGACCCGCTCAACGAGAAGGAGCCTTCCCTCCAGGGGCTGGAGGCCTTTCCCGAGAAGCCGGGCGATGTTCTTCTCGTCCAATTCTGGGACGACCCGTCGCCTCAGGAGAGGGCCTCGCTGGAGCGCGCCGGGGTGAAGTTTCTGGACTACATCCCGAGCCACGCCTACGTTGTTCGCGCCTCGGGCGAGGCGCTGAAGCGGCTGGAGTCCGCTCCCGCCTTCAGGTGGGCCGGGCCTTACAAGGCCGACTACAAGATAGACCCGATGCTAATGCAACAGGGGTGGACGACGGGCGTTCTTCTCGACGTCCGCCTTTTTAGTGGCGAGAACGCTTTTCTGCTCCTCTCCGATCTTCAACGGATAGACCCCACGGTCGGCTTCGCCTCATTGCACGGCGAGATGGCCGAGGGTTCCACCCTGCGCATCTTCGTTCCAGCGGGTCACCTGCGCCCCTTCGTGGACGAGGCCGCGCGCGAGCCGGCGGTCCAGTGGATCGCCCCCTGGTTCCTGCCCCACGTGATGAACAACAACTCGGTCTGGGTGATGCAAAGTTACGATACTACCGACACAACCAACTACACGTTATCCGCCACGATATGGAACCACGGCATAACTGGCACCGGACAGACGCCGGCTGTGTCGGATACAGGTTGCGACGACGACATGTGCTTCTTCAGGTATTCGAGTTCTTCTTCGGCGGTGACCAACTCGCAGGCGCCAACGCTTCCGGGCATCGGAACCCTTGAACCCGCGAAGAAGGTGATCGCCTACTACGTCATTCCGGGCGCCACCGCGTACGACGGTAATACCAGCTGCAACGGCAACCCTGAGTCGGAACATGGTACCCACACGACATGTTCTGTTCTAGGCGACAACTATGCAACGCTATCGACGCCGACGTCCGGAGGCCATGACAACGGCGACGGCATGGCGCCCAACGCGAAGCTCATTTTTCAGGACGTGGGAAGCGAGACGACCGGCTGTCTTGACGGTCTCTCCACCGACAACAACCTCATATTTCAACAGGCCTATAACGCAGGAGCGAGAATTCACAGCAATTCTTGGGGCGGCGACACTGCTGGTGCCTACACAAGCGATTGCCAGCTTATTGATCGCTTTATTTACAATCATGATGACTTTCAGTTCTTTTTCGCGAATGGGAACGCCGGCTCTGCTGCCCAGACGGTTGGCTCGCCGGCCACGGCGAAGGACTGCATATCCATTGGAGCCACAGGTGTCGCTTTTACAAGCGAAAACCCCAACACGATTGCGAGCTACAGTTCAAGAGGCCCCACGGCTGACGGGCGAAGAAAGCCTGACGTCTGCGCACCCGGCGCAGTCGTCCTCTCGGCTTCTGGCGATGCCAGCCATACCAGCAACAATTGTGGCACCAAGACGATGGATGGAACTTCCATGGCCACGCCAACGGCCGCTGGCAGCGCTACGCTGCTCAGACAGTATTTCACCGACGGCTTCTATCCGACCGGCGCCAAGAACAGCCCCGACGCCGTCAACCCAAGCGCGGCGCTACTCAAAGCGGCTCTTATCAACGGCGCGGTGGATATCTCCTACACGACGCAAGCCACCATGCTTAACGGCCTCACCCCCGACAACAACCAGGGCTTCGGGCGCGTCTGCCTCGACACGGCCTGCTTCTTCTCCACCCCCAGCCGCGACGCGCGGCGCCTGAGGGTGTGGGACAGGCCCAACGCCGCCGGCCTAACGACGGGACAGCAGGAGGAGTTCCCCCTCCAGGTTGCCTCGGGCCAGCCGCTGAAGGTGACCCTCGTCTGGACCGACCCCGAAGCCTCTACGGCGGCGGCGGTCACGCTGGTCAACAACCTCGACCTTGAGGTGGTCGCGCCGAACGGGTCAACTCTTTACAAGGGTAACGTCTTCTCCGGCGGGCAGAGCACGACCGGCGGTTCGGCCGACGCGCTCAACACGGTGGAGGAAGTTTTCCTGACCGCCCCCACGGCCGGTACCTGGACGCTCAGGGTGAAGGGTACCTCCGTTCCCGGCACGCCCGCCGAACCCTATTCGGCGCGCCAGGGCTTCGCGCTCGTGGCCACCTACGCCGATTGCACGAGCGGCCCGGCGGCCGCGCCGGCCAGCCTCACGGCGACCAACAACGGAACGACAGGCATAGACCTGAGCTGGCCAGCCGTCACCGGCGCCACTGGGTACCAGATTTACAGGGTCGCTGGGAACTGCTCGGCGGCGGCTGGCGACTACAGGTATATAGGAAAGACCACGGGCACTACCTTTACCGACACGCTGGTGCAGGGCGGCTACGCCTACGCCTATGAGGTGCGCGCGGTGAACGGCTGCTCCGAGGGGCCGCTCTCGCCGTGCGCCACGGCCACCTACTCCGGCAACTGCACCATGTACCCCACCTTCGGCGGGCTCGTCTCGGCCCTCAACGACACCTCGACCCCGGCGTGCGACGTGCTGCTCTCGTGGTCGGCGGGCTCATCGAACTGCCCGCTCGGCAACAGCGTCAGCTACAACGTCTACCGAGGCGTGACGCCTTACTTCACGATCGGCGCCGCTTCGCGCGTCGCCACGGGAGTGGTGGGGACTTCTTACAGGGACGCCGCCGTCACCCCCAACGTCACCTGCTACTACGTCGTCAGGGCCGAGGACGGCACGACGTTGAACGGCGGGCCGGCCAACGGAGGAAACGAGGACCTCAACAGGACGATGCTCTCGGCGACGCCTACCGCCAACACCACTTTCAACGGCACGTGGAGTGACGCCGGCGGCGACAACAGCCAGGCCTTCCTGACGCTCGATTCGCCCTGGCGCGTGACCAACCAGCAGAACCACACGGCCGGCGGGAGCTACTGCTACCACTCGGCGCCCGACGGGGCGACCTATCCGCCCATGCAGTGCGCCTCGGCGACGACGCCGGTCATTCCCCTTCAGGCCGGCCAGAGCCCGGTGCTCACCTTCTGGGAGAGGTTTAACCTCGAGTACCAGTGGGACGGCGTGGTGGTTGAAATTTCCGACAACGGCGGCGCCTGGACACAGCTCGCGATAACCCCCGATTACCCGAGCACCTTCGCGCAGACCGGCAGTCCGGCGGCCAACGCATGCTCCTTCGCTTCGACGGTCAAGTGCTTCACCGGCCCGAGCGGAAACGCGGCGTTGTCGGCCTGGACGAGCCACACCGCGAATCTTGCCGCTTACGCCGGCCACAACGTCCAGATCAGGTGGCGCCTGTCGAGCGACCCGGGGGCCGAGTACGACGGCTTCTACCTCGACGACATTTCGATCACCTATGCGGGCGTGCCGATGTCCTGCGGAAGCGACGTCCACCTGCAATCGAAGACGACCACCGACTATTGCAGCGGCGGTGGTGTTGGCTCCGGCGACGGCTACATTGACCCGGGCGAGGAGATCACGGTGCAGGCAACGCTGATCAACCGCGGCGCGCAGACGGCGACCAACGTCTCTTCAACGATGTCGAGTTCCACCCCGGGCGTCACGGTGACGATCCCGACGGAGAGCTTCCCCGACATCGCCTCCGGGGCCACCGCGAGCGCTCCCTCGCCCTACTTCAAGTTCACCGTGGGCCAAAGCGTCGCCTGCGGCGCGACGCTCAACTTCACGCTTCATACGACCTGCGACCAGGGCTCGTGGGATGACGCCTTCACGCTGACGGTGGGACACCAGGTGGCGGGAAGCCCAACCTCGGTCCTCGCCGAGAGCTTTGACGGGACTACTTTCCCTCCAGCGAACTGGACCATAACCGATGTCAGCGGCACGAGCGGCAACTGGACGAGGATGACGACGTCGTCGCATCCGACCGGAATCACCCCCCATAGCGGAGCCGGAATGGCGGCGTTCAACTCATACACGGCAACTAGCGGCGACAGCACGAGACTCGCCTTCACCACGCCCTTCTCGATACCCGCCACGGCCACGGCGGCCTCGGTCAATTTGTGGGTCTATCACGACACTGCCTACACCACTTCCAATGACCGGATTCAAGTCCAGGCTTACTATGGCTCCGCCTGGAACAACGTGGGGGCCGCCGTGCCGAGGTACGATGGAAGCACGGGATGGAAATTGCACACGATAGACCTGTCCCAAGCGGTTGGACAGAGCAACATTCAACTGGGATTCCTCGGCATATCGGCATACGGCAACGACACGCACATGGACGATGTCTCGGCGAGCTACACCGATTCAACGTGCGTGATCAACACCTGCACGCCGGTTCTTCCTCCCGGCGAAGTGGCGCCGGGCGACATAGCCGCGACGGCTCAGAGTTGGACCAACAAGACGACGCTCGGCTGGCCGGCGGCGGCGGGTGCAACGGGCTACAACGTCTACAGGGGCGTGCTGGCCGATCTTCCGAACTTGATGAACACAAATACCGACTCGTGCACGAAGTACACGGGCTCGGCCACATCCTGCACCGTGAACGACGATCCGTCGCAGGTTGCTGGCAAGTTCTACTGGTACCTCGTCACCGGCACGAACGGCGGCGGCGAAGGCACCGCGGGCGTGGCAAGCACTTCGGCCTGCGCCACGCCGCCATGCACGCGCGTGGTCAACAGCACCGGGACGTGCCCGTAAGGCCGTTCCGCCTTGCAAGCGTCACCAGTGGAAAGGGGCCGGGCAACTGCCCGGCCCCTTTTGGCGTCCACCCAAAACTCATGTCAGTTGGTGCTGCACACGCCTGTGGTGTTCTTGACCGAGAAATTGCACGAGCCGATCACGCCGCTCGCCGCGGTTCCTTCACTCGTGAGTCCCCAGGGGCCCTCCGTGGATGCGCCATCGTCGCCTACCACGAAGAACCAGAGGTAATGGGAGGGGTCCGAGGAGGGATCGGGCGGCGTCCACGTCGCCGTGCCAGAGCTGCCGAGCTGGCACTGCCCGCCAACCACCGCCGGCGAATTGCCCATCGTGCTGCCCCATCCGTAAATGACGTGGTAATTCGTCGAGGGGCAATCCTTCGCGTCCCACGTCAAGTTGTTGTTCGCAGCCTTCGTAATCTGCATCGGCGTCACGCTGTACGGCACCCGGAGGGCCGCCGCGGCGGCCGTCGTGACGGTAGCACACGCGCCGTTTGGGGAAGACCCGCACGCGTCATTCCCTACGACGTAGTAGCTGTAAGGTGTCGAGGGGGTTAGGCCCGAGTCCATGTAAGAGCTTCCCGTAACGGGGCTGGCGTTCACCTTCGTGGCTCCCGCGCAAGAGGAGCCGGCCGCGCGGTACACGTCATAGGTCGCGCCGCCGCCGGAGGCGGCCCAATTGACCGTCAGAGTGCTGCTCGCGACCGGCGCGAAGGTGGGCGCCGCAGGCGCGAGGGGCACCATCTTGAGCTTGCCGAAACGGGTTGCCCAACTCCCTCCGCCCGTGCTGTACTCCCCCGTGAACCAGAAGGTGCAGTCGTCGGAAGGATCAACCTTCATGCTGGCATAGTCGCCCCAGCGGCTGCCTGATGTTTGGGAAGCCGTACCGGCGTAGAGGGTGCCCTCCCCCTGGGCCAGGCTGTTGAGCAGGTCGCCGGCGTAACGGCCGGAGATGTAGAGGCTCGGATAGACGTTCGAGCTGGATCCCGAGTAGCTGAAGGCCAAATCGCCGGCCTTGTTCATCGCGGAGGTCCCCATCCAGCGGTAGAGCGCGGTATCCGGCGAGTAGGTCTGCTCCTGGTAGACGGTGGGCGTCGTTGAGAGGTTTCTCAGCTCCCACCAGCGGATCCCCGCCTGGCCGCTGCTGGATGCCTCTACCGTGAAACTCGTGGTGATAGATTCGTACGGCCCGAAGTTGTGATAATTAGCGCGGTACATCATCCGGTCGGCGAGGTCGTCAACTTTGCTGTTGGTTCCCTTTTGCGGAATGCAGTTGCTTCCACTCCCGCAGGTGGGCATGTAAGTGAAGTTGGCGATTGGCAGAACATAGTTTGGGTCATAGGTTGAGTTGTCCACGCCGAAAGTCGAATTCCCCGTGTTGGACCAATCCACATGGAATTTCCATAACCTTAGATGCGCCTGAGTATCACCTGGAAAGGTTTGGTTGTCGGCCTCGATGAAGAGGTTTGGCATTCCGGCGGACGGAGGCGTTGGTCCCTCCATGTCCGAAGGCAACTGGCCGCCGTAGTCTAGGTTATGCGCCGAAGTGCCCGAACCGACGTCGAACTTCACCATCCGCGCCCCGGCGTTTCCCGCCAGCATTGCCGCGCGCTCGAAAACCGCCACGCCCTGGCCGGCCCACGATGAACCGTTCGCGAATTGGTTGGTTGACATATAATACCCGTCCGGCCAGATGCCGAAGTGCGGGTAATCGTTCATCGTGGACGTGCTCCAGAGAAAGTCCCACGTGTACCATTGGCCGGTAGCGTCGTTCGTCTTGGAGATTGCGATGCACTGGTGGTACCCCGTCGTCCCGCCCGGGATGGCGAACTGGCTGACGAGCCACCGGTCCGCGGCGCGGTCGTAAAGGACGATGGGGTCGCCGTCGTTGTTGTTCGCGCACGCGCTGCCCGACAGCGAGCTCCAGAGGTTCTGGAGGCTGGTGATCATCAGATTGGCCCCCGTGCTCTTGTTGTAGACGCCGTAGCTCCCGTTGACCGTCTCGACGTACTGCGTCAGGCCTACGTCGCCGTTGGGGTCCGGGGGCTGGCACCCGCAGCCGGAAGAGCTGTAGTTGATTCCAGCGTAAGTAGTGGCGGCGGGCATCAGCGCAGCCGCCGCCTTGATTGGTGCCTTTTGAGAGAGCGCTCCATCCTGCCACGGCTGGCCTTTCCCATAGTCGGCCTTGGGGAGGCGGTGGGGCTCCTCTTCCTCGGCCTGGTTCGTTGGCTGCGCGTTGATCGCGAGGGGCGGCAGGTCCCGCAGGGGGGGCGTGACCGCGAAGTGCTCGGGCTTGACCACCTGGGGACCCAGGGCGCCCGAGGCGCTCTGGGAACCGGCCGGCGGAGCTTCGGACCAAACCACCGTAGCCGCCAAGGCGCAAACGAGGAGACCGATTCTTGCCTTCATCTCATCCTCCCGGCAAGAAGCACAATTGTCACCCTCTTAACACCACCCTAGCGCGATAGATGTTATCATCTTTCTAGCCGCCGCACAAGCAAGCGGCAGAGGCGGCCTTTCATCTGGGATATGTGCCCAGAGAGAGGAGAGAAGAATCTTGGTGGCGGTCAGGCGTTCTAATTCTGGCAAAGCCCGAAGATCAAGTGAAAGCGGCCGCTTGGCAAAAATGGCGGCAGGCAGGGTACGGCGGGTTGCCATTCTGGCGCTTTTCTTATTGGCCCCGCCGTGGCTTCTTCTGGCCGGCCAGCCTTCTTTGGCGCCCCATGAGGCCACGCGGATTTTTCTGGAGCGCTATCTCCGCGCCGCGCCCGACCGCACGATCAGCTGGGCCGTGGAAGAAAATGGAGGGCCGCCAGGCTTCAGACTGGTGAACGCCACGATCCACTCCTCTGATCCCGCTTTCTCGGGAAAGACGGATTTTCTCGTCACGCGGGACTGGAAGTGGTTGTTCGACGGGCACGTTCTTTCCTTGGCCGATTCTGCGACGCTCGGGCGGTCCCGCCCCAGCGCCGAGGCGCTCTCGAGCTACCTCTCCAAAACGGCGGGATCTCGAATGTCCGTGGCTTGGAAACACCGGGGCATCGGCCCCGTTGGGATGCGCTTCGCCGATGTCACCCAGCAGACGCCCATGGGGCCCGTTTCCAGCGGCGCGGCCCTCTCGAGAGACGCGCATTGGTTATTTTTCGGAGCCTTTTTTCCGCTTTCGGTGGACCCGCGAATAGAGAGAATCAAGCGTCTCGGAGTGACCGGCCGTCCCTCGGAAGGCCCTTCGGCCGCTCCCGTTACAATCGTGGAGTGCTCCGACTTCGGTTGTCCCGCTTGCGCGGCTCTTCAACCCGCCCTTGAGGTCATGATGAAGAGGCACGCTGGAGAAGTGCGCCTCGTCCACGTAGAACTGCCACAGTGGGCCGGCCAACGATGGCCCTTCACGGCGGCGGAAGCGGGTTGGTGCTTGTACGAAGTCGCCCCGAAGCTTTATCCCGCCTACCGCGACATGGTTTTCGGCATGCAACCGTCCCTTACAGATGCCAACGCCCAGACGCAGCTTTTCGCGACGGTCTCCGGCCTGGGCGTTCCCATTCCGCTGTGGAATGAGTGCCGGCAAAAGAGCCAAGCTCGCGACCGCCTCCTCGCCGATCTTGGGGAAGCGAGAACCCTCGGGCTGAACGGCACGCCGATCGTGTTTGTGGACGGCGTCCTGCTGGACAGGGGAATTGCCTCCATTCTGGAGGCCGAGATGGATGCGGCCCTGGCCGGCCAGAAGGGGGCGGAGGCCCCTCCGGCTCCCGGGGCTAAGCCAACGGCCCGGCCCAAACCTCCCAACGGTTGAAGGCACCGGGCACCGCGAGCGCGTTTGCGTCTGCGCCACGCTGCCCTGCACCCACGTCGTGAACAGCAACAGGCACTGTCCGTAGAACGGTTCCACCCTGTCACGACCCTCCTCGGGGGAGCCGCCGGGCTCCCCCTTTTTTTGCACAGAAAATAGAGTATAATTGTGTCTGGTGGGAGCCTGAGGCTTGTCTCGCCTCATGGGATGGGTCCAGGGTTCTTTTTTAAACGGAGAAAAACTTGAAGCTGGGTCGCTGGGCCTTGGTTGTTTCGGCTTCATGGCTTCTCTTATTTGCCCTGCCCGCCCCGGCGCGCCAGGGCGACCCCTCCGAAGCAAGCGCCGTCCATTCCCCAGACCCCAACAAACGCCTGGCCGCTCTGCGAGAGAGCGACGACCCCATGGCCATCGCCAAAATGGCCCTGGAGGATGAGGACGCCAGGGTTCGCTTCGAGGCGGTCTCCCGCATGGAGGATCAAGAGCTTCTCGGCAGGATCGCCCGCGGGGATAAGGACCAGAACGTCCGGCTGGAGGCCATCGGCAAAATCACCTCCCAGGAGATTCTGAAGCGGCTGGCCAGCGACGCCTCGCAGGGGGAAGACGAGCGCGCAGCCGCCATCCTCAGGCTCGATGACCCGCAGGCGCTTGCCGGGTTCGCCCGCGACCCGGATTGGGTCTTCAGGAAGGCGGCGGCCGCAAGGACGAGCGACAAGGCGCTCCTGCTCATCCTGGCCCTGGACGACGAGGGCCCTTACGTCAGGGAGGCAGCCGTTTCGAGGCTCTCCGACCAGGATCTGCTCACTCGCATAGCCCTTATGGACAAGAGTAAGCTCGTTAGATTCGCAGCGCTCAAAGGCATTTCTAACCAGGACGACCTCTCTGAAATCGCCGTCGAAGACGAGGGTGGTGAGATGCGCGCGCTCGCCATACCGCTCATCACCGATCCCAACAGGCTCATCAGCGTGGCTCGCCGCCGGCCCGACCCCAAGACCAGAACCATGGTCTTCGCCAGGATGAAGGATCAGGAGATCCTCTCGAACGTGGCGAGGCAGGATCCCGACGTGGACATGCGCGCGAGGGCCACCGCGTGTCTTTCCCGTCAAGCGATCCTTGAGGATTTGGCGCTGTCCGACCCTGACCGGGAAGTTCGCATCGCAGCGGTTCGCAGGGTAGCCAACCAGGACATACTGGCCCGGCTCGCCCAAGGCCTGGATGACGCAATCATACGGAGGGAAGCCGCGGGCAGGTTGACGGACGAGGCCTTGTTGGAAAAGATCGCCACGAAAGACGCCTCGCCGGAAGTCCGCTTGTCGGCCGTGAACGTTCTTGTGGGTCAGGCAGCCCTTGGCGAGATAGCCACCGGCGATGCGGATGCGAAGGTGCGTGCGAGGGCCGCAGGCAAGCTCAACGGCCAGGCACTTCTGAAGAAGATAGCCCAAGCCGACCCCGCGCCAGAAGTGCGGCGCGAAGCCGCTTCGCGCTTGAAGAACGACGCCGTCCTGGAGGAAATAGCTGCCAAAGACAAGGAAGACGAAGTCCGCCGGGCCGCGCTCTACGCCATCAGCGGAACAGCCGGTGGGTTCTTCACAAGGCTCGCTTTTTCCGACTCCAGCCCGCTCGTTCGCGCCACCGCCGTCGCGAGGCTTGACGACCAGGCGATGCTTGAAAGAATCGTCTTCGAGGACGAGAGCCCCGCCGTGCGCAAAGTGGCGTTAAAGCGCTTGCACGACCAGAAGGCCCTTGAATCAATCGCCGTGAAACACCCTGACTGGGCCACCAGGGAATCGGCGGCCGCAAGGCTGGACGGCCAGGAGGCCCTAGTAAAAGTGGCCTCGTCGGACCCCGATGAAGACGTCAGGTGCGCCGCACTGAGGCAGATCAAGGATCCAAAAGGCTATGTTGCCGTCATTTCTTCTTCGAGGTCTCAGGAGGCAAAGACGCAGGCGCTTCAATTCATAGATGACCAGGAGGTTCTCCTCGGCCTCTGCCGTTCATCGGACGAAGCGGTACGTCATGGGGCGATCCGCCGGCTTCAAAACAGGGCCGGGCTTAATCAATTGGCGGCGAGTTCCGATAAGAGTGATCGAAGCGCGGTGCTCGGCCGCATCGCCGAACTCGAAGGACAACCGAATGACGAGAGAGCCACAAAGATCATGGCAATCCTCTCGGACCCGGTCATGACCTCATTGGCCGGCAAGCCAGACCTCGAGTTCCGCGTCTCCTGGGACGAAAAGCGCTATTCGGGATCCGAGGGCGCCTCATTTTCAAAGGGGAAGGTCAAGGTGGAGAATGTTCTTGTGACCATCCGAAAGGGCGGAGAAAGCATCTTCAGCAAGCGTTACTCTGGAGAAAAGGCCAGGAGAACAGAGGCTTTTCCTCCACAACTGCCTGTCGAGGATGGCTACCGTATCAAAATCCGGCATGCCTGGATTAACTACGACGAGATATGCAGGGCAATTCTTTACTCGTTGGGCAGGAATTCGGCCGTGAAGGCGGCCAACTCAACCAACAAGTACGTGCAGGCGGCGTCACGGGAGCTTTTGGATGAGTGGAAAGAGGTCAAAAATGCTGTGCAGGGTGAAGAAGGAGAAGACAATGATTAAGTCGAGATTGCTTTTCGCGCTGGCGCTGACAGTCCTAGCGGCCAGTTTCGCAATTGCCCAGGAAGCGCCTACGAGCGGGCCGGATTATGTGAGCGAACCGTTCGTTCCGACGCTCACGCCGGCGGTTAAGGACCTGCCGGACTTCAAGCCGGATAAAAACCTCATCGGCCAGGAGATGAAGCGGAGGGATGATTTCGGCTTTATTCCCATCCTCTATCCGATTGAGCCCAAGACTGACTCCCTGCTTTCGAAAGAGGCTTCGGCACCCCTGCCTTCACCGGACGGGTTCAGCACACCGATCCACAACTACTCGGGCCAGACCTCAAGTTCATCCCCGCCCGATTGCACCGGCGACGTTGGTCCCACTTATTTCCTCCAGGCCGTCAACCAGTCGGTTTCGACGGTCGAGGTGATCAACAAAAACACCGGCGCGAACACAAAGACATTCACGATGCAGTCACTAACGACCGCCTCTCCGTGCAATAGCGGCTTCTGCGACCCAGTCGTTTTATACGACAGGATGGCGAATAGGTGGCTCATCAGCGAGCTGCCGTCGAGCGGCGGGAACGTCTGCGTTTACGTCTCCACCTCGAGCGATCCGACCGGCACCTGGTACGCATACACGTTTGCCATCGAAAGCAGCTTGCCTGACTATCCCAAGTACGGCGTGTGGCCACAGAACGGCAACGGCGGCTCCTATCTGATAGGCGTGAACGCTGGCTCATCGGGCTACCACGACCTCTTCGCCCTCGACAGGGCGAAGATGCTGTCCGGGCAACCCGCCTCGTTCCAGAAGTTCTCCGTCCCCGACCTCGCCAACTCGGGCTTCCAGCTTGTTCTGCCCTCCACGGTCCAAGGCCCCAACGCGCCTCCGAACGGAGAACCGGCTATATTCATTCGTCCGCACGACGACGAAGCCGAGGATGGGGCGAACACTCCGACATACGACTGGCTCGATATCTGGGCGCTGACGGTAGATTGGGCGACGCCGGCCAACTCGGCTCTCACGAAGCTGCCTAACATCCAGATCAGCGACTACGACATGACACTCTGCGGGATGGGCAATACGTGGAACTGCATGCCCCAGCCCGGCACGACGCAGAAAATTGACCCGATACGCGAACCCCTCCATTTCCCGCTTCAATATAGAAATTTCGGCGACCACCAGACGCTCGTCGGCTGTTTTGTCGAAGACGTTGACGGAACGGACCACGCGGCGCTCCGCTGGTTTGAAGTGCGAAAGACCGGCGCGGGCTCGTGGATGCTTAACCAAGAGGGGGTCGTAGGAGGCGAAGCCAACGTCCACCGCTCGGTCGGCTCTATAGCCATGGACGGCTCGGGCAACATAGCATTGGGCTACACGCGCACTGGCACCTCGTCGCCTTACTACCCGTCCATCTACTACAAGGGACGATTGTCCTCGGACGGTTCGGGAACGATGCCCCAAGGCGAGTATACGATCGTTGACGCCACCACGTCGAAGACCGGCAACGAACGGTGGGGCGATTACGCCGGCATGGCGATGGACCCGACGGACGACTGCACCTTCTGGTTCACGACCGAATACGGCGGGTCGGGAAACACAAAGGTGGCGGCTTTCAAGTTCGACGCCTGCGGCTGCGCGGCGGTGCCCGCGGCGCCGAACGCCTCCGCGTCGGTTCCGCAGGACAACCGCATAGACGTAACCTGGAACGATTCGGCCACGCCTTCAGTGACGCAGTACCTCGTTTCGCGTTCGCTCGTTCACGGCGGGCCTTACACCCAGATCGCCGCGGTCAGCGACACCAGCCCCGGGACGGGCGGCGGATCCGGCTACACCTACCACGACGATACGGTCAGCGGTGGCACTACCTATTACTACGTAATAAGGTCAACGGACGGCGCTGCCTGCACATCAGCCGCCTCGGCTGAAGTCAGCGCGACCGCGACCGGCAAGTGCCTCCTGGCGCCAACCTTCGCCGGTGTCTCCTTGGTGGCCAACCCGGGGGCCGCCACGTGTTCTTTGGACGTCTCCTGGCTGGCCGGCACGGCCGCGTGCAACGGTCCCGTCAGATACAACGTCTACCGGTCTACCAGTTCCGGCTTCACCCCCTCGGCGGCCAACAGGGTTGCAATAAACCTGAACGGGACCGCCTACGCCGATGCCGGCGGGTTGGCCAACGGCACGACCTACTACTACGTGGTGCGCGCGGTCGACTCTTCCAACGGAGTTGAAGACACAAATACCGCCCAAGCGAGCGGCATCCCGAGCGGCCCCGTCTCGACTTCAACGATGACCGACACTTTCGAGGGCACGCTGTCAGGCGGTGGCTTCGACCTGGCGGGCTGGACCCATAGTGCATTGAGCGGGACCGTGAACTGGGCCTGGTCTACGGCCCAGCACCACGATGGGACCCACTCGTGGTTCTCGGCTAGTCAAACCACGGCGAGCGACAGGGTTCTGGTCTCTCCCGCCTTTGGTGTAGTATCGAGCACGGTTTTGACCTTTTATCATACTTACGCCTTCGAAGGCTCGACTTCGACCTGCTACGACGGCGGCACGCTGGAGATCTCGACGGACGGGGGTTCGACGTGGTCGGTCGTTCCCGATTCGGCCTTCACGGCGGGCGGCTTCACGGGAACCGTCAATACGAGCTACAGCAATCCCATCGGCGGGAAGCGCGCCTGGTGCGCGGGCACTGTAGGCACGATGACCCAGGTCTCTGTCAACCTGGGAAGCTTATACGTTGGCCAGCAGAACTGCAAGATTAGGTGGCACGAGGGTGACGACTCTAGCACTAAGGTTACAGGGTGGTACGTTGACACCGTCATCATAAACAATGCCGGGACGGCTGGAGCGTGCGCCTCAAGTTCCGCCTCCCCACCGGGGGTTCAAAACGGAATGACCGGCACGGCGATGAAAGGATCAAAGCTCTCCGCGGACGGAACTAACCTCCACGTGACCTGGGACAACTCCTGCACCGGAACGCAGTACGGCATCGTCTACGGCACGAGCGGCTCCCTGCCGGCAACCTATTCAGGCACGTACACCCCCGCCGGAGGGGCGACGATAGGAACAAGCGGCGCGTTCGATTGGTACTCCTCCCCATCGGTGCCCGCTTCAGGCTACCTATGGTGGCTTGTCGTGGCGACGGACGGCAGCGGCACGGAAGGCGCGTGGGGCAAAAACAGCGGCAACGTCGAGAGGACGGGGCCTGGCACCAACGGCGCTTCCGGTATCTGCGGAACGAACAAGAGCCTCTCTAATACCTGCGGCCAGTAGAAACGCCGCGACGCGGAGAACAAGCGGGGCGGGCCTTTCGGCCCGCCCCGCTTTAATTTGCGTCCGTTAGCTTCAGTCTTCTACTCGCTTCCGGCCCGCCGACCAGACTCCGAGTCCCACGGCGCTGCCCCATACCGTTCCGTGGAGCAGGCTGTAGTACCAGTGGCCGTTCTCCATTGAAATCCACCACCAGAGGGAACCGCCAATGCCCGCGGCAATCGCGGTCAACCAGTGCGTCATCAGCCTCGGTGCCGGCAGCAGCTTGAGCGCGCCCCATCCAAAGAACGCGATGGCCGCCACCAGGCCGAAGGCCTGGAAGGGCCAGAAGTCCTCGTCAGGCCTCTTCCATAAGGCGTACATCTCCCAATGCCAGCCAAGGGAAAGGTTCAGAAGGGCGAACGATGCCGCGCCGGCGAGCCACCCCACCAAGGGAATGGCGATCAGCCGGGCGGCGAGGGAGCGTTTTTGAAGAAGCGCGGAGAGTGGAGCGGCGAAGAGAGCCAGGGTCGCGCCGTGGGCCGCTCCGGCCGGTACGATGTGCCAGGCGAAGTTGCAGTCGGGCAGGGTCGCCCAGCAGTGCGCCGCGTTGAGCGCTCCGGCGAAGCCGCCGAAGAGCGCCGGCCGTGATAGCAGTTCTGAAATCCGGCCCGTCCCCATGGGGCCAAGTTACACCCGCTCGGCCCCAGGGTCAAGGAGAGGAAAAGGTAGCGTTCGGCCAGATATCTTGCGCGCCCTTCAACTCCAAGGCCGCTGAAGCCGAGCCGGCGCAGCCGCGGCACCCCTCTTCCTTTTTGGCGCTCTATATCTTATAATTACGCTTCTGGGCGGTTAGCTCAGCTGGGAGAGCGCCGCGTTCGCAACGCGGAGGCCGAGGGTTCGAATCCCTTACCGTCCACCAGCAAATTCTTCTCTTGGGAAAGGGATTCGAAGGGCGGGAAACCCGTCGGCGGGCGTTACGAGGGCGCGAGCGAAGAGCGAGCGCCGGCAGTTAGGCCGCCAAGGGAGAGACCCGCCGCGGGAACCGTAGGCGCCGTTTCGCGCGCAAGCGGGCGGACTCCGGCGCCCGCGAGCACGTTACGGCGCGTAGGTTCGAATCCCTTACCGTCCACCAGCTTTTTCCACCTCCTTTTTTAGACCCTTCTTGGGAAGGTTTTGCAAGCCGCCTAGCCTCCTCAGGCGGGGAAATATGGCGGCAAACTCATAAAGGCGAGGTCGAAGAGCGCCCGCCAATCATTGCGGCAACCCCTTTTGGGATCAGAAGATAGGACCTTGGCCCTTGACCGAAACGGGCTAAGTGTGTTAATATCAAATGCTTGAACGGGGGCTTTGACGGGCGCCTGCGATGAAAATCGTATTTAGAGAGATAGCCAAGGAAACTCGCTTCGAGGAGCCGGTGAAGGCAATGGACATTGACTTGGGGCACGCTTACACGGCTCACCTCGAGCCAACGATTTTGGAAGCCTCCGCCGCCCCGATTACGGGGGGCTGCCGGGTTTCCGGTTCGTTTCCATATAGCGTTTCGGTGCCCTGCTCGCGCTGCCTTTCCGACGTCAGACTCTCCGGCGAGGCGCGCTTCAGCCTGCATTACTATCCGGCTTCCGCGGCCCCCAAAGAAGAAGAAGCCGAAATCCCCATTGAGGAGACCGAAGACCTCTACGTTGACCAGGATAACGTCACCGGCGAAGAACTGGTGAGCCAGCAGATATATTTGGAGATACCGGAGAAGGTCCTGTGCAAAGAGGAGTGCCGCGGCATCTGCCCCAAGTGCGGAGCCGACCTTAACAAAGGGCCGTGCGGCTGTCCGGCGGCAGGGGACCAGCAATGGTCAGCTCTCAAGGGCCTTTCATCCCCACGAAAGGAGTAATTCAATGCCGAATCCCAAACGACGCCATTCCAAGACGCGCCGAGACAAACGCCGCACCCACGACGCCATCAGCCTTCCCGGGCTGGTCGAGTGCTCGAACTGCCATGAAAAGAAACGGGCGCACCGCGTCTGCCCGGCCTGCGGCCATTACGACGGGCGCGAAGTTCTCAAGGTGAAGGAAGCCTGAGGCTTCGATGCCCATCCGCATCGTTCTCGACGCGATGGGCGGGGACCACGCCCCGATCCCGGAGGTTCTAGGAGCCATAGAGGCGCAGCGCCGGTTCGGCGTGGAGACCATTCTTGTCGGCGACGAGCCTCGGCTGAAGGCCCAGCTTGAAAAGGCCAAAGCCTCCGGGCTCTTCAGGCTAGTTCACGCCGAAGAGGTCGTCACCATGGACGACCCGCCCATGACGGCGATAAGGAAGAAAAGGCGCAGTTCCCTGCGCGTGGCCGCGGATTTGGTGCGGGCGGGCGAGGCGCACGCGCTCGTGTCTGCAGGCAACACCGGCGCGGTGATGGCCACCGCGAAAGTGGTCATTGGCGGCATCGAGGCCGTCGAGCGGCCCGCTCTGGCTACCTGGCTTCCCCACCGTAAGGGGGTCTCGCTGCTTCTCGACGTTGGGGCGAACAGCGACTGCAAGCCGCTGCACCTCCAGCAGTTCGGCATAATGGGAAGCATCTTCGCCTCGCAGATGCTCGCCGTGCCAGAGCCGAAAGTGGCGCTCCTTTCGATCGGCGAGGAGGAGATCAAGGGCAACGACCTGACGAAGGAGGCCTTCAAGCTCTTGCAGCAAAGCGGCCTCAATTTCGTCGGCAACGTCGAGGGGCATGACCTTTTTGACGGCGCGGCGGACGTGGTTGTGACGGACGGTTTCACCGGAAACGTGGTCCTGAAGTCGGGCGAAGCGGTTTACGAATACGTCGGCAGCACGCTCAGGGAGGGCTTCCGCAAGAACCTTCGGGCAAAGATTGGCTACCTTCTCTCAAAACCCGTCTTCGACGACCTCAAGGCCAAGCTGGATTACGCCGAGTATGGCGGCGCGCTCCTGGTCGGAGTGCGGGCCGTAACGATAATCTGCCACGGACGCTCCAAGCCCAAGGCGATAATGAACGCCCTGAGGGTGGCGCGCGATTTTTGCGCCGCCGGACTGAACGACAAAATCGGCGAGCGCATAAGCTCCCGGGTGAAGGAAATGCCAAATGGAAAATCTTCTGTCGCGAATTAGAGGAACGGGGCACGCTCTCCCAGAGAGGGTCCTGACCAACCTCGACCTCGAAAAGATGGTTGACACGAGCGACGAGTGGATAACCACCAGGACCGGCATCCGCGAGCGGCACGTCGCCAGCGAGAACGAGTACCTGAGCCTCTTCGCCGCGGAAGCGGGCAAGCGGGCGCTGGACATGGCCGGGCTGCACGCCGCGGATCTGGACATTATCATCCTCGCTACCGTGACGATGGACCAGCCGATTCCAGCCACCTCCTGCTTCGTTCAGGAAATACTGGGGGCCAGGAAGGCCGCGGCTTTCGACATCCAGGCCGGCTGCTCCGGTTTTATTTACGGACTGACGGTGGCCGACCAGTTCATCCGGGCGGGCGGCGCGAAGCGCGTCCTGGTCATCGGGGGGGAAATCCTCTCCAAGTTTCTGGATTGGAAGGACCGTGCCACCTGTGTCCTCTTCGGCGACGGCTGCGGCGCGGTGGTCCTCACGGCCGAGCCCGGCGCGAGCGGCCTGCTTTCGACCTCCATCCACAGCGACGGCGGGAACGCTGATTTCATAACTCTTCCGGGCGGAGGCAGCAAGATTCCGGTCAGCCACGAAATGATTGACGCCAACCTCCACACCATAAAAATGAAGGGGAACGAGACCTTTAAGATAGCGGTAAGGTCCCTGGAGGCGACGTGCCGGGAAGCGATCGAGCGGGCTGGCCTCGCTCCGAGCGACGTGCGCTGGTTCGTGCCGCACCAGGCCAATACGCGCATCATCTCCGCCGTGGCGGAGAGGCTCGGCTGGCCGCCAGAGACCGTTTACCTGAACATAGACAGGATAGGGAACACCTCCTCCGGCTCGATTCCGATCGCCCTTGACGAACTCGTCAGGGCCGGGAAGGTCGCCGAGAACGACGTTCTTCTCTTCGCCGCGTTTGGCGCCGGGCTTACCTGGGGCTCGGCCCTGGTCCGCTGGTAGGAGGAGTCGGCATGAAACTGGCGGCCCTATTCCCCGGACAAGCTTCCCAATACGTTGGCATGGGCAAGGCGCTCGCGGAATCGTCCCCCGGCGCCATGGCGGTTTTTGACGAAGCGAAGGAAATCCTCGGCGGCGAATTCATCAAGATTCTGTGGGAGGGGCCGGAAGAGGCCCTTAACCTGACCGAAAACACGCAGCCGGGAGTGCTGGCCGTTTCCGTCGCGGCGTGGCGCGCGATCCGCGCGCTCAGGCCGGACCTCGCGCCGGCCTTCGTGGCGGGCCACTCCCTGGGCGAGTACAGCGCCCACGTGGCGGCAGGAACGATCGGCTTCAAAGAGGCGCTCGCGGCGGTCCGCAAGCGGGGCGGCTTCATGCAGGAGGCGGTGCCCGTCGGCGTGGGAGCCATGGCGGCGCTGATAGGCATTGAAGCTGAAGCCGTGGCCGAGGCGTGCGCACAGGCCGCTCAAGGCGAGGTGGTCTCTCCGGCCAACGACAACGCCCCGGGCCAGATCGTCATAGCGGGACACGTCCGGGCCGTGGAAAGGGCGGTCGTCCTTGCAAAGGGCCGCGGATGCAAGAAATCAGTCATGCTTCCAGTCTCCGCTCCCTTCCACTGCGCTCTGATGAATGAGGCCCGGTCGAAGATGGAGCCGGTCCTTGACGCCATGCATTTTTCAGAGCCGCGATTCCCGGTCGTCGCGAACGTTGACGCCAGGCCGGTTTCTTCGGGCGCGGAGGCGCGCGAGAGGCTGAAGGCACAAATTGACAACCCCGTGCGCTGGCGCGAGACGATGCTCTTCTTAAAAGAGCAGAACGTGGACACGATCGTCGAAGTGGGGCCCGGCACGGTGCTTTGCGGACTCGCGAAGAGAGTGAGCAAGGAGTGGAAGCTCCTGCACGTTGAAGATCCGGCCAGCCTTCAAGAGACGCTAAACGCTCTCTCGGGGTGAACGGGAGAAAGCATTGGGACCGAGTATTGAGGACCGAGCGGGTGGCACTTTGTCACTCGGCACTGAAGAGGAGATGACACGATGGGCAGTCTTGAGAACCGCATCGCTTTGGTGACCGGCGCCGCGCAGGGGATAGGTTACGCCATAGCGGAGAAGCTGGCGCGCGAAGGCGCCGTCGTGTACGGAGCCGACGTGAACCTTGCGGGGATGGAAAAGTCCGCCGAGGAGCTTCGGCGGAAGGGGCTCAAAGCCAACGCCATCGAACTCAACGTTTCCGACAGGTCCTCGTGCGAAAAGGCGGTCGCGGCCATCATCGAGAAAGAGGGCCGCGTCGAGCTTCTGGTAAACAACGCCGGCATAACGCGCGACGGCCTTTTGATGCGAATGAAACCGGAGGAGTGGGACGCCGTGATCGCGGTCAACCTCACGGGCGCCTTCACCCTCACGCAGATCGCCACGAAGGCCATGATCTCCCAGCGCTTCGGGCGCGTAGTAAACGTGGCCTCGGTCGTAGGGCTCATGGGCAATCCGGGACAGGCCAACTACGTCGCCAGCAAGGCCGGCCTCATCGGCTTCACCAAGGTGGTGGCCAGGGAGTTGGCCGGGCGCAACATAACCTGCAACGCCGTCGCGCCTGGCTTCATCGCCACGGCGATGACCGAGAAGCTCGACGACCGCCAGAAGGAGGCGATGCTGAGCGTCGTCCCCATGAAGCGTCCCGGCACGCCCGAGGACGTGGCGAAGGCTGTGTGCTTCCTTCTCAGCGAGGAGGCCTCCTACATAACCGGCCAGACCATCTCCGTCAACGGCGGGATGTACATGTAAGGGCCGAGTAGACCGGGTTTATTAGTCCGAGCGGGCAAGGGTTGGCCCCTTCCAGCTCGGATTAATATGACGCCCTCCGCCTCTTAAAAGTGGTATTCTATGCGGGATACCCCTCTCATGCCTTGTGGCATTGGACGGGGGCAGGGGAGATAACATGACGGCGTTTCGCAAGCTCGCGGTGTCCGTCCTCGCAACGCTCCTTGTCGTTTTGAGCTTCGCTTGCGCCGCGGGACGCGAGCGCGGCGCCGCAACAGGCGAGGGCAGCGGAGCGCTCCCGCCGGGGCCGGTTGGAGGGATCGCCGGGTACGTAAGCGACGCCGATGGCAGCCCTGTCATGGGCGCGCACATGAAGGTAAGCCATCCCGGATTCGGGCGCAACTGGACGACGCGGGCCGACTCTGATGGGAAGTACTCCTTTTCCGGTCTTCCGGCGGTTGATGGCTACACCATGACCGTCTCAACCCCGCCTTTTTGGATCACGACGCTGAGGGACCTGGCCGTCAGAGCAGGCGAGGTCACGACCGTGAACGTCACGCGCCGCCTTCCCAAACACCCCGGGCCATTGACGCCGGGAGAGCCGGCACCCTAGCCTTTCACGAACCGGGAAGCAAAGGAACGTGGGCTTGCGGCCTTCGCCAGGCCGGGGCGCCTCCTTTGATATAATATACAAGGAGGGACGTGGCTTTGAGGACGGCGGAGCAATCAATTGCCGGGAAGCAGCCGCTGCTGGGTTCCAGCCGGGCCGAGCTCGCACAGATGGCTTCGACCCTCAAGCTTCCTGCTTTTCAGGGGAAGGATGCATACCGCTGGCTCTACTCTTTGAGGGAAGCCAATCCGCTCAACTGGACGAGTTTTCCCAAAAGCGCGCGCGAGGCGATCGCCGCTTCGATGGCGCCGGGCGTGCCGGAGGTAGTCGGCGAGCAGATTTCCGGCGACGGGACGCGGAAATTCCTCCTCTCCCTCGGCGACGGAGAGCGAGTCGAGGCCGTTTACATCCCGGAGGGCAAGCGGCGCACCATCTGTATCTCCTCCCAGGTTGGCTGCGCGGTCGGGTGCGCCTTCTGCCTGACGGCGCGGCTCGGTTTCAGAAGGAACCTCACCGCCGGGGAGATCCTGGGCCAGCTATATGCGGCCGAATCCAAGACCGGCCTGCGTGACGTTCCATACAACGTCGTATTCATGGGAATGGGCGAACCGCTGCTCAACAGGACCGAGGTCGAGAAGGCGCTCGGCCTTATGGAAGACCCGGACGGCATGGGCATCTCGTGGCGCAGGATCACCGTTTCGACCTCGGGCGTGGCCGACGCGCTCCTCGACTTCGCCAAAAGCCCCGTTTGCCCGCGGCTGGCCATCTCCCTTCACGCCGCTGACGACCTTCTCAGGGAGCGGCTAGTTCCGCTGAACCGCGCCTATCCCCTTGGCCGGATTCGCAAGGCCCTCGAAGCGTTGAGCCGCCGGGACATGGAGAAGATTTCGCTGGAATACGTGCTTCTGGCCGGGGTGAACGATTCGGATGAGGACGCTAGAAGGCTGGGCCGCTTCGCCAAGGGGCTCAAGGTGAAGGTGAACCTCATTCCCTTCAACCCGGCGAAGGGACTTGAGTTCCAGCCCTC
Source organism: Acidobacteriota bacterium (assembly GCA_037443845.1). Classification (GTDB taxonomy): domain Bacteria; phylum Acidobacteriota; class UBA4820; order UBA4820; family DSQY01; genus JAEMPZ01. The sequence goes on from JBBINO010000012.1 coordinate 27,503, forward strand.
CAGTGCCGAGCGAACGGCCGTTTTTCAAGAGATAATAGCCGGTGGCGGCGTGGTCGCGCGCGTCAGAAAAAGCCGCGGCCTGGACATACTCGCCGCCTGCGGCCAACTGGCGAGAAAGGGGTGGGAAGGGTAAGAAGGGTGAGAAGGTGCAAATGTGAGAAGGGTGAGAAAGTGAGAAGGGAAATACTGGGATTCCTGGCCGCGATGGCGCTGGCGGTTGGCGTCGCCGCTCAGGTGCGCGTGGAGCGGGACGCCCAGGGGCGCGTCGTGATCACCAACAAGGGGAGCAACGCCTCCAAGGCGCTCGCTTCACCGTCGGCGCAGATACCGAAGGTCTCCATCGCGGCGCGGGCTGAAATCCGCAGGAAGCTAAGGGCGGCTTGCGAGCGGCACGGCCTCGACTACGACCTGGTCGCTTCGCTCGTGAAGGCGGAGTCGGGCTTTCAGAACTACACCCTGTCGAAGCGCGGCGCCATCGGCCTGATGCAACTCATGCCGGACACCGCGCGGCGCTTCGGCGTCAAGGACCCGTGGAACCTCGACCAGAACATCGAGGGCGGGACCTCGTTTCTTGCCGTCCTCCATGGGCTCTTTCCCAACAACGTGCCGCTGGTGCTCGCCGCTTACAACGCGGGCGAGAACGCCGTCGCGAAGTACGGCAACAAGATTCCGCCCTACGCGGAGACCGTGCGGTACGTCTTCGCGATTCTGGAGGATTACGGCAAGCGCGCCCTGATAGAGGAGGCAAAGCGCCTTCTCGCGACGCCTCAAGACTACGACCGGTTCTACGTTCCCTTCAGAAACACGGCGCCGGTGCTTCGGGTGATGTACATGTCCATCGGCAAAAACGGGGAGCGCTCCATCAGCGACTACCCGCCGTCGGGAGTTGAGAGCACCGCTATCGTCTTCAAGGATGAATGATGAAGAGCCGCTTCTCGCCGCGTCACGGATGCCTTGCCCATAGGCTGCGTCGAGAGCTAGCATGAGCGGCGGCCCACCTGGCGCGACACGGGGCGGCGCGCAGCGAATCCATTGGCTCAGCGGCGACTTGAAGGCCCGCTTCGGCGGGCGCGTCGTAAAAGTGGCCCTCGATTCGGGAGGAACCTGCCCCAATCGCGACGGCTCGCTCGGTTTGGGCGGATGCGCGTGGTGCGACGCGGGAGGTTCGGGCCCCGACGGGCCGTCGCGCGGCCTGCCTTGGCGAGAGGCGCTCGCGATCGGCGCGGCTGGCGCCCTCGGCCTGGGAAGCGCCGGCGTCATCGCTTATTTCCAGGCTTACACCAGCACTTACGCCGAGCCTGGCGAGGTGGCGCGCCTCGCGGAAGAGGCGCTGTCCGTTCCCGGCGTTCTGGGCCTTGCTTTTGGCGCGAGGCCCGACTGCCTCCCCGGAGAAGTCGTTGAATTGATCGCGTCCCTGTCCGCCAGCGCCTTCGTTTGGGTCGAGGTGGGCATGCAGACGATGCACGACGGAACGCTCGGTGCGATGAACCGCGGCCACGCGCACCAGACGACCGTCGAGGCCTGCGAAGCGCTCAGACGGAAGAACATCAACTGCGTCCTCCACCTCATAGCCGGGTTGCCGGGAGAAAACCGCGAAATGATGGAAGCATCTTTCGCGGAAGCTTCCAGGCTCCAACCGTGGGGAGTCAAACTCCATCCGCTCCACGTCGTCAAAGGCTCCAGGCTCGAGGCGTGTCACGCGCGGGGTGAAATCAAGCTCCTGGAAAAGGAGGCGTACGTGGCGCTGGCCGCCTCGATGCTGGAGGTTCTGCCGCACGAGACGACCATCCACCGGCTCACGGGCGAGCGTCCCGGCGGCCTTCTCGTCGCCCCCGATTGGTGCCGGAGCAAGCGGGCGGTCATCGGGGCCATCGAGAAGGAGCTTCTCAGGCGCGGCAGCCGCCAGGGCTCGCGGTGGCGCGGGGGCGCCGCTTGAGGGGCGCGCTTGGTGCCACCACTTTTGTCGCGGCGATGGCGCTCTCTTTTCCCGGCCGCGCCCAGCAAGCCGACGCCCTTTGGCTGAAAGCCGTCGAGACGGCGAGGCGCGCCGAGGAGAGTAACGTCGTCCCGCTCGCCGCGAAGGTGGAAACCACGGTCAAAAAGAAGAACGGGGCGGTAGAACACCGGAGCACCGTGGTCCTCAGAAGCGTCAACCGGGGTGGAAGTGCACTGGAAACGGAAGTCGTCAGCGCCGTAGAAGACGGGAAGGATGTGACTCACGAGGCCAGGAAAGCCGAGGAAGAGGGCCGCCGCCGGCACGACGCCCCAAAGGGCGGCGATTCCGAGGCGCCCGTGGAGGTCACGCTCGACTACCATCCCTTCTCGCCCAAGTCGCAGGCGCGCGTCTCGTGCCATCGTCTCGGAGAAGCCGTGCTGAATGGCCAGAAGGCGGTTCTCTATAGCTTCCGGCAAGATTCCGCTTCCGGCAAAGCCTCGGTGGAGGGCAGGGCCTGGCTGGACGAAGAGACGGGCACGCCTCTTCAAGTACAAGCATCTCCCGACCCGCTTCCCCGTTTCGTGAACCGCATGACGACGACGGTCAGATTCGAGGTGACGGCCGACGGGCGCTGGCAGCCAAAATCGTCTATACTAGAGGGGGAGGGCGGATTTCTCTTTTACCACCGCCTCGTGGAGAGTGATGTCGTTTTCTCGGACTTCGGCCCCAGGCCCGGCGCGGAACAGAACCAAGCGCCGCTTAAATAAGATATTGCTTTTCGCGGCGTGCGCCGCCGCCATTAGCCTGGCATCTTGGCCGGGCAGCCTGGAGCGGCCGCGGCCTGAACCAGTCGTTCGCGTTTCGGGAGGCCCGGTTCTCTGCTCCGGACAGAGCGTCAGCGTGACCTGGGACGCCCTACCTCGGGATACCGAAGAGTTCGAGCTTCTGCTTCAGTGCGAAAGCCCGGTTCCTCTCACCCTCCGCCTGACCGAATCGGAGGATCCCGGCATCCGCTCCTTTTCTTGGCGCGTGCCCGACCTTCCTTCTCTCGTCGCCAGAATTGTCATAAGGCGCGGCGAAAGCGGCGGCGAGATTCAGTGGGCGAGGAGCGAGCCGTTTCAAATCTCGGGAAGCCGCGCGCTCTCTGATTTGGCCGCGGCGAGCCGTCCGGCTGGAAAGGGCGCGCCGCGGGTCATTTCGCGAGGCGGAGAGTTGTGGCTCCAGACGAATGCGCCTCGCGGTGCCGAGGAAAGCGCCCAGGGCGATGAGCATGAGGAACTTTCCGGGCGAAGCGAAGGCGCGATAGTTGCGGGCGTCGTCTCCGTCGCCTCTAAAACCACGGGCGGTATGGCTTCTCCCGTAAACAAGAAGCGCGTCAAGCGGTCTCAACCGGCCGCGAGGATGCTTTCGCGCAGGCCGCTGTCCGTTCAATTAAGAATTTAGAAGCTTCCGCACGGCGCGCCAAGACGCGCTCCCACTGACATAAATTACGGCGACAAAAATCTCTGGCCTGAATCGTTTCCAGGCGCCAGGAGTGGGCGCCCTGGCGTTCAGGCGAGGAGGGGGCCATAGGGCCGTCTCGCATTTTTGGAGAGAGGTATATAGATGGAAAAGAGAAGAACGGAATCGTCGTGTAATATCATGGCGGCGCTTGGGCTGGCCGCTTGTCTTTCTTTTTCGGCGCTCGCCCAGGAGGCGCCCGCAAACCCCGCAGGCGAAAGCCAGTCGGCGAACAACAGCACGATCGTCGTCACCGCTCCCAGGCAGGCGATACCTTTGAGAGAGAGCCCGTCGAGCACTCAAGTGGTAGGAAAGCAGGAGCTTCAAGCAATGCCTCGCTCGGCGGCCATTGACGAGTCGTTGAAGCTGGTGCCAGGCGTCAAGGTTGACAACCAGGCCGACGGGGAGCGCGTCCACCTCAGCATCCGCGGCCAGGGCATACTGACGGAGAGCGGGATTAGAGGGATCAAGGTCCTGATAGACGGAATCCCGCTCAACGACCCGACGGGATACGCGCCCGATCTTTTCGACGTGATCTGGTCCTCCGTTTCGCGCATCGAGGTGCTCAAAGGGCCTGCCGCGGCGCTTTACGGCGGTGGCGCGGCGGGGGGCGTCATCAACATCATCACGAGGGACCCCGCACAGGACAAGGCCAGCGGCGGTGGCGAGTTGGAGGGGGGCTCCTACCTCTTTCGGCGAGGCGAGGCTTACGCCAGCGGAACGCAGGGCGACTTCGGCTACGCCGTGACCGGCCAGAGGATGACCGGCAACGGCTATCGGGAGCACACCGCTTTCCGCGCGTCGAACATCTACAGCAAATTCCACTGGCAGATAACTCCGGGTTTCGGCCTGACGGCTGTGGCGGCGGGCACCGATTTCTTCAACCAGAACGCCGAGGGGCTCAACAGCCTCTGGCTCGCTGAGGACCGCAGGCAGGCGAATCCGGACGCGGTGACCTACAACGAATACCAGCTTACGAAGCGCGGGACGGGGGCCGTCTCCGGCCACTGGCGGATATCTTCGGCCCACGACCTCGACTTTTCAGCCTACTACCGCCACACCAACTACACCGAGGCCGTTCCCTCCTCGGTCATTCACAGGAGCCTTGACACTCCCGGGGCGACGCTCATGTACACGTGGCACGCCGGCGGCGAGGGAGTCAAGAACCACCTGAGCCTCGGCCTGGATGGCGATTGGCAGAAGATTGACGCTTACACCGTGCCCAATCTGGGAGGCGCGGTGGAGGGCAGCGACAAGCTTTCGGACAACAGCATTCACCAGCGCGCCACCGGCCTTTGGGCGCAGGACCGCGTCGAGCTCAATTCTCGGTGGGCAATCGTTCTCGGGGCAAGAAACGACGACATCCACAACGAACTGGGCGACAACTTGAAATTGGGTGGCCTCGACCTGAGCGGGTCCAGAAGCTTCACAAAGACGACGGGAAGGGCCGGAGTGACTTTCAACCCAACCTCCAACTTCGGGTTGTACGCGAGCTGGGGCCAGGGCTTCATGCCTCCGAACACCGAGCAGCTCGTGGCTAACCCCGTGCAGTACGGCGGATTCAACCAGGAGCTCGTCCCGGCGGAATCGACGGGTGAGGAGATTGGCGCCAGAGGCATGATCGGCCCGGCGTTCTCGTATGACGTAGACTTCTACCACCTGACGACCGACAACGAATTTCAGCGTTACCGGGTGACGTCGCGCCCGCTGGAGACCTTTTACCGCAACGCCGGCTCCAGCCGCCGCAACGGAATGGAGCTCTCCTTGAGCTGGCGGCCCGTCGAGGAATTCACGGCGAGGCTCGCCTACACCTACTGTGACTTCGTTTACACGACGCTCCGTTCGCCGGAGGGCCTCGACGAGAGCGGCAACTATCTTCCCAACACGCCGAAGCACCAAGCGTACGCCGACTTTCAATTCGACCCGAACTCGAACTGGACCTTCGGCACCGCGGTCGAGATGCAGAGCCGCGCCTACGTTGATTTCACGAATGTTCCATACATCGGCGGCTACACGCTCTATCACGCCCGCGCCGGCTACAAATGGAAAACGACGCGGACCAACGGCGAGGTGACGCTCTACGGGCGCAATCTCGGAAACAAGGAGTACATCGCCTTCACGGAGCCGGATCCCGACGGTAACTCCTACCAGCCAGCGCCCGAGCGCGAGCTGTTCCTCCAAGTCAGAATCGCCTTCGGGAAGTAGTAACCCGGCGGGGCGGGAAGGGAATGCCTTCCCGCCCGCCTTTTCTCAGGGCGCTTTTTCCCACTTCACGGCGTCCGCTATGACGACGAATCCGGAGGGCTCCGCGTCGTCCAGCGTGACGGCGTACCCGTGGTGGGCTTCGAGCCACCGCTTGCCCAAGAGCACCCAGCTTCCGCCGTTGGCCTGTTGGTTGACGGTATAGAGCGCCGTGCCCCCCGCGTGGGCGACCGTGAAGCGGGCGGCGCTTGATCTGTTGGTGCCCGACGGATAGAAGACGTAAATGTTGTAGGAGCCAGACTCCTCCGGAGTGAAGGACCAGACGGCCGTATTCGCCCCCGTCCCGCCAGTAGAAATGAAGCGGTAATCCGCTCCGTAGTGGCCCGGGGTAGTCGTCCCCGTGGACCACGAGCCGGTGAAGGAGGCCTGGGGGTTGTCGGCGATGGCGTCCGCCGAGGGCGACCACATGACGGCGTCGGCCACGGCGTAGTAGCCGGCCGGCTCGGCGTCGTCGAGCACGACGGAATAGCTTTGGCCGGATGCAAAAGGAAAGGCGGCTACGGGAAACCAGGCGCCGCCGTTTATTTGCTGGTTGACGGCAAAGAGCTGGGAGCCGGCTTCCGAGGCAACCGTGAAGCGGGACTCGGTTGAGCGGTTGCTTGCGGCGGGATAGTAGAGGGCCACTTCGTAAGTGCCGTTTCTTCTCGGCCAGAAGTTCCAGGTTGCCGTGTTGGCGCCGCTACCGCCAGTCGCCACGTACCTGTAGTCGCTCCCGTAGTGGCCGGGCTGGCTGGTTCCGGTGAGCCATGAACCCGCGAAGACGGCGCTGGGGTTGTCGGCGATCATGGGGTCTCCCAGATCGCGGTTTCCGGCGGCGTCAACCGCGTGAATGTAGTAGTAGGTGCAAGTGCCCGCGGTGGGCACCGACGGGTCGGGGTAGGCGTTCGATGTCACTTCTGGGGCGATGCAGGTGAAGGCGGCGAGTGGGTTTTGCGCGGTCCACACCTCGTAATGGCCCATCGTTTCCGCGTTTCCCAGCCTGTCGGTCGTTACGGCGTCCCATTCCCACTGGCCGAGGGAGGCGTTCCATTTCAGGTTTTGAACCGGCGAGGGGCTGGTCGTATCGCCAGGTTGCGGAGAGAAGGCGACCGTCAGCGTGTACTGTCCCGGATACTGTGTGCCCGTGGACGACGTCCAGGTGTCCACGACGATCGTATAAGCGCCCGGTTGAAGGAGAGCGGAGAGCGACGAGTCGCCGCGGGTGATGCAGGCCGCCGGATTGCAGGAGGAAAGCAGATAGACGTCGGGATCGCCGGTGGTCCCCGTCAGCGACGCCGAGAGCGTGCCAGGTGAATCGAGCGCCACCTGGTAGACGACCTCCGGGCCCGCCTCGGAGCCCGATGTGATCCCGCAGGAGTAGTTGTCCATGTTGGCCTGTTTGCCCACAGTCGTGTTGCTGTCGGTGTATGGAAGGCTTGAAATCGCGATCGGATTGGCGCAGGTTCCCGGCGACGGGGCGGCGCAGGGCGGATCGGCGGCCGTGACCGAATAGTGGTCCTCGATCCCCTTGGCGATCGCCCCGGCGATGAGACAGCGGCGCGCCACGGTGTAGAGGAGCTGCTCCTCGGCGGCGTTGTCAATGAAAGAGGCTTCGGTCAGCATCGCCGGCATGGAGGTGTCCCGCACCATCGCGAAGTTGTCGCCGTGAACGCCGTAGATGCCGCAGTTCGTGGAGACGACGCCAATGGAGAGCGCGGCGTCAAGCCGCAAGGCGGTCTTTGCCGCCATGTCCTTCGAAGTGGCGCTCGCGGGGCAGGTGTTGGTACCGTCGTCGTAGACGTGGACGCCCGTGTAGTTGGCGCCGCAGTTACCGCAGGCGTTGTAGTGGCAAGACTCGGAGCGGTCCACCGGAATGCTGTTGAAGTAGTCCGTGCGCGCGGTCAGCGAGACCGTGACGTCGGTGGTCCGCGTCATGTAGACCGAGGCGCCGCGAGCTTGAAGCGCGTCCCGGAGCAGCAGCGACGTGGCGAGATTGACATCCTTCTCCTGAAGGCCGGTCGGCCCGACCGCGCCGGAATCGGTCCCGCCGTGACCCGGGTCAACTCCTATCTTGACGCCCGTCAGGTCGCCCGAAGCGGTCTGGAATTTGGAGGACAAGGCGTCCCAGAGAGATGCGTTGCTCGTGTCGTAGTTGAGCGCCCATATCCCCGTTCCGCCCAGTCCCTGACTGTTGACGAGGTCCCACTTCAACCCCAGGCTCTGGGCGTCGTCATAGAAACATTGGTATGGCCCGGAGGAGTTGACGTAATAGGGCACTGAGCCGTACGAGTCCCACTGGCGGCCGTATGTCACCGCGCTCGCGCCGGCCGCGTCGTAGGTTTTCGAGGTTCCGTTGCCGGTCGTGGCGGAGGGCACGGTGGCCGAGCTGGTCGGCCACTGGTAACCGTAGTAGGGGACGCCGAGGATGAACTTCGAGGCGTTCGCGGCGCCTCCGTACGTCAGGTAATCGTTCACTGTCCAAGTGACGCTGTAAGTGCCCCAGCGCGCCGAGCCGGCGAGAGGGGCGCACGGCCCGGCCGTGGAGGAGCCGCTCCAGTAGTAGTCGTAGCCCATGATGAAGAGCCCGTCGCAGTTCAGGGCCAGTTGGTCGTAGTCGAAGGCGCCGGACCAGTCCACGGCTGGTGTATCCAGGCTGACGTGGCTGCCGGCTATCGCGGAGTGGAAGGCCGCCGACAAGGCTGTCATGAAGGTCACGAGGTTGGCCTTCTGGGCCGAGGGGACGCCTTCAAAGTCGATGTTCACGCCGTCGGCGCCCCCCGCCTGGACGGCGGAGAGGAGGTTGTTGACGGCGTTCTGCCTGGACGTGGAACTTCCGAGGAGCGCCGCGATCGAGGCCGAATTGAACAACGTCGCGGCGAGGGTCACCTTGACGCCGTTGGCGTGGGCCGTCGCGATGAGCGCTTGGGCGTAAGAGCCGGACGGCCAAGCGTAACTCCCGCTCTGGTTCGTGAGCGAGCCGTCCGAGTTGACCCCCATGGAAAAGTAGGCGACGTGTGTCAGCAGATTCCAGTGGACGTGGCTTAAGTCGGAGACGACCCAATAAGGCATGAAGCCGTAGACCGTTTTCGTGAGGGACTGCGGCGTGACTTCCAGGGCGCATCCCCCTTGTGCCTCCGGCTTGACCACGTAAGTCAGTGGATAGGAAGGCTGCTCCAATGGGGCCATTGCCAGGTGCGATTCCCACTCAAGCTGGTTTATGGATTTATGGACGGGCATAGTTCCAGGCGGGACGCCGGGAGGCGGTTCGGTTCCCGCTGCGGCAAGCGCCAGCGCTAAGAGCGCGACGAAAAGCGGGGCGCGCCTCATGGTAGCCACCCCTTAAAAATTTTGCCGCCCTCGTCAAAAAAAATTGCATGGCCGTCGCCAGCCATTGCCGGCCGCCGCTCAATTCTATCGGGCGTGTCCGTCAGGGCAGACACTGTTCCGGTTTCCAGGTCCAGCAGAAAAATATCAGAGGCCGTGATCGCGTGGCCGTCATCCTTGGTCCTTTCGAAAAGCAGCGCCTTGCCGTCCCTTACGAAGGAGGGGTAAGAGCCAGGCCCCAAATCCTCGATCGTGCCGCCTGACACAAGGCCATAGTACAGGTGTCCGTCCAGACACTCGGTTACGAACCTCTTGCCGTCCGGAGAAAGCTGTGGAAGATAAAAGACCTTGCCAGGCACCGACTCGGCCTGAAGGGTTTTGGCGTCGCTGCCACGCCACAGCCGCCCGTCTGGAGTGGCTGCCACGAAGGATGATGCCGCTCCCTCTTTCACTGTGGGCCCGGCCTTCTGAAGAACCGGCCGCTCTCCGCCTATCTTCCAGAAGCGCAGCGTGGCGTTCTCCCACCACGGGAGGGAAAGGCCGCGCGACAACGCTGACGCCGACTCGATGACGCCATCCGGATGAGCCACGACGATAAGAAACAGGGGCCGCCCGCCTCCAGTGGAGGACCTGAAGGCCAAGGAACTGCCATCCGGGGACCATTTAGCGCGAAAACCGCTGCCTGGAGCTTCGCTCAGCGTGGAAACCTTGCCGGTAGCCAGTTCCAGGAGCTTCAATCCCTTGTAGTCTGGCGCGGTGAAGGCTATGAACCGCCCGTCCGGGGAAGGAAGAGGCGCAACCTTGAGATCTTCGCCCTGGATCGGGACGCGCTCCACCTCCCGAAGCATCTCCTGCCTGGTTTGGGCGAAAAGCGCCAAAGCCAGTCCAGCCGTCACTAAGGCGGCAAGATGTGACGCCCATCTTGTCTTTCTCATGCGGACATTCCCTCTGAAATGAGTATACCTTCTCAAGTTGCGACGCGCAAGGCTGGTGGCAATCCCGGATTCGTGGGTTGGATGGCCGTTTCATCGCCGCGGGCATCATATTTGCGTCAAAAATACGGGGTTTTCGGAATAACGGCCGCCGGATGGCCGTTTGGCAAAAGAAGAGGCTTGCGATGGCCGAAAGAAATGGTTCATCGGCGCGAGAGGGAGGACTCAATGGCCGAAACAACCGACTGGCTCAGGCTATTTTCAAGCGCCATAGAGCAGATTGATGAATCGGTGGTTCTGACCGACAAGGAAGGCACGATTCTGTACGTCAACGGGGCCTTCGAGCGGGTCACCGGCTTCGGAAAAGAGGAGGCCGCCGGCAAGACCCCGCGCATCCTCAAGTCCGGCCAGCATGATGAAAATTTTTACAAGGAGATGTGGGAGACCATTCTCGCTGGCGGCTCTTTCCACGGCGCCGTAGTGAACAGAAAAAAGGACGGGAGCCTCTACTACGAGGAGAAAACAATCACGCCGCTATTGGATTCAAGCGGCGCGATCACCCATTTTATAGCCACCGGCACTGATGTCACCGAGAAGAAACTCGCCGAGAAGCAGGTGACCGATAGCGCGGAGCGGCTCGCGTTGAGCCTTCGCGGGAGCAGAGACGGACTCTGGGATTGGGACTTGGCGTCGGCGATGCTCCATCGTTCCGCCCGCTGGATGGACATGCTGGGTTACGAGGCAAAGGCGGCGGCCGGTTCTCCGGAAGAGTGGTTCGGCCTCGTCCATCCGGAGGATGTCGCCGAGCTTCAGACGCAGATCAAAGCGCATCTTGCGGGCGCGACGCCCCGGCTCGAACACGAGCACAGGATAAGGTGCGCGGACGGTCACTACGCCTGGGTCCTCACTAGGGGCGAGGCGGCGAGGGATGACGACGGGAAGCCAGTCAGGCTCGCCGGCTTGCAGACGGACATCACGACTAGAAAAGCGCTCGAAGTGCAACTGACGCACGACGCGCTTCACGACCCGCTGACCGGCCTCCCCAACCGCACCCTATTCATGGACAGGCTCGGGCTTGCTTGCAAGCGGGCCACGAGGAGCCCCGAGAGAGGCTTCGCTCTAATGTTTATTGATCTCGACAAGTTCAAGCTGATAAACGACCGGTTCGGCCACGCGGCGGGGGATGCCCTGTTGCGGGACGTGTCGAAGCGCCTGCGGGAATGCGTGCGAACGTGCGACACGGTGTCGCGCTTCGGCGGGGACGAATTCGCCGTTCTTCTGGATGAAGTCACGAGCGAACAGGAGGCGATCGCCTTCGCCAAGAGAATCCTGGCCAAGATGGCGGAGCCTTACATCTTGGAAGGGAAGGCAACGCGGGTTTTCGGCAGCGTGGGGATAGCTCTCTTCCGCCAGCCCTGCGAGGGGCCTTGCGGAATGATGCAGGACGCCGACCTCGCGATGTACAAGGCGAAAAAACTCGGCGCTGGCCACTACGCCTTCAAGGACGGGGCGCTTCGCGCATAGAGAGAGTGAAGGGTAAAGGGTAAAGGGTAAAGGGTAAAGGGTGAAGGGTAAAGGGTGAAGGGTAAAGGGTGAAGGGTGAGTCGTTAGATATCGCCGTTCGTCCACCGCGCATGAATGGTTGTATAATAACGACCTTATGGAAGCTCCGACGACACGGCCCGGCCTGCTGGCTTCCGATCAAACGGACGTTCCCGCTTCGGAAGACCGCCCGAGAGAGCTGAGCAAAGACGAGATAAACGCGCTCCCCCTGAGGGCCTATCACGGGCCGGTGGCCGTGGTTGATCAGGACGAAGCCGTTGACGAAGCGGTCCGCTCTCTGAAGGGCGCCGTGCTCGGCTTCGACATCGAGGCCCGGCCCTGTTTCAAGCGGGGCGAGAACCACCCGCCGGCGCTCGTCCAGCTTTGCGGCCCGGGCCTCGCGGTCTTATTCCGCATCCAGAAGCTCTCTCTGCCGAACGGCTTGTGGCGGCTTTTCGAGGACCCCTCCGTCCTCAAGGTCGGCGTAGGGCTTCAGAGGGACGTGAAGGACCTCCAGTCCGTCCATTCCTTCTGGCCCGAGGGGTTCGTGGAGCTGACCTCCCTCAGCGCGCCTCTGGGGATCAAGGCCGCGGGACTTCGCAGTCTGGCCGCCAACCTCCTGGAATTCCGGATCGGGAAAGGGGCGCAGACCTCGAACTGGGAGGCGCCGGCCCTTTCCTCGGGCCAGATTGCCTACGCCGCCACCGACGCCTGGGTGGGCCGGGAGATATACCTGGCGCTCGACGCCCTGCGAGAGGAGGCGTCTCTTCCTCCGCCCGAGCCGCTTCGCTTCGACGAAATCTGATCCCGGGCCGGCCCGGCTTCCAGGGCGTTTCCTCTGGCAACCGCCAAGCGTGCTAAACTGAAGTCATGAGGGGAGTCGAGGCGGGCCTGGGCGTTTTCGTTCCTTCTTCCATCTGCCGGTTGTTAGAGCCGGGCGCGAGCCCGTCGGCGCGCGTGCGCGGCACCATTCTCTTTTGCGACGTGGCGGGCTTCACCCCGATGACCGAAGCGCTCTCCGTGATGGGCCGCGAGGGGGCGGAGAGGCTCACCAACATTCTCAACGGCTACTTCACCCGGATGATCAGCATCCTCGGACAACGTGGCGGGGACGTGCTCCGGTTCGGCGGCGACGCCATGACCGTTTTCTTTCCCGAAGACGATGGCCGCCGGGCGGCCGCCTCGGCGCTTGAGATGATGGCCGCGATGGGCGAGTTCGGCGGCATCGAGACGCCCGCGGGCACCTTCTCCCTCTCGATGAAGATCGGCGCCGCTTCGGGAGAGGTGCTTCTCGGAATCGTGGGGTACGAAGGCGGGGCGCGCGACTACTACGCGGCGGGCCGCCCGCTCGACGACGCGGCCGAGGCCGAGCACCACGCGAGCCCGGGCCTCGTCGTCCTCCATCCCTCCTTCTCGAAAGGCGGCGGCGAAGGGTGGAAGACGGCCAAGCTCGATGGCGGCTTCGTTGCGCTCAAGGCGTCGCCCGAAGCGCCCGGCCACAAGGGTGCCGGCGCTTCCCTCTCCGAGGAGCGCCTGCGCGCCTTCGTCCCTTCGTGCCTGGCCCGCGATTCGGCCGGGGGCGGCACGGGAGAGCACCGCGGGACGGCGGTGGCCTTCATCTCGATCTCGGGGCTCTCCTGGGACGACGGCAAGGTCCACGAACGCGTGGATGAGCTATTTGCGGTCACCGAGTCGGCGGCCAGAAAATACGGCGGCACCTTGAACAAGCTCGACATGGGGGACAAGGGAACGAAGGCGCTCCTCCTGTTCGGAGCGCCTCTGGCCTGCGAAGCCAGGGAGGAAATGGCCGCCCGGTGCGTGCTGGAGATTCTGCAGGACGGAGCATTAAAGAAAGACCTTGTCCTGAAGGCGGGCATCACCTCCGCGCCGCTCTTCTCGGGGCCGGTGGGCTCGGCGTCGCGGCGGGAGTTCACCGTCATGGGCGACGGCATCAACCTCGCCGCCAGGCTCATGGCCGCCGCGGCCCCAGGCACCGCGCTGGTTTCCAGGGCCGTCGCCGAGGCGGCTTCGGCGGCGCTCCACTTCAAGGCGCTCGATCCTGTACGGGTGAAGGGCAAGGCCGAGCCGGTGGCGGTCTTCCTGCTCGAAGGCGAAAAGACTGAAGAAGCACGCGAGAAAGCCCAGCCGCTGGTGGGAAGGGATGCGCTGCTCGCGGAACTGAAAAGCTCGCTTTTCGGGCCGCGCGCCAAGCCCTTGCTGGTGGCGGGCGAAGCCGGCTCGGGCAAGTCGGCCCTCGCCAAGAGGCTTGCCGCCGAAACGAGGGACAGGGAGATTCCGCTGGCGGTGTCGGCGATTTCCCCTTACCATGCTTCGGTGCCTTACGGGGCATGGCGGCCCGTCGCGCTGAGGCTTGTGGGCGCCACGCGCCACGACCCGGCCGGCGTCATCGCGCAGGCGAGGGACGCCGCGCTGGCCGAGGAGGCGCCCGGCTTCGCGCCGCTCTTGAACCCGATTCTGGGCCTTGGCGAGGAGCTGACGCGCGAGACCAAGGGGCTCAGCCCGAAGGAAAAGCGCGACGCTTCGTTCGCCATGTTCGCGAGGCTTCTTGGCCGCCTAGGCGAGAGGGTGGTGATTCTCGACGGGCTCTCCTGGGCCGACGCGCTTTCCCTGGAGCTGCTGGAGAGCCTGCTGGACGAGGCGGAGCGTGCGCCGTGGCGGATCGTCCTCTTTACGAGGCCCTCCACCGAGCTTCAGGAGCGCCTCGCGCCGCGCGTCGAGGCACGCGAGCTTGCGCCCCTCTCGCCCGAAGAGGCCGGGCGCCTTCTGGAAGAGGCGTGCGGCCTTGAGAAGCCCTCCGAACCGCTTCTTCGATGGTTCATGGAGCGGCGCGGCGGCAACCCGGGGACCGCGCTCGCCCTCGTCGAGGCGCTTCGCAGGGAAAAGCTGATCTCCGCGGGAATCGGCGGGCGCCTCAGAATTGACGAGGATAGGCTCTTCGCCGCCGCTTTTCCGGGGAGCCTCGAAGCGCTCTACCTGAGAAACGTCGAGGCGCTGGGGGCCGAAGAGCGGCTTCTGTTGCGAGAGGCCGCTATCCTCGGCTATTCCGTCTCGGCCGAGATGCTGCGCCACGTTTCGGGTTTAGAGGGGGAGGTTTTCGAGAAGCGCCTTGGCGCGCTGGAGCGGGGCGGCTTTCTCGCCCCGGCGCCCCACGGCGCAAGGCCTTACAAGGTCTTCGCCGATCCGCTCCTTCAGGCCGCGGTTTACGAGGCGGCCCCTTTCGAGACGAAGCGTGAGACGCACCTCAAGGCGCTGGACTTTCTGGAGGCTCTGCCGGAGGCGTCGTCGCCCAGCTTCTTTCCCGTGCTGGCGCGCCACGCCGAAGGCGCCGGCGACGCGGCGAAGGCGAAGCGGTACCACCGCCTCGCCGGCCGCGACGCCGCCAAGCGCTTCGACAACGCCGGGGCGCTCGAACACCTCGAGTACACCTGCCGCGACCTGACCGCTGACCACGACGACATCGAAGACGCCTTTTCGTTGATGGAAGCGTATAACGCTCTTGGAAAGATCGTGGATTATGACAGGATTTTGGCATCGTTGCTTCCTTTGGTGCCCATGCTTCCTTCGCCTCATAGAGGGCGACTCGGCCTTTTCAGGGCTCAGCAATGTTGGAGGAACCAGCGTTGGGCGGATGCCGAAGCGTTTTTGCTGGCAAGCAAGATTGATTACCAATCAGCCCGCGATTGGGCAGGCGTCGGCAAGACGCTGGTCAATCTTGCCGGCGGCGTTTACGGTCCCACCGGCCAGCTTGAGAAGGCCAAGGCGTGCCTTGAAGAGGCGCTGGTGCTGCCCAAGGGAAAGGGCCAGGCCATCTTTCGTGCCATGGCGTTGGCAAATCTCGGCCTTGTTGCATGGCGAGAAGGCAACATGGCGCAGGCAACCTCAAGGTACGTTGATGCGCTTTCTAGTGCCAAGCATGGGAATCTTCCTCGTCACGAAGCAATCGCAGCAGCTAACTTGCTTTCGATTTGCTATGAACAAGGCCATTACGTGAGGGCGACAAGGGTCGGAGGACGTGCTCTTGTTCTTTCTCAGACGCTCGCTCTTAGGGAGCTCGAACGGCAGGTAGCTTCAAGTTTGGCCCTCGCTTGGACGGCACTAGGACAATTGGACATGGCCGAAGAGGCTGCGGGGCGTGTTAGGGCAGAGTCGTACCACGAAGGTAATGTTTATTGGCAAGCGCTTGCAACGCAAACACTCGGGCACATTGGATTTCTGAAAACGGAATACTTTCGCGCGTTTCTCCTTTCGAATGAATCCAAGGCTGGCTGCGAGAATCTGGGAGAAAAGCGACACAAGGCTTTCGTCCTCTTCGAGAGGCTTAGGCAATTTAGCTATCTGGGGCTCAAGGAAAAAGCAGAGTCGGAAGTAAGTGCCGAAGGCGGGCGCACGGTGTTCTCAGAGGCCACCGTAAATGAACGGCCTCTACAAGGCCTTTGTGTGCTGCTCGGTGAATCTCCGGAGAAAAGCGATTTGATGCCCGATGCAAAGCTACTACTCTGGTCACTCAATAGCGGCGCTCCGCCAGATCTTAGGGGGGAATCTCTTTCTCACGAAGAGAAGGTTCGTTGGATTTATTCACGGATTGCGACGGGAGATAGAAGCGCATCCACAGAGGGATGGTCACTTCTTCGTAAGGCACCTGCCGGCGTCTGGGGGCTGAGGCTTTGGGGGCTTCTCTACCAGAACGCCATGGGTGGCAAGCCAGGAGCGAGGGCGGCCAAGATACGCCAGGAAGGCCTCGCCGCCCTCTACTACTGCAGGGCCAACAGCCCCGATTGGGTGTGGGAAAAGATAGCGGCCTTTCCGGAAATCAAGGCGCTCATCAAGGGGCGGCCGGAAAAGACTAAGAGCCTATCCTAAAACATAAGCTGCTCTTAAGCTGCATATGGCGGCTA
>JBBINO010000013.1:0-23585 GCA_037443845.1 Acidobacteriota bacterium
CTCCCCACGGTTATATAACATAGGCCGAAAGGGCATATATTGCAACAGGGTCATTTTGGCGCTGCTGGCTCGGTCAGTTGGAAGGTTCGAGGTCTATCACGGTGATTTCCGGCGGCTCGAAGAGGCGGGCCGGCGGCCCCCACGTACCGGCGCCCCGGCTTACGTAGACTTCTCCGCCTTCAGGGAGCCTGGCGAGCCCGCACCAAAACGGATATGAAAGCTTGGCGACGAAGTTGAAGGGGAATATCTGGCCTCCGTGAAGGTGGCCTGAAAGCTGAAGGTCGAAATGACCGGCCGCCGCCTTTTCCACCACCGGCTGATGCTTCAGAAGAAGAATGAAGCTGGAGGGACCGGCCTGGGCCAGCAGAGGCGCCTCGTCCGGCTTCGGCGCGCCGTGCCGCGTCCCGGCCGGGTCGTCAACACCCACCAACGTGAGCCACGAATTGACGCGGGCTCTCTCTTGGCGAAGGACCGTGAATCCGGCCTTCCTCGTGAATTCGAGGGACTTCTCGATCCCGGCGTAGAACTCGTGGTTTCCAGTGACCGCGAACTTGCCGGCGCGCGCTGGCAGCGCGGCGAGCCTTGAGGAGAGCCCGTCAAGACGCGAGGGCTCGCCGTCAACCAGGTCGCCCGTTGAAACCAGAAGGTCCGGTTGGGCCTCGTCCACTATCCTGCTGATGCTGGACATCAGCCCCTGCCTGAGAATCAGCCCGAAGTGAACGTCGCTTATCTGGACGATTCGGAACCGGCCAATGGATTGGGGCGCCTTCGAGCTGTGGATGACGAGGTGTTCCGTTCGTATCGCCCTTGCCTCGAAGAAGCCGTAAACATTGCCAGCGAGGCTGAGGGAAACCGCGACCAGGAAGGCGAGCTTGGAGCCAGGCGCGAAGGCCGCCGCTCGAGGCCCGAAGGCCATGCGCGACAGAGCCCCGGCGCCGCGAACCAAGTCGAGAGGAATGGAGGCGCAAACGAAAAGGAAAACGAGCCCCAGCCAGCACCAGCCAACCCAGGCGAGCAGCCTGGCCGTCTTCTCCATGCCGGCCTGCTCGCAGAGGTGCATGGCTATTGGCGCAGTGACCATCAAGATGATCCAGAGGCCAAGAACCGACGCGCCCTTGAGGCCGAGGGAGAGCGCGGCCTTGGCCCGCCACAGGAGGTAGCCATTCATCGAGCCGTAAACGGCCAGGTAAAAAAGCATGAATGCCCTCATGCCGGCACCGGGTACGTTCCATTAAAACTGGCGGCGCTACCTCGAAAGGAAAAAAGCGGCGAGGCCGTCATCCTGGCGCCGGGAAGTGCCATGAGCGCCGGTTATTCCACCGTGCAGCGCTCTATGACGACATCCTTGACCGGCCTGTCGCCAGGGCCCTTTGCGCACTTGCCAATTTTTTCGATGACCTCCATCCCGGCGGCCACCTCGCCGAAAATGGTGTGCTTGCCGTTGAGCCAGGTTGTTGGCGCCAGCGTGATGAAGAACTGGCTGCCGTTGGTGCGCGGGCCGGCGTTGGCCATGGCCAGGATCCCTTTTCGGTTGAAGGCCAGGGAGGGGACGATCTCGTCCTCGAACTCCTTCCCCCAGATTGACTTGCCGCCGCGGCCCGTTCCGGTCGGGTCCCCGCCCTGGATCATGAAGCCGTCAATGACCCGGTGGAAGATGACCTTGTCGTAATAGCCGTCCTTCGCGTGCTTGGCGAAATTTTCGCAGGCTTTGGGCGCCTGGTCCGGATAAAGCTTCAGCGTGATGTCGCCGTTGTTCGTGTGGAGCGTCACTTGTGACATGGGGCATCCTCCTGTCTTAAGGTTGAAGGTTGAAGCATGAAGGATGAATTGGAAGAAGCATCGCGCTTCATCCGTCGTGCTTCACGCCTATTCCTCCGCGGGGGTGATCCTGGCCCGGCCAAGGCTCTTGGAACGGTAGAGCGCCTCGTCCGCCGTCTTTAGGAGAGCCTCGAGGTCCGCGTGGCGAACCATCTTGGGGGCGAGTCCACCGCTTATCGTCACGCGCCTGCCGCCCATTTCCGGCACTTCGATTTCGCCAATGGATTTCTCGATTCTCCCGGCGACCCTCAAAGCGGCTCGCAGGTCGCTCTGAGGGAAAAGAACTACGAACTCGTCGCCGCCGTACCTGCCGAAGATGTCGTAATCCCGAAGGCTTGAAGCGACGGCGCCACAGAGAGAGACGAGCACGTCATCCCCGGCCTGGTGGCCGTACGTGTCGTTGATCTCCTTGAAGTGGTCCACGTCGAAAAGCAGGAGAGAGAGCTGAAGCCCGAGCCGGGCGCTCCTTTCGAATTCCTTCCGCGCAAGTTCGAGGAAGTGGCGCCGGTTATATATCTTCGTCAGCCCGTCCGTGGTGGAAAGCTCAAGAAGCAGCGCGTTCTTTTGCCTGAGCTCGTCCTGGAGGGTCTTTATCTTGAGGTGGACCTTCACCCGCGCCAACAGCTCGCCCGCGTGGAACGGCTTCGTGATGTAGTCGCTCGCGCCGGACCCCAGCACCTTGACCTTCTGGTCAACGTCGCCTATAGCCGTGAGCATGATTATAGGGACCTCGGCAAGCTCGGGGCGGCTTGAGACGAGCTGGAGAAACTTGAGCCCATCGAATTCGGGCATGACGAGGTCGCAAAGGACCAGGTCCGCGGGCCGGTCCATCAGGGACCTGAAGCCCTCGATGCCGTTGGAGGCTTCATGGCACTCGACTCCGATGCCTTCATCCTCGAGCGCCTGCCTGATCTCCCGGCGGATCGAGGGGGAGTCGTCAACGATCAGAACCCTGCGTTCTCTTGGCGCGCCCATTCTTCGCGGCCCCCCGGCCAGGCCCCTCTCAAGAGGCAGGAAATCACTATAAGGCAGAAAAGACTATTTGGCAATGACCCGCAGCGCATCGAGCGATTGCGCCTCCGAGCCAACCCAGAGCGCGATGTCCGCGCCGGCCCTCAGCGCCCTTTGGACTCTTTCGCCAAGGGTCCCCTCCGAGGCGACCGCGCCCATGCAGAGGTCGTCGGTGATGCTGAGTCCGGCGAAACCAAGCTCGTCCAGAAGGAAATACGCCTCGGGGTTGAGGCTGGAAGGCGAGCCCTCCTCGAAGATGTCGTAGTGGCCGTGCGCCATCATGACGAACGGCGCCAGCGGGGCGAGAATCTGGTATGGCGCGATATGGCCCCGGCGCTCCTCGGGGCCGCCCTCGATGTGGGGGAGGCTTTGGTGGCTGTCGCAGCGCGAGCCGCCCAGGCCGGGGAAATGTTTGAGGCAGCCCTTGACCCCCGACTTGGAAAGCCCCTCCAGAAAAGCGCCGCAGCATTCCGCCACCGAAGATGGATCATCGGAAAAAATGCGGCCTTCCAACCCAGTCCCCGGTTCAACTGGCCCAAGGTCGGCCACCGGAGCGAAGTCCACGTCAAAGCCTAGGCCGTGAAGCGCGGCGCCGGTTTCCTCTCCAAGAGTCTTGGCGCGCGCGGGAGAGGCGCCGAGCTCGGAGGCGCCTGGAAACTCGTAGCCTATTGCCTTCAGGCGGCTCACCCGGCCGCCCTCCTGGTCGAGGGCGACGAGCAGGCCGGGCAGGATCGAATGCATCCAGGCGTTGAGCTCACGGACCTGCGCCTCGCTCTTCAAATGGCGCGCGAACAGCAATATGCCGAAAGGCCGCGCCTCTGTTAGAAATCGTTCAAGCGAGGAGGCGGGCTCGAAGCCGTCTATAGTCAGCCAAACCGGCCTCGGCGATTCAGCCATTGGTTGCGCCGCCCGCTTTGGGAAGGGCGAGGAGCCATAAAACGGGGTTGGGCTTCCGCGTAGACACAAGCACGGCGGCCAACGAGCCTGAGGCGGCCGGCGGGAGAAGTATCTCTCCTTCAGGAGCCTCCCAGCGCCAAAGCTCTCTGCCGGTCGTGGCTTCGTAAAGGGCCACTTCACGGCCGGCTTCTTCCGCGCAAAGAAAACCGCCGGCTGTCGCCACGAGTCCGAAACCGAGGCGCGCGCCCATCCTTGCCTGCCACAAGAGCTGGCCGTGAGACGAAATCCGGCGGATGGCGTGGTCGCTCGCGCTGAAAACGACGCTCCCGCCGGGCCCGGCAAGAGGCGGGAAAATCTCTCCCCCGCAGCGGTAGCGGAAAATCTCTTTGCCGTTCTTCAATCCAAGCGCAAAAAGATATCCCTCGCGTGTGGCGGCGAAGAGCCTGCCTCCCGATATGCAGGCCGCCCCGGGCGCGAGATTCTTCGGTTGCCACGACCACCTCGCCGAGCCGTCTTCACCGAGCAATGCGGCTTTGCCCCCGCCGAAGAGCCACCATCCCCCCTCGACTTTGACCCCGCCTTCGGCCTTGAACGGAAGCGCCGCTTCGGATCCGGTAGGCAGTCGCAGCCTGTCATGGTAGAGAATTGCCGGGAGCGGCTCCCCCGGGAGCATGGCGATGGCGCCGGGAGCGGCCTGATCAACCGTTGCAGGAAAGCCCCTTCCCAATTTCCAGAGCGCCCCGGAACCATCCAGCGCGAAGACCGAATCCCCGCAGGCGATCGGCTGAACCGAGGCGTTGATGGGAACAGGGCTGCAATCGGGGGCTGCGTCCCTGGCGATCTCCATCACCTGGTTGCGCCCCTCTCGGGTGAATATCCGAAGCCGCCCGCCGGCGAAAACCGGGGCGTAGTTGCAGGCTATGTCGAGGTCAATCGGACGCGGCGCGGAGACGGGCGGCCCGGATGCCAGCAGCATGGCCGGCACGCAGCAAAGAACGACAAGAATGGCAGCCTGCCCGAGCGCTGGCCGCACTCGCTACTCCTCGTTCGGCGCGGAGGATGGGTCCATCTGCTTGATGAGACCGGTATTGATGAAAATCTCTTTCTTCTCCTCTAGCTCCTTGCGCCTGCGGGCGACGGCCTCGTCAAGTATCCTGCTCACGGTATCTTGCGCCTGCTGGCGGGCGAACTTGTCGTGGTCCTTCGCGAATTGGGCCATGTCGGCCGGCTTCTGCTCGGTCACGACCGCGACCAGGAACCCGCCCTTCACCGCCAGCGGACCGACGACGGTTCCGGCCGGCGCCGAAGCGAGGGCCTTTCCCGCCTTGGCGTCCGAGACGCCGGCCGCTGGGATGTAGTCCTTCGCCGCGAGCTCGCCGGTCTGGGCGGTGGCCAAGGAGAGCTTCTTCGCCTCGGCTTCGAGAGAGGCGGCGTCTTTCGCGGCCGATGCCGCGGCGGAGGCCGCGGCCCTGGCGGCTGCCGATGCCCGGTCTTCCTTGATCTGCTTTTCGAGCCCTTCGCGCGCCTCCGCGAAGGTGGCGGGGTGGGCGGGGGCGATGTCGGTCACGCAGAAGCGGACGATTCCCCCCCGCGCGTCAAAGGGGTCGGACCACTGGCCTTTCCGCGCCTCGAAGATTGCCTTGTTCAATGCGTCGTTGAGGCCGAGTTCCCCGGCCGGCTCGTTCTTCGCAAAGGGCTTGGGCGAGGACTGCACCTTCAGGCCGAACTTGGTTGCAGCGGCCGTGATGGCGGCTTCGTCCTTGGCGCCTTTGATGGCGCCGGTGGCATCCTTCAACGCCTTGTCGGCCCTCTCCTTGACGACCGGGCTCGTGAAAAGGAAAGCTTGCCTGGCCTGCGCCTTGACGGCGTCAAACGGCTTCCCGCCGAACTGTTCCTTGTGAATGTCGTAATAGGCCTTGATGTCGGCGTCGGTGACTGGAAGGGCCGAGCGCACGTCCATCGGATTGACGCTCACGTACTTGATGGAGCGCTTCTCTTCGATCGCGAGAGAGTTTTTCTTCTGGGCGTAGGCGGCCTGGAGATCCGCCTCGCTGGGAGGCTGAACTTTGGCCATGAAATCAGCGGTCTTGGCGAAGGCAACCATCGCCTTGTACTTGTCGTTCTGCTCGTGGTAGAGCTGCTTGAGCGCCTCGTCGGACATGTATTGGGCATCGGTCATGAGGTCGTAGAGCTTGCCGACCAACAGCTCTGAACGGAAGTAGCGCTCGAATTCCTCGGCCGATACCCCTCGGCGGCCAAGCATGGCGGGGTAATCTTCCTTGGGATTCTGGAACTGGAACGTTTTGGAAATGGCCTCGGCGAGTTCGGCGTCGGAAACCCTAAGGCCGAATTCCTTGGCGATGTCCTCCAAAATGAGCGTCCCCACCATCTGGTTCGCCAGATTCTGGACTGACCCTTTGAGGTAACTCTCCTTGAACTGGGCGCCGAACAGGGATTGCATCCGGTCGTGGTAAAGCTGGTAGCTCAGCCTCAGGCAGCCCGAAGGCATGGAGTTGTCCCCTGCCTTCACGGCGTAATCGGCGGAGAAGACGGAGCCCCTCCTTTCCGCGTCGAGCCCGCCGCCCCAAAGAACGAATATGGCGAGCACGAAGGAGATGATGACGATCCACAAGACGTACTTCAAAATCGGCGTTTCGCGCATGAATCTCAGAAGGTTCATGAGGTGGGCCTCCGCAACAAAGCCTTTATTTTAAGGGAATTCGGCGCCACTTGCAAGCGCCGTTCTTGACCTTGCTGGCAAGGTTGCATATGCTTAAGCCTGAATGGTTACGAGGCGAGCACTTATTCTCGCGCTTGTATTGGCTGCATTCTCCGCGGCCGCGCGGCCGCAGACGGCCGCGCCTGCTCCAGCGGGACAGCCGGAGCCTATTTTCGCGCAGATCAACCTCAAGCTGCTCACCACCGGGGAAGGCCAGCCCGTGAAGGAGGCCGGCGCCTTCGGCGCCTCCCTCCCGTTGGGACGGCCGGGCAGGCTTGAACGCGCCCTCGACATAGAGAACGCCACGCGGGGAAAGAAAACCACGGTGGCGTTGCGCGTCGCGGCCACTCCCTCCCGCGACGACTCCGGGGTTCTTCACTGCTTCATCCTCTCCGAGGCCACGCCCGCTGGTGGATGCGTGGACAGCCGGGCCAAGGACTTCGTCTTTTCTCATCCGGGCGAGCAGATAATGGAGATATTCGCCGACCCCGCGACGGGAGTGCGCCTCGTCCTGGCGGTAAGCGCCTCAATAGTGGCCTCGCCGAAGGGGCCCGCTCAATGGCCGCCGATAATGTTTGGCGTCAAGGTGGAGCAGTGGGCCGGCGCCAACCGCTCCGAGATAGAGTCGCTCCAGCTTCAATCGC
Source organism: Acidobacteriota bacterium (assembly GCA_037443845.1). GTDB lineage: Bacteria > Acidobacteriota > UBA4820 > UBA4820 > DSQY01 > JAEMPZ01. The sequence continues at coordinate 7,090 of JBBINO010000013.1, forward strand.
TCGACGGCAAAGATGTCTCCCACGATTACAGCCGAAAGGTCCCCAGGTGGGTGGAAGGCCGCAAGGGGGATATCGTCCTCGATGACTTGCCCGTGCTCGACACCAGCAAGGGGACGCCGGCCGTCGCGGCGGGCCAGGGCTTCACCATAAACATCAAGCCGGAAAAGGACGAAGGGAAGAAAAAGCACCAGAAGAAGGATGACCGGTTCCCGTCGCCAGCGAAGGGGAAGACGGAGCCCCAGCCTGCCCCCAGGTCCATCGTCTGGGACGTCGAATACTACAAGCTGGAAATCACGCCGCTTCAGGTTTCAAAGGGCGGGCTGCGGATGAGAATCCACATGGAAGGCCGGATGCTCGACCCCGTGACCGGCAAGCTCGGAGACTTGATGGAAGTGACGAATGAAAAGGAGGCGCTTGCGGGAGAGGCGGTTCCCGTTTACCTGACTCGCGAGCGCGACGGAGGGGCTCAGGGATACGTGGCGTGGGTCGTTCCGATGTGGAACCTAGCGCCCTAGTTTTGGAGGCCAGATGAAGATTAGGCGGACATTGCTTCTCGCCCTTGTAGCGGCGGCCGCGTTGCAGGCGCCTTTCGCAACCAATGCCCAGTCGCGGGACGAATGTTCTCGCGGCATGGAGCTCCTGGCCAGGGCGTACCGGGCGATCGGCACGCTCACGGCGACATTCAAGCAGACGCTGGACGCGAAGGCCCTCAACCAGAACGAAACCGAAACGGGCAGGCTCTTCCTTTCCCTCGACGGCAGGATGCGGTGGCAGTACGACAAGCCGCTGGGCAAACTGGCGGTCAGCGACGGAAAAAAGTCCTACCTCTACATCCCGGAGGAGCGGCAGCTTTTCGTCCAGCCTCTCGACACCGGCTCCAAGGCGCCAATCACCCTGAGGCTTCTTTTGGGCAAGGTTGACGTGATGAAGGAGTTTTCCTGCGGCGGCGCGTCGGTTTCGGGAGAGGAGGTGACGCTGCAGCTCTCTTTGACCGAGCCGCTCGCCGGCGTTCAGAATCTCGAAGTCAGGCTGAACGGGAAGACGGGCCTAGTTGACAGGGTATCCTACAATGATGCCCTGGGCAACGCCGTCGCCCTGGAGCTCAGCGACATCAAGACGGGCCAGCCGCTGGCGCCGTCGCTTTTTCATTTCGGTGTTCCCAAAGGAGTTGACGTCATTCAGGGCGGTTCTTTCTGACGGCTCTCAGGGCGCCTTGCCTGGCACTCCGGCGAGCGTCAGGAACTCGGTGCGGGCTCTGGGGTCGGCAAGAAAGCTTCCCCTGAGGGCCGAGGTTACTGCAACGCTGCCCTGCTTCTGAACGCCGCGCATTACCATGCAGAGGTGGGTGGCTTCGACGACGACGCCCAATCCGGTCGGCTTCAAGGTGGCCCAGAGCGTCTGAGCGACCTCTTCGGTCATTCTCTCCTGGACCTGCAAACGGCGGGCGAAATGTTCGATCACCCTCGGAATCTTGGAGAGGCCAATGACGTGGCCGTTGGGAACGTAGGCTACGTGGACCCTTCCAAAGAATGGGAGCAGGTGATGCTCGCACAAGCTGTAGAAGGGGGTGTCCCGAACCAGCACCATCGCCCTGGATGGGTCTTCAAACGTGGCGCCGGCCAGGATATCGTCCAACGACTCCCTGCTGCCGCGGGTCAAGTCCATCAAGCTTTCGGCGACGCGCTCGGGCGTCCGCTCTAGGCCCGGCCTGCCTGGGTCTTCCCCGAGAGCCGCCAGTATGGCGCGAACCGCTTCTTCCATGCGCTCCTCCGATCGAGTATTATACTCCAACCAGTAGCCGCAATAGCCGATGACGGCTGCCGGTTCTCACCGATCACTGGAAAACGGCGCGTGAGCTTCCATCAAGCACGGCGCCCGCTCTTGACATCAGCCATATTTTACAAGCCATTTGGCGCCGCTGGATGCTCCCCTTGACAACGTCCCGCGCTGAGCCTATACTTTGTACCTAGCAGCCGGAGAAAAAGGCTATGCCGATATACGAGTACGAGTGCGACGCCTGCCACAAGAGATTCGAAAAGCTCCAGAAGGCGAGTGACCCGTTATTAACCGCCTGCCCGAAGTGCGGCGGAGCTATTCATAAGTGTTTCAGCGTACCGGCCATTCAGTTCAAGGGCTCCGGCTGGTACGTGACCGATTATGGCCGCAAGAGCGGAAACGCGAGCTCCGGCGGCAACGCCAAAGGGAAGCCTTCGCCTTCAAAGAAGGCCGAAGCAAAGACCGGAGGCTCGACGAATGCTTAATTCCTACCTGACAATATCCCGCCTTAAAACGCCGGCTTCCTGCGGGAGGCCGCCTGCCTCAACCTTTTCCCACCTATAAACCATCCTACCTTGCTGGCTAAACCTTCCGGCCGGGGAACCGGCCGGGGGGTCCCTCCCTGTCCGCGCTTCTTTTCCTCGATTGGGGTGGCGGGCTGACGATGGAGCCGTGGAAAGCCTCTTCAATTGGTGGTATTCTACTTGCGATGAGACCGCCAAGCCGCGATTTCAAGAGAAGACAACCCGGAGCAAAAAGCGGCGGGCCCGGAGCCAGGCGGCAGAAAGTTCCGCGCCGCCCGCCAGGCGCCGCGCCAGTTGAAGTCGAGGTCGAGTCGCTGGCCTGGGGAGGGAAAGGCGTCGCCCATCACGAGGGGAGGGTCATTTTCATCCCGAGGTCTGTTCCTGGCGACAAGTTGTTGGTCCGTTTCACGCGAGTTAAAACAAGTTACGCCGACGGCCAGCTTCTTTCCATTCTGAAACCTTCGCCGCGCCGAGTGGAGCCCAGGTGCAAATTTTTCTCGCATTGCGGCGGGTGCCAGTGGCTCTGCGCCGGCTATGAAAGCCAGCTCGCGGCGAAGGAGAAGCTTCTTCAAAGCGCGCTTCGCCACCACTTGGATGACGCGGAGCTTCTTCCGGTTGTGCCGGCGGAGCCGCCGTCCGGCTACAGGCATCGCGGCGAGTTCCACGTCTATCCCACCGGCGAGAGCGTGAAGATCGGCTTCTTTCAGGAGGAGAGCCACCGAGTCATCAATTTGGACACCTGCCTGCTGTTCGACGCTGCGTACAACCAGAGGTACCAGGAGCTTCGTTCGGCGCTGAAAGAGGCGCCAGCCGCCAGGGCCTTGGAGTCGGTGACCATGGACCGTTCGGAAGACGGCGAGGCTTACGTCACCCATTTCCGCCTTCACCACGGCGGGGCGAGGGAGGCCGAGGCCCTGTGCCGATTGGCCGGGTCGCTTCAATTCGCAGGCGCAGTCGTGACACCGGCCGCCGATCCCGGCAAAGTGATTTGCTTTACGGGAAGGACGTGGACCGCGTACGGCCTGCCCGCCGCCGGTACCGGGGCAACCAAAGATTTGATCCTGCGCGCCGATGTCCGCGGATTCACTCAGGCTCACTACGCGATGAACAGGAAGCTCGTGGCCGGCGCGTTGGAGTGGCTTTCGCTTTCTCCCGAAGAGCGGGCGCTCGACCTTTTCGCCGGCGGAGGAAATTTCAGCCTGCCGATGGCTTCGCTATGCAAGCAAGTCGTCGCGGTGGAAGGCTCTCCCATAGCGCACCAAGACGCCGTCGAGAACGCCAGGAATAACGTGACGCGCAATGTTCTCAACCTGCACGGGGACGTCGTGGAAAAGTCGTGGCTGCTCGCGTCGGCAGGAGAACAGTTTGACGCGGTGGTGCTGGATCCGCCGCGCTCAGGTGCCAAGGAGGCGCTTCCAAACGTCGCGCGCCTCACGGAGAAAAAGATACTCTACATTTCTTGCAGCCTTCCGGCTTTGGACAGGGACCTTGCGCTGTTGAAAGACCTGGGGTTCAAGGCCGTGAGAGTCCAGGGCTGGGATCTTTTTCCCCAAACCTACAACCTGGAGACGATGGTCCTGCTGTCAAGAATTTCCTGACGCGGCTCCTTTGGCCGGCGGCAGCAGAAGAATGACCGTCGGAAGCCCTTTCACCTGGAACCTCGATTGAAGCTGCCTGTTGGCCTCGTTGTTGGCGGTCATGTCCATGCGCAAGGGCACTATTTCCTTCAGCGCCTTGCTCACTTCCGCGTCCGGCCAAGTCTTACGCTCCAACTCGACGCAGGCGACGCACCAGTCCGCCCTGAAATCCAAAAGTACCGGCTTGCCGGAAGCTTTGGCCTCGGCGAGGGCCGTGACGAGATCGCTTCTCCAGGCGGCTCCGCCCGTCAGGCTTTCAGGCTTTGGAAGCAGCGGGAAGACGGCCGCGAAGGAGGCGATGCAAAGAACGATTGCGGCGATTCTCGCCGGAACCGAAAAGAAGTGGCGCTTGGCTCCCAAGAGCAGATAGAGAACGACCGCAAGCAGGGCGGCGCCGCCTGCCACAATGAAGATATTCCTGGGCAAATAGAGTCCGGCGAAATAGAAGGCCGCGGCTAGGATGACCACCCCGAAGAAAATTCGCACTCCGTCCATCCACCCGCCCGATTTTGGCAGGGCTGAAAGGATGCCTGAAAAGGTCCCGATCACGATGAAGAGCATTCCCATGCCGAGGGCGAACACGAAGAGGTAAAGGAACCCCAGCAAAACCGAGCCGGTTGACGCTACCGCCACGAGAATTGCCAGAATCAGCGGGCCGATGCAGGGGCTCGCGACCAGCCCCGAGACCGCCCCGATGAAAAAGGCGCCGGCGAAGCCCTGGCCTTTCCCTTTCTGCTTGGACGCTTCGAGTTTGTTTGTCAGGGCGGAAGGGGTCCGCAGCTCGAAAAGGTTGAACATGGAAAGGGCGAGGGCGTAAAAGAGGATAGCGACGCCGAGTCCGACCCACCTGTTCTGCGTGAGCGAGCCGAAGGCGGCTCCGGCTTTGGCCGAGACCGCGCCCAAAAGGGCGTAGACCCAAGCCAGTCCGAAGACGAAGCAGAGCGAAAGGAGGAATCCGTGCGATCGCCTCTTTCCTTCCGAGCGGCTGCCGATGTAGGCGACGGTGATTGGAATCACCGGGTAGACGCACGGGGTCAGGCTTGACAGAACGCCGAAGATGAAGGCGAGCGCCAGCGCCAGCGGGATGTTGTCGCGCGCGGCCGAGGCGAACTTCGCCTCGAAGCCTTGCCGCTGGACTTTATCGCTCAGGGCGGACCGAAGCCACGAATTGAAATCCCTCGCGTCCTTGAAACCAGCGAACCGCCCGGCCTCCACAAACTCCGACTCCGGAAGCGCTCCTTGCGCCTGGGCCGCAGTTCCCGTGGATGGCACCGGTCCCTCGCTTTGAGAGGAGGCGGGCGCTCCTTTCGCCACCGCTATCGAAGCTGGCTCGGAATGAGCCGCGACGGCCAGGCTGAACTTTACCTTGTCGGTGGAGGGAAGAAAGCAGACCTTCTGGCCAAAGTCCTGGCAACCCTGCCAGTCCACCGAAATGGTCCCTTCAAGCTTTCCTTTCGCCGAATCGTCGAGCGAAACTGGTATTTCGACCGTGGCGCTTCCGCGCAATACTTCATAATCCTCCTCTTTGGTTCCTTTCGGGCTGACCGCCTTGCCGGCGACGGCGCCGCCGGGAAGGCTCGCCTTCACCGAAAGTTCTTCGCCCGAGAAGATGTGGTAGCCGGAAGGAACGGTGATGGTCAACAGCAAGCGGCCCTTGCCCGGAGCGACGAGCGGGGATGGATCTGAAGCGACGCTGAACTTCAGAATTGGAGGCGAAGGTTCGCCCTCCTCGGCGGGGCCTCTTCCGAAGACCGCCGTGCCCTCCATGAGAACTGCAAAACATGCGATTGCCGCAAGTGGCCGCATCGAGCGGGGAATAATCCGCATCAATCTCCTCCAACGGTTGATTCCAATGCCAGTTCTTGAAAAAGCCCGAGCAGACGGTCGGTGACGAGGCCCGGCTCACCACGCCCAATGGGCGTGTCGCCAATGCGGACGACGGGGACGACCTCCCTTGTCGTGCCGGTGAGAAAGACCTCGTCCGCTTCAAGAAGCTCCTTTGCGGCGACGCGCCGCTCCTCGGCTTCAAGGCCCGCTTTCGCGCAGAGAGCGATGACTTTGGCCCGGGTCACGCCGTCAAGGATTCCCGTGGCCAGATCGGGAGTCACGACCTTCTTTCCAAAGACGAGAAAAATGTTCGAGGAACTCGCCTCGGCGAGGAAGCCTTCCGGAGAAAGGAGAATCGCCTCGTAAGCGCCTTGCCTCGCCGCCTCGCCCCTGGCCAAAAGGATTTCAGAGTTGAACGAGAACTTCACGGCGGGGACGAAACCGCCCGGGTTCCACCGCCGGCGCTGCGAAATGACGCACCTGACTCCGCGCTCGTAAACGGCGGCGACGTGAGCAGGCATCGGCCCCGAGAAGGCCACCCACTTCGATTCGGACTGGCGGGCGAATGACTCTCCTGGACGCATCGCTCCGGCGCTCACATTCACCCGCAAATAGGATTCCATGGGCGCGCGAACCTTCGCGAGAGCTACAAGAACGCCTTTCAAACGAACCGCGTCAAGCGCCGGCAACCCGAACCGTTCGATTCCATGGACAAGCCTTTGAAGGTGCTCGTCGAGAGCGAAGGGGGAGGAGTGGTAGCTTCTTAGCGTCTCGTAGATTGTCTCGCCCGAAAAAAAGCCGCGGTCCAAAGGCGAGATGGCGGCCTCTTCCGCGGGGGCCATCGTGCCGTCATCGCTCGTATAACACCAGAAGGCGTCGTCTCTCATCAAACAACGCGCCGCACCGGGCGCGGGGCCATTATACCAGAGCGGAAAGAAAAAGGGCCGCCCGAAGGCGGCCCTTTTGAGTCATGCCGAAAAACCGCTTAGAACTTGTAGCCGACCGAGAAGTAAAGGCCGTCGAACGTCACGTCCTTGTTAGTGGGGAAGCTGCCATGCCAAGCGGCCGCAGCGGAGCTGTCAAACCCAAACGCGTCCTTGATGAAGTCAAAGCGGTAGCCGAGTTTGGCGTACCACGCGTCGTTGAAGTTGAACTTGGCTTCAGCGTACATCTTGAGGGCAGGCGTCACCTTTTGCTGTGAAGAGCTGGTGTTTGTAATGCCAAACGTCCCATAGTAAGTGGCATTCAAAACCTCGTTCTGGTCCAAGTCATTGGTCGTCCGCACCATGGAGATCTCAAGACCGGTGCCCACCGCCCAGCGTTTGCTAAAAGAAAAATCATTTTGAAAGCCGAAATTAATGCCCCAGCCAGTCATGTTGGCATGAAGGCGAACGGCATCCGTGCTGCCAGGACCATTGTAGTTCCAGTCCTGAATATCCACATAGGTAACATGCACGTCGTTCTCAAGCCTGAGATAGCGAAGGCCGCCGTAGACCATGAGCGCCCACTTGTCGGTGGGGTGGAACATGTGGCCAGCGTTGATGTCCCAGTTGGAATATGTAGTCCTTAAAGTCGCGCTGGCAGCATCGCAACCTTCCATAAATTCGGTGTTGGCAAACACTGACGCAAGCGGCGGATCGTATAGATTGGTGGGAGTCTTCGCCGTACTGAAGCTTGTCTGGTCGTAAGAGGTGTAGTTCGCCCAGAAGGCGAAGGAACCAGTAGTGTATGAAACCTTGAGATCGGGGCTCCAGCGGTACTCATTGCCTATGGACCACGGTGCCCCAACAGAAAGAGCAGAATAGCCGCCAGAAACTGCTACATTTTGGTCATACGAGTACGTGGTATTGAGGCCCAATGGCCTGACCATCCAACCGCTGACCTCTACGCCCCACTTTCCCGCTTTGTCCTGCGCCGCGAAGGGCAGCATGACGCACAGCAGAGCCGCTACTACCAGAACTTTCTTCAACATCGTAGTCACTCCTTTCCTCTACACCCTATTTGGTTTAAGACCCGGTTTCCATCCTGACCGCTTTAGCGAAGAGATACTCCCTCCTAACAGTAAAAGTTTACTCAACGGCAAACTGGCTGTCAAGCCCCCTCTTTGCCTTGCCATTTGGCCAGCTTGCGGGAGAGCGCCTGCCTGCTGATGCCCAAGTTCCTGGCGGCTTGGCTGGCGTTGCCGTTCGCTTCGCGCATCGCCGATTCGACCGCCCGCCTCTCGGCCGCCTCCATGACGGCGCGCAGAGTGGAACCGGACCTCTTGTAAGGCCGCGCGTCGCGAATTCTGCCGGGCAGCGAATTGGGCCCGGCGACGCCGGCCCCGTGCGATGCGACCAGGAGCGCCCGGGCGCTGTTTTGCAGCTCTCGCACGTTTCCGGGCCAGTCGTAAGCCATGATCGGCCCCCAAATCTCGTCGGCCAGCTCGGGGCAGGCGGTCCGCTCGCCGTCGGCGGCCTGCTTGAAAAAGTGGCTGAAGAGCATCGGTATATCTTCTCTTCTATCCCGAAGAGGCGGAACCTCTATGCAGAGGACCTTCAGTCTGTGCAGCAGGTCCTTGCGAAACCTTCCAGAGGCGGCTTCCTCGTCCAAGTTCCTGTTTGTGGCGGCAACCAGCCTTGCGTCCGAATGCCTCGGCTTCGTTTCACCGAGGGGGGTGTAGGAGCCGTCCTGGAGGAACCTCAAGAGTTGCGCCTGAGTCTCCACCGGAAGTTCTCCAACTTCATCGAGGAAGAGGGAGCCGCCCCTCGCCGATTCCACGAGTCCTTGCGAGTCCTTGTCGGCACCGGTGAACGCGCCCCTCTTGTGGCCGAAGAGAAGGCTGGTGGCCAGGGCGGGTGAGAGGTTCGCTCCGTTGGCGGGCACCCATTCTCTGTTTCTCCTGTTGGAAAGGAGGTGAATGGCCCTGGCGCATACCTCTTTCCCGGTGCCGGGTTCACCCGTGACCAGCACCGGGAATGAAAAGCCGGCGGCCTTTGCAATCTGGACGCGAAGCGACGACATGACGGGAGTATCGCCCAGGATGATACTCTTGGCGGCGGCGCTGTCTTCAATCTCGTTACTGGAGGAGGCCTCCCCGGGTGGCTTGGCAAGGGCGGCCCACAGCCTGGCAAGCCTGGTGCGAGAATCCTCCGGCCGCGAAGAGGCGTCCCAGAAGAATCCATACCAGACGCCCCGCTTTCCCTCCACTCCCAATATCCAGCCGCCGCTCTCCGGCCCCGCCATCATCCCGGTCCGGCCGGCAAAGCGCTGAAGGTCCGAAGATGCCCCGCCCGAGGCGTCTCCCACGAGACTTACCGCGCCCCCCTGCTTGGCGGCCGCGGCCGCTCGAGCGCCGGTCATCGCCAAAACAGCTTCCAGGGAAGAATCCCCGGCCATCGCTCGCTCCAACAATGCCAGGCCGGTTCCTTCGGGGCTGGCGGAGGGTTGGACATCGGGGGCCTGTTGCCTGGCCTCCTTTTCAAAAGCGGAGAGCAGGTCGCGCCAGGGGCCGCGGATTCTGTTCTCCGAAAGAAAGGCCGATATCCTCCGCGTGGTTTTCTCGTCGCAGGCGGGGAGCGCTCCCTCCTTGTAGAGATCCCACAGTATCTCGGTTTCCAGCGCGAGCGCGCGCGAATCTTTGGCCAGGTCAAGAGCATTTCGCAGCAGCGGCTCCCGCTTGCCTTCTCCGGCCGCCCGGGCTTGCGCCAACAGCCATCTCGCCTTGGCGAGGGCAGTTGCTTTCTCCGCCGCCTCCTCGGCGGAACGGCGTTCTCTCGCGCCGAGCGCCGAGGGGATTCGCAGCGACGCCTCGACAAGCACCGCGGCCGCTTCCAGCCGGTCATCGGGATCGGGGGCCCCGTTGGCAATCTCTTTCAACGCCTCAATCCTTCTTGAGAATCTGGCCGAATCATGAGTGGCCATGAGGAGCCTCGCCTCCACCACCACGAGGGGGGCTTCGACTTCCGAATTACCCGTCCCTTTCGTCAGCGAGAGTCCCTTCTGCGCCGCAGAAAGGGCCGCCGGCAGATCTCCCCTGGAATAAAGAACCCGCGAAAGCCAGTAATGGTCAATGGCTTGGTCCAAGGGCAGAGAGCCCTTTTGGCTCTCGATGCTTCTCTCCAGAGCCATCTGGGCCTTCAGGAGGCGTCCCGACTCCAAGTCGCAAAGAACGCGGTTGAACCTGGCCGATTCCCGCAACATCTTGAACCCGAGCGTCCAGCAGCCCTCCTGTGCCCTGGCGAGCAGTTCACCGGCCTCCTCAAAGTGAAGAGCGAGCCTGAGAGCGTCGCCTGCCTCAGCCAGGGATGCCGCCTCCTCCCGAAAACTCATCGCCTCGCTTGCAGCCAGCGCGGAGCCCATGAAATGGTCCGCCGCCTCTTCGTACTTCCCGAGCTTTCTCTGGTAAATCCCGCAGTTGTAATGCCACAGGACATTTGTCCTTGCCGTGGGTTTCCCCTTGACGGCGGCTTTGGCTTCGCCTAAGAGCCTATCCGCTTCGTAGAGTTGCCCGCTGCGCAGCATAACTGTCGCCAGGGTTGCGAAGCTCCTCGCTCTATCGTCGGAAGTGGTTGCGAATTCCGTGGCCCTTTGGAGCAGGCTGAGGCCGCCCGTCTCATCCAGCCCGCCGATCCATAGCGATATCCCTTCCGTCAGCATTGCATCGAGACGCTCTCCCGCCGAAAGATCATCGCTGTTCGCCCCGTTTATCGCTTTGGCCGCCTTCGAATAATTCATTTCCTTCTCGAAGGCCTTTGCCCGCAACAAGGCTGCCCGTGACGCTTTGAGGCCCGCCGCCTCGGCCATGGCAATCTGCGAGCAGGCGTGTTCCGTCTGACCGATGTAGAGGAAAGCCTTGGCGCGAGCCTCGGCCGCGCCGGCCTTGTTGCCGGCCCGTTCTTTCGCCGCCGCCTCCCGCCAGAGTCCTATTGGGTGGTCCTCGCCCGCGTTGTCAAGGTGCTGGTGTTCACGCCCGTCCAAGCTCAACGGGAGGAGGAGTCCTTTGCCCGTGCCCAGTCCAAAAGGAGGAAGCGTTTCCACCGCCAGAAGCAACGCGTTTCCGTCATCTGCGAAAAGGGCGCGGCCTATCGCGCGAGACCACCTGTCTCCTTCTGAAGGAAGCCATAGCGCGTGGACGTCACTGAACGCGCCAGCTTGCTCTGCGCCCGCGTCATTCCCCGCAACGATCAAGGGCTTCGTCAATCCCTTCGCCATTTCGGCGAGGACCGATAGCGAGGCTTCGTCGAGCGCCTCCTTGGGCCAGAGACACCAGGCGGACGGCTGGACGGCCTCTTTCAGCTCCGCGGCCATCGCGGCGGGCTTGGCGCATCGAGATGAGAGCCAGGCGCGAGCCTCGTCCTGGGCGCAGTTCAGGGCCTCTCTGGCGAGCGGTTCTAGCCCCGAAAAGGGATAGGAAGCCCCGGGAAGCATGATCCGCTTGTAATCCTGGCTAGCGCACCACCAGGAGAGCGCCGCCAGGGCGGAGCGGCCTTCCACCCGGACCTCGCCTAAGCCGGGACTCCTCAGGCTGCCGGAAGGGGTCCACGTGGCGGAGCATCCCCATTCGCAAGGCAGCGCGGCCTGGCTTGTACCGGCGACGCACTGCAATTCGAGCAGATCCAAAAGCGCGTCCCTTGCCGAAAATCTGTCCGCGCACCACCTGGAGAACCATCCGGATATTTCCTCGTGATGGGGATGTCGTTTGGGAATGACTATGCTCTTGCCGTCGCGGGCGGCGCGTCCCCCGAAAAGCCCCATGAAAAGCAAAAGGTGGCGAGCCAGGTGTTCGCCTTCCGGGGGCTCGCCCGGCTCCTCGGCGATGACGGGGAGGCCGTCTTCCGCCAACGCCCAGTCCGCGGGCATCGGCTCTATCGCCTCCCCCGCCGCCTCAATGGCCGCGAGGCCGGAAAGAACGCCGGCGAGCGCCTGCAGGAGAGCCTGTTCCCCCCGAAGGTTGGCAAGGCTTTTGAAGAACCGCCCGCCATCGAATGTCCTCGGGCCGAAAACTGGATGCCAGAGAAGGCCGCGCGAAATCGTTTCGTCGTGGGAGCGCCGCGTTGTCACGTTGGTCCCTCCCCCTCGAGGTGCTGGTCCAATTTTTACCACGAAACCGAATGGAGGACAAGCCCAGGATTTTTTTCATGAAAAGCGATGGGCTCGCCGCGATTTGCCCGGGCATCACGCTGAAAGCTCCATCCCGGTTCAAAACTTGCGCGCCGGCGTTAATGTGGGTATAGTTAAGCCAGGGAGGCGCTGGTGGGCGGCCGCTCGGTTGATTCACTGATGAACGAAATTCTGGCGCTTCGGGCGTCGCTCTACGACAATAACACGGGACTGCCATCCTACCCTACGAAGTTCGAGCAGCTCAAGCTAATGTGTCAGAACCAGTTCCTGGGCGTCATCTATCTCGGGCTTTCCGACCAGGAGCGAACGGAGGCGGTGCTCGGCTTCGAGCGGTACGAGGACCTGCTGAAGCGGGTTGCCGCATCGCTGGAAACTTTCAACCGGACCCTGCATGACGATTCCCTTCTGGTAAGCCAGGCTCACGTCCACGGAGACTCCTTCTGCGTCTTCGTCCCGTACGACAGGCTCGCGCGCTCGCCGCTCCATCGGCTCGAAACGATCGCGAGGGATCTCTATAAATCCCTTCGCAACGACATGGGGCCGGAAGAGGCGCGCGGAGCCGCGCTTCACGTCGGCTATTCGGTGCTCCATTACAATCCTTTTCTTCGCTTCGAGCGGGCGGTGCATCACGCGGCTGAAGAGGCGGCCGGCGTCGCGGGGCGGCAGGAGGAGATGGAGCGCATCCTCAACGAGCTGGAGTTGCGGCAGATTATCGCCCGCAGGGGCCTGAGGACCGTCTTTCAGCCGATAGTCTCTCTTGATTCGCTCGATGCGATAGGATACGAGGCGCTGACGCGCGGGCCTCTGGAGACTCCTTACGAGTCGCCGGAAACGCTCTTTTCCTGCGCGCAGCAATCCAAGCTCGGGCGGGAGCTGGACCGGTTGTGCAAGCTCACCGCGATCAACGCCGCGAAGTCAAAGCCGTCCAACACGTACCTATTCATCAACACCTTGCCGACGACGCTCGACGACCCGGAGTTCTTGAACGGGCGGGCCTTTGAGAACCTGGCGGCGTCGAACCTTCAGCCAAACGACGTGGTCTGGGAATTGACCGAGCGCAACCCGATAGAGGACTTCGACGCCTTCGGCGTCTTGATGCAGGAATTCACGACGATGGGCTACAAGATAGCCATTGATGACGTCGGCACCGGCTACTCCTCCATCCAGACGATCACCCACGTCCGCCCGCTTTATTTGAAGGTTGACATCTCGCTCGTGACGAAGATAGAGGAAAACCTTCTGAAACAGGAACTGGTTAGCTCGCTGCTGGCGCTCGCCTCCAACATCCACGCGGACCTGATAGCGGAAGGGGTCGAGACTCAAGCCGAAGTGGGCGCGCTCAAAGAGTTGGGCGTGAAGTTCGGGCAGGGGTACATTTTCGGCCGGCCGAGCGAGACCTTCTCGGGACGCGTGGCGCTTCAAGCCTAGCGGGCAGGCGCCGGACGAGGCGGGTTTCCCTTCGCGTCATCGCTTTTCTGATTCCTTCATCCTTCTTCTGGCGTAAGGCAGGAGCCCGCCGGCTTCGCGAATGGCGAGAATTTCGGGCGGCAGCGCCGCGAAAGAGAAGACCTTCCCTCCCACCGTGATTTCTCCTTTTGCCGCGTCGAGCCGGACCGGATCGCCCTCGCGATAGGCCTCAACGGCACCGGGGCACTCGACCAGCAGCAACCCCTGATTGATCGCGGCGCGGAAGAATATCCTGGCGAAGGATTTGGCGACGACCGCCTCGATTCCCGCCGCCTTGAACCCCAGCGCCGGCTGTTCGCGGGAGGAGCCGCAGCCGAAATTCTTGCCGGCCATGACAAGGTCGCCAGGCTTGACCGCCTTCGCGAAACCCGGGTCGAGGTCCTCCAGCAGGTGCGGCAGAATTTCTTCCGCCTTGGCGCAGGTATAGGTGTAACGGCCGGGAAAGAGAAGGTCGGTGTTCACGTCATCGCCGTACTTAAACACTGTCATAGCCGCACCTCAGAGAAGCATCCACCACGAAGGGACCTCGAGCGGGAAGGGAAGACCAAAGAGAGCAAGGGCGCGATTACTCCTTTGCCCTGTTTCATTGTCCTTTGCGCCTTCGCGCGGGGCATCATCCAATCACCTCGCGCGGGTCGGTGAGGACTCCGGTGAGAGCGCTCGCGGCCACGGTCAGAGGGCTCGCGAGGAAGACCTCGGCATCCTTGCTCCCCATGCGTCCCTTGAAGTTGCGGTTCGACGAGGAGACGCACCTCTCGCCTGGAGCGAGAAGCCCCTGGTGGGCCCCGAGGCACGGCCCGCAGCCGGGCGGAGCGACCATGGCACCGGCGTCAACCAACGCGGCGATCGTGCCGTCCGCGATGGCGGCCTGAAAGATCGAGCGGCTGGCCGGTATCACGAGCAACCTCACTCCCGCGGCGGCGTGCCTCCCCCTCAAGAGCGACGCGGCGGCCCGAAGGTCGGAGAGCCTCCCGTTGGTGCAAGTTCCCAAAAACGCCTGCTGCACCGGAAGGCCGGCCACCTCCCTGACCGTGGCGGCGTTATCAACCGCGTGAGGCTTCGCCACCATCGGTTCGAGCGCGCCGAGGCCGAAGCCCAGCTTCCTGCAATACGAGGCGTCATCGTCAGCCCAGACGGCTTCCCATGAAGAGCCGGGCGCGTGGCCGCCGAGGTATCTCCTGGTCTCGGCGTCAACCGGGAAAACGGCCAGCTTGGCCCCCATCTCGATGCCCATGTTCGCCACCGTCAGCCTGTCGTCCATGGAAAGCGCCGCCACTTCTCCGTGAAACTCGACCGCCTGATAGTTTGCTCCGTCGGCGCCGATCTCGCCTATGACGCGAAGGACGAGGTCTTTCCCCATGACCCCTTTTGGAAGAGATCCCTTGAGCGTGATCTTTATCGTCTCCGGGACTTTGAGCCATGTTTCGCCGGTAAGCAGGAGAACGGCCGCCTCGGTTCGGTCTATTCCGGTGGCGAACGAGTTGAGCGCGCCGTAGGTGCACGTGTGGCTGTCGGAGCCAAGAACCAGCGAGCCGGGAAGCGCGAGTCCCTTCTCTACGACGAGCTGGTGGCAGACCCCTTCGCCCGCGTCGTAGAAGTGGCGCACGCCGTATTGGTGCACGAACTCGCGGATCTTCTTGTGGCCGCTGGCCGTTTTTTCGTCCACCGCGGGAACCACGTGGTCTATCGCGATGACCGGCATTTCATTGTCAACGAGGCCGTGGCTCTTCAAGTCTTCCGAGACTTTTCCGATGATGGCGCTCGTGTTGTCGTGGGTGAGCAGGTGGTCCGGCCTCACCGTCACGATCTGCCCGGCCACGACCGACTTCAGCCCGGCCTTTCTCGCCAGAATTTTTTCAGCGAACGTCTTGCCCATAGCTCACCCTGATTCAGCCCAGCAGGCCGCCACGAAGGTATATCTCGGTTTGCGCCTTCGGCCAGGCCGAAGCCTTGACCATTCCGCCGCCAGTTTTGATTTGCCCCTTCAACAGGTCAACCGTCACCTCGTCGCCGTCTTTCAGCCCGGTATCAATGATTCCGCTGGTCACTATTGGCAACCCGGCGTTGATCGCGTTCCTTTCGTAAATGGCGCCAAAGCTCTTCGCGATGATGGCCACTATTCCGAGCGCCTTGAAGCAGTCAACGGCCTGTTGCCTGGACGACCCCGCCCCGAAGTTCGCTCCAGTCACGATCATGTCGCCGGGCTTCGCCCTCTTTGAAAAATCCTCCCACCCGGCGAGATTGCCGAAGGCGTAAGGCCCCATCTCTTCGAGCTTCGTGATGGCGAGGTGCTTGTTGTGGAAGATCATGTCGGTGTCTATGTTGTCCCTCTTCACCACCCAAACCCGTCCCGTGAGCACGAGCGGCCTTGGCGCCGTGCCCGGAGAGGTCCGGGGAGGATTTGGTTCATGCTCAGCGCGGGCGGCAAAAAGCGCCGGAGCATCGGGGATGGAGTCTGGCGCGGTGATAAAGCCCGCCACCGCGGAAGCGGCGGCCACGGCCGGCGAGGCGAGATAAACTTCGCCCTTTCCCTGCTTGCCGGCGAAGTTGCGGTTGCCTGTGGAAATGGTCACTTCGCCAGGGCCGTTCTGGCCCACCTGGCCGGCGGCGCAACCGGCGCAGCCGGCGTTAGCAATCATCACGCCGGCCTCCTTGAAAATTTTAAAGAGGCCGTCGTTCATGGCTTTCCGCCAGACCGCATCGGTGGCGGGAACGATCTTGGCCACGACGCCCGGCGCAACTTTGCGCCCCCTGAGCACACGCGCCGCCTCTTCGAGGTCTTCGTAGCGGCCGTTCGTGCATGAGCCGATGAAAACCGAATCAATCTTCTTCCCGCGCACGGTTCCTATCTCGACGGAGTCCTCCGGATGGCCTGGGCGAGAGACCATCGGGCCGAGGCCGGCGATGTTAACCATCTCGGTCCGCGCGTAACGCGCGCCTTCATCGGCGAGAACTGGCGCCACGCCGCTTCTCCCCGTGGCCTTCCGGCAGCGGGCCACGATTTCATCTCCCGGGGGGAAGAAGATAATGATCGCGCCCATTTCGGTCGCGAGCGAGGAGATGGTAATCCTTCCCGATAGGCCGAGCGAGCCAGCGTACTCTCCGTAAATCTCCGCGGCGCAACCTAATAGGCCGTTGGCGCCGAAGTGCTTCAGGAGGCGAA
>JBBINO010000013.1:23685-38969 GCA_037443845.1 Acidobacteriota bacterium
ATCTCCGCGGCGCAACCTAATAGGCCGTTGGCGCCGAAGTGCTTCAGGAGGCGAAGGCCGACATCCTTTGGCGACGCGCTCTCGGAGGGAAGGCCGACAAGCTCGATGCGGACCGTCTGAGGCGTTTTGAACCAGACCTTCCCGTGCGCCCAGGCGGCGGCCATGTCCACGTCGCCGAGCCCCTGGCCGAAGGCGCCTATCGCGCCGAGAATATTCGCGTGAGAGTCGGTCGAAACGAAGGTCGAGCCGGGCCACGCGAGGCCGTTCTCGATCGCCACGTGAGTGCCTATGCCCTGGTCTATGTCGCAGACCCTGATGCCCCGCTCGCGGGCGAAGAGGCGGCACTTCTGCTGGTTCGCGGCGTAAAGCTGGTCGGAACCGGCGGGGTTGCAGTCAAAAGTGAAGACCGTGCGCGACGGGTCGGCCACTTCAAGGCCGTGGTCAAGGAGATTCTTGACGACGTTCGCGCCGCCGAAGTCCCTGGCCGCGCGAGTGTCGAGAAAGATGTCGGCGATCTCCCCGGCCTTGGCCTCCGTTTCAGCGTGAGCTGAAAGAATTTTCTCGATGATCGTCCGCGCCATCAACCATCCTCCAGAGGACCATTATATGGAATTTGGCGATGGAAGAACACCGAAGAATGGCGGCGCCCGGCGGCAGAAGGCCGCGCGAGCCGGTGCACCGGCGCCTTCTTCGGCTCAATTCGCCTCTCCTTCGCGGCCCGTGTGGCGAAACCTCTTTTCCCGGTGCTTGGCGGAATGGACCACTTTTTCCGCCCCCCTCTTGCCAGCGGGGACGTTATGGTGCGAAGCTTGGGGCGAGGGAGGACGGCGCATGGCGAACGAGGCGGCGCCCGAAGACTTGAAAAAGCCGAAGATGGACGCCAAGGAAGCAAGGCGGATGAGGCAAAATCTCCAAGACGAGATCAACGGCGCCGCGCTTTACGACGCGCTGGCGGCGGCTGAAAGAGATCCGGGCAGGAAGTCTATCCTCAAAGAGCTGGCCGAAGTCGAAAGAGGCCATGCCGCTGTTTGGGCCGAGAAGCTCCGTGACGCGGGCGAAAAGGCCGAGGTGACCCCTTCTGGGCGCACGCGCTTTCTGGGCTTTCTTGCAAGAAAGCTTGGCGCGAGGGCCGTCATGCCCGTTGCCCAGGCGCTCGAAGCCAACGCGACGCAGAGCTACTCCGGCCAGAAGGACGCCGAGGCACTCGGGCTTCCGAGGCAGGAGCGGTCGCACGCCGTCGTTTTCTCCCAGCTCGCGGCGGGGCAAGAGCCCGCCTCCTCGCCCAAACAGGAGGCATGGCACCGCGCGTCTCGCGGCGGGAATCTGCGCGCGGCGATCTTCGGCGTCAACGACGGCCTTCTGTCGAACTTCTGCCTCATCATGGGGATGGCCGGCGGCACCGCCGCCGCGGGGGCGGCCACGGAACACCAGATGGTCCTCCTCGCGGGATTCGCGGGGATGATCGCGGGGGCCTGCTCCATGGCGGCGGGGGAATACGTCTCGGTGCGCTCCCAGCGAGAGCTTTTCGAGCGCGAGATCGAAAAGGAGAGCGAGGAGCTTCAGGCGTCGCCGGAAGAGGAGGCCAAGGAACTTGAGCTCATCTACCGCGCCAAGGGCATTCAGGCGGAACAGGCCCGGCAACTGGCCGCTTCCATAGTGGCGAACCACGACACCGCGTTGGACACGCTTGCGAGGGAGGAACTGGGACTCGACCCCTCCGAGCTTGGCTCGCCGTGGGGCGCGGCGCTCAGCTCCTTCGGGGCCTTCGTTGCGGGCGCGCTGGTGCCGCTCGCTCCCTTCTTTTTCGCTCAAGGGCGAAGCGGCGTATGGATGTCGGCCACGGTCAGCGGCGCGAGCCTTTTCGCCGTCGGTGCAGTCCTTTCGATTTTCACCGGTAAGAGCCCTTGGAGAAGCGGGGCGAGAATGCTGCTCGTAGGCTCCGGCGTCGCGGCTCTGACCCATCTGCTCGGGCGGCTGGCCGGCGTGGCGGTCGGCTGAGCGGACGGCCTCGGAGAAATAGGCTGGCCGCGAGCGGCGTTGTTTACAAGGAGGAACAAGGAATGAGATTCAGAAAAATGGCCGCGGTATTCTCCATAATCTTCGCCATCGGGTTGTCGCTGGGTTGCGCCGAGAAGAACGGCCCGATGGAAAAGGCCGGGCGCGCGATTGACAAGGCGGCATCGAAGACGGTGCACGCGGTCGGGAAAGCCACCGCGAAGACCGGCGAGGCGCTCCAAAAGGCGGGCGACAAAATGGAGGAAAAATCGCAAGGCGGCAATGATACGGGCGGAACCAAATAGTCCACTTCACCGCTCGCTTGCACGGGGCTGCTTATGACGACGGTCCCGCCAAAGGCTTCCTAGAAGGGCGCTCAAATAGCCCAAATTGAGTCATCCGGAATTCGCGCGGTTTTTCGGGACGCGGGCAGAGGCGCGTGGCTGAATTTTTCTAGACCGGCGCGCGTGATCAGCGCGACGACGATCGAGGCCGTTAACCCCGCGCTCCGGGAAGTTGAGAAGGCGGCCGAGATCGAGAGGTTGTTCGCCGCCGGGTTCGTTTCGTACGAGGCCGCGCCTGCCTTTGACGAAGCACTTCTCGCGAGGCGCGGCGATGACTTTCCGCTGCTTTGGTTCGGCCTGTTCGAATGCGTTGAAGAAAGTCCAGCGCTGCCGGACCCGCGCGGGATTGAGGGGGAAGGCCTGCTCTGGGAATCGGAGATAGAAAAGGCGGACTTCCTTCAAGCCATCGAGGCCATTCGCGAAGAGATCCGGCTTGGCAACACCTACCAGGTAAACTTCACACATCGCCTCAGGGCGAAGGCCCCTTCAGATCCATGGCCGCTCTTTCTGCGAATGGTTTCAGCCCAGGGGCCCGGCTATTCAACATTTCTGGACACGGGGAGGTGGTGCATATGCAGCGCCTCTCCGGAACTATTCTTCCGGAGGGAGGGAACGCGGCTTGAATCGCGTCCAATGAAGGGGACCGCCAAGCGCGGCCGGACGCTTGCCGAAGATGAAAAGCTCGCAAGCGGACTGTCGGGCTCTCCAAAGGAGCGCGCCGAGAACATCATGATCGTTGACATGGTTCGCAACGACCTGGGCCGCGTCGCGGAAACGGGCAGCGTCGAAGTCCCGGTTCTTTGCGGGCTCGAAAAATTGCCCACCCTGTGGCAGATGACATCAACCGTCACCGCCAGAAGCAAGAGTGGTTTCGCCGAAGTGTTCGGCGCGCTCTTCCCGCCCGCCTCCATTACGGGAGCACCAAAGCCGAGCACGATGGGGATAATCGCCTCGCTGGAACGATCCCCTCGGCGCATCTACACCGGCGCGCTTGGATTTCTTCTGCCCGGCTGCGCGCAGTTCAACGTCGCCATCAGGACGGTGTTGGTGGACAAGCAGAGAGCTGTGGCGGAGTACGGCACCGGCGGCGGCATCACTTGGGACTCCAAGCCCGGCGCAGAGTTCGATGAATGCACAGCGAAGGCGCAAGTCCTGCGCCGATGCCGTCCACCGTTCCTGCTGCTCGAAACGATGCGATGGGAGGAGGGCGCCGGGTACTCTCTTCTGGAGGAGCACCTTTCAAGGTTGACGGATTCCGCCTGCTACTTTGACTACGAAGTGAACGAGGCGGAGGTTCGCCGCGCCTTGGCAACGCTCGCCGCGACCTTTGCACCGGGCCCACGCCGGGTGAGGCTGACAGCCGATTCAGCGGGGAAGATCAACTTGTCCCATTCCAGGCTCGATCCTCTCGGCCCCGGCCTGCCGCGCGTGGCGTTCGGCTCTCGGCCGGTGGATGCTTCCGACGCGATGCTCTTCCACAAGACGACGTGCCGCCGCGTCTATGAAGAGGCGCTGGCCGCCAGGCCCGGCTTCTCCGACGTGCTGCTCTTCAACGAACGAGGCGAGGTCACGGAGTCAACGATTGCAAACGTGGCCGTGGAATTGGACGGCCTTCTATGGACGCCCCCCTTGGTTTGCGGCCTGCTCTCCGGGACGCGCCGCGCGAGAATGATCGCGGAGGGGAGCCTCAAAGAACGGCTGATGACGATCGATGAGGTCACGGAAGCGCCGCGCGTGTTCCTTCTAAACTCCGTTCGTGGGATCTGGCGGGTGGAGGTCTCTCGGCCCGGCGAAAAACGGGATTGATGCCAGGCTGATTCATCCTTGCGATGTCGCCTCTCTCTCCCCGCAGCAGCCCGCCGCGTCCTCGCGCCGCCGTGCGCCGAAGGGTTCTTTTCTGGCGCCGAGGCGGTCTTTGAGGGATAATCACCGCATGGTGATCATCACGACTCACACCAACGCCGACTTCGATTCCCTGGCAAGCATGACGGCTGCCGGGCTCCTGTACAAAGGCGCGAAGCTGGTCTTTCCAGGGGCTTGCGAGGCTTTGCTCAGGCGCTACATTGATGACAACGCCTCTTGGCTTCCGGAAGTGCTGTCCGTCCATGGCCTCGACCTCGGCGCCGTCGAAAAGCTCGTCTGCGTTGACGTCGCCGACAGGGGCAGGCTCGGCGGGCTGGCGGTCCTCTTGGACCGGGAGCCTCCGGTTTCCGTTGACGTCTTCGACCACCATCCTGGGCAGGTTTCGATCAAGGGCGAAATGAACCTCGTCAAGGATGCTGGGGCCTGTTCAAGCCTTATGGTGGAGGAGCTGACGGCATCCGGAATCACTCCGGACGGTCATCTCGCCACCCTTATGCTCCTTGGGATTTACGAGGATACCGGTTTTCTGACGTTTCCCACGACCAGGCCGTGCGACCTCGAAGCCGCCACGCGCTGCCTCCGCTGGGGCGCCGATTTGAGCCAGGTTTCCCGCGTGCTTACGCGCCGCCTGACCGAACCCCAACTCAGGATTTTGACGAGGCTCGTGGAGAAGCTCGAAAGCGTGACGGCTGGAGGAGTCACGGTCCACGTCACCACCTTCTCCAGCGCGCAGTACGTTCCCGACCTCTCGCTTCTCGTCCACGAGATATTCAACCTCGAGGACCTCGACGCGCTATTTCTCGTGGCTCGGCTCGAAAACCGGGTCCACATCATCGGCCGGTCGAGAATTCCTAGCGTTGACGCGGCAAGAGTGCTCGAAGCATTCGGCGGCGGGGGACACCCTTCGGCCGCCTCGGCGTCCCTGAAGGGGCTCACGCTCGACGAGGCGAAGAAGCTGTTGGTGGAGGAGCTGACCTCGAACCACCCGGTGGGGCTGACGGCGAAGGAAGTGATGGCGCGCGGCTTCCGACGCATCCGGTCAGACGCCACCGTCCAGGAAGCCTTCGAGGAGATGAACCGCAGCCACGTCAACGCGCTCCCCCTTTTCGACGCGGAGAGGCTGGTCGGCGTCGTCACGAGGCAGGAGGTTGACGGCGCCATCCAGCACGGGATGAAGGGCGAACCGGCCAGGGCGCTGGTGGCCTCCGCGCCGCCGGTCCTGCCGCCGGAGACGCCGCTGGAGGTGGTGAGGCGGCTCATGATCGAGCGCAGCTTGCGCCTCGTGCTCTTCGGGAGCGGCCCCGACAAAATTGAAGGGCTTCTAAGCAGAATGGCCCTCTTCAAGAGCCTCTACATGATGGAGCCCGGTCGAGTCCCCAAGCGGCGGGGCGGGGTGCCTTCGAGGGTCGAAATCCAAAGGCTCATGGCGGCCACCTTCACCGAGGACGAGATGGGATGGCTCAAGGAGCTTGGCGCGATGGGCGACAAGATGGGCACGCCGGTCCTTCTCGTCGGGGGCGCCGTCAGGGACTTGCTGTTGAGGCGCCCGGTCAAGGACGTTGACTTCGTGGCCGAGGGAGACGCCGTCGCGCTTGCCCAGGCGTGGTCCGAAAGGCAGGGCGGTAGATTGAGGACGCACAAGGAGTTCGGGACGGCCGTCTGCGTCTGTCCGGGCGGCCGCAGGTGGGACTTCGCCACCGCGCGCTCCGAATACTACGAGGCGCCGGCCGCGCTGCCGACGGTCATGCACGCGGCGCTTTCCCAGGACCTCTACAGGCGTGACTTCACGATCAACTCCCTCGCCCTGGACCTTTCTCCCGAACGGTTTGGGGAGATACTCGACCTCTTCGGCGGCGTGCGCGACGTGAAGTCCGGGCAAATACGGGTCATGCACGGCCTCTCCTTTGTCGAGGATCCGACGCGCGCCTTCCGCGCGGCGCGCTTCGCCGTGACGCTCGGCTTCAAGCTCCCGGCGGAAACCGAGGGGCTTCTGGCCTCCGCGCTGAAGCAGGGCATATTCAGAAACCTTTCTCCGAAGCGGGTTCTTCAGGAGGTGATCCAGATGCTCGGCTGCCCCAGTCCCGTCGAGGGGCTGCGGATGCTTGAAAAATACGGTCTCCTGAAGATCTTCTGGCCAGCCCTCCGCCTCTCGCCGAAAGTGTTGGAGAGGCTCGGCCGCGTCCAGAAGGTCCTCGACTTCTTCGAGCTTCATTTCCCGTCGGAGCAGGTGGACAAGCCGTCGCTCTTCATCCTGGCGCTCGTCGAGCGCCTGTCAAATGAAGAGCTGGCTTCTCTTTGCGCGAAGTACCCGTTTCGATCGCCGTTAAAGGGCCTGCTCGCGGAGTACCGCCCGCTCGTCTGGAAGGCTCGCCAGCGGCTGGCCACGGAGGCCAAAAGCGCCGGCGCGGTCTTCAGGCTGCTTCACGACAAGCCGGTGCTCTTCGTCCTCTACCTTCTGGCGCAGGTTGACAAGCCGCAGGAGCAGGCGCTCATCCGCGATTTCATCACGACCGGCCGTTTCCTAAAGCTGGAGATCACGGGGAAGGACTTGAAGGCAGCCGGGCTTTTCCCGTCCGCCGCTTTCGCCAGCGCGCTTTTGGAGACGAGGGTCGCCAAAGCCGACGGGGTCGTCTCCGGCAAGAAGGCGGAGCTTGCCCACGCGCTGAGCCTGGCGCGCGAGTTTGGAGGCGGCGAATGAAATGGGCGGCCAGGCTCCTCGCCCCCGCCTGCATCCTGGCGGCGATTGGTGGCGCTCCAGCGGAGAGCCCCAAGCCCGGACGCACGGTCATTTTGCTCACGATGGACGGCGTCAGGCGGGATTATCCTTCCAGCTACAACCTTCCGAATTTCGCGCGGCTCGCCCGCGAGGGAGCGGTGGCTTCAGGTATGACGCCCGTTTTCCCGTCGCTCACTTTTTCAAGCCACACGGCGATCGCCACGGGATGCTTCGCCAGCGCGCACGGCATCGTCTCAAACGTCTTCCTAGACCGCGCCGGGGACCGCCGCTTCTCGGACGAAAAGGAGGCCTCGTGGTTTAAGGAGCCTCCGCTCTGGGTGCTGGCCGAAAACGCCGGGCTTCGCGCGGCCGTTTCCGAATGGCCGTGCTCTCTTGGGCCGTGGCACGGCGTTTCCCCGAGCTACTACCGCGCCTTCGACAAAGCCGGGCGCGACTCGGAAACGGAGCGTTGGATCGAGCGTTTGTGCGAGATGTCTTCGCGAGAGAGGCCGTCGCTGATCATGGCTTGGACGGGCGGGGCCGACGGGCCTGGCCACTCGCACGGTCCTGATTCCTCCGAGGTGCGCCGCGCAATGGCGCGCGCGGACGGGTTCTTGGGCAGGCTTCTCGATTTTCTCGCACGCGGAAACGGGCGAAAGGACGTGACGCTCATCGTGGCGAGCGACCACGGAATGGCGAGGGTGACGCGCTCGATTGACGTCGCGCGCCTGATACCGAAGAGGGGCTACTATCCGTTCATCGCGATCTCCGGCCCCGTCTGCAACATCTATTGCAAAAACAGCGCGCAGGAGGAAGCCGTGATGCGCGCCCTCAGAAGCGCGGCGCCCAAGGTCTCCATTTGGCGCAAGGCCGAACTGCCGCCAAGGCTCCGATATTCGTGCGATCGGACCGGCGACATCGTCCTGCTGGCCCCTTGCGGCACGACATTCGTCCCGAGGCGCGGCTACGGGGATGGCGAAGCTCCTAAGGGGATGCACGGTTACGATCCCGCCTCCTGCCCCGAGATGAATGGCATCTTCTACGCCTGGGGCGCGGGCGTCCGTGCCGGAAGAAGGCTGCCGGAGATATCCGGGCTGGACATCGCGCCCACGGTTTGCGGGCTTCTGAACATCGCGCCTCCGCCGCGCGCAAGCGGCAAGGCGGTCTCGCTTGGCCAAGGAAAGGAATGAATGATGAGCGGCAAGCTTCCCAAGATAGTTTTCACCGCCGGGGTTTCCACCATGCCGGACGACCTGCTTCAAGGCAGGGCGAGGGTGGCCGTCCTTCGCCACAAGTCGCCCCTGACCGAGGAACAATTGATCGCGAAGCTCAAGGGGGCGAGCGGCGTGCTCTGCTTTCTCTCCGATCCCGTTACGGGACGCGTCCTGGAATCGTGCCCCAAGCTCAAGGCCGTGGCGCTTCACGCAGTCGGCTACAACAACGTTGACCTCAAGGCGGCCGCGCGCCTCGGCGTCACCGTCACATACACGCCAGACGTGCTCACGGAGGCCACCGCGGACCTCACCTGGACGCTCATTCTTGGCGCCTGCCGCCGCGTCGTCGAGGGCGACAGCATGGTCAGGGCCGGGCGCTTCAAGGGCTGGGACGCGAGCCTTCTTCTCGGCATGGACCTTCGCGGGAAGACGCTGGGCATCGTTGGGCTTGGCAGAATAGGCGAAGCGGTCGCCCGGCGCGCGATTCCGTTCGGGCTGCGAGTCGCATACTCCCAGCGAAAGAGGGCCGCCGCGACCACCGAGGCAGCTCTTGGCTCCCGCTTCATGCCTCTTGAAGAGCTGGTTCGCAAGTCGGACATCCTCTCGCTTCACTGCCCGCTGACGGAAGAGACCGGCCACATCATGTCCAGGGAGCGCCTCTTCGCGATGAAGCGGGGCGCCGTGCTTATCAACGCTAGCCGGGGGCCTTTGGTTGACGAAGCGGCTCTGGCCGAAGCGCTGGAATGCGGCCATCTCTCCGCCGCCGGGCTTGACGTCTTCGAGCACGAGCCGGAGGTTTATCCGGCTCTCCGCCGCCTTCCCAACGTGGTCCTCATGCCGCACGCCGGTTCGGCAGCCAGGGAGACTCGCGACGCGATGGCGCGCATGGCGGTTACGGACCTGCTGGCCGTTCTGGATGGCCGCGCGCCGGAGCACCCGGTTCCGCGTGTGGAAGGTTAGACGGTAGACGGAAGACGTGATACGTACAAGAAAGAAGTACCGTTGCCCCCAACTTGTGACGTCTGACTTCTGACGCCTAACTTCTACCCCCTTCTCACGTCTCCTCCCGCAGGTGAGGAAGGAATGGGACGAGGGCCATGCTGGGGACCGTGACCAGGAAAGTGAACGCGAAAAAGGCCGGGTAGCCCAGGCTCGCCGCCAGAAAGCCCGACAGGACTCCGGCCAGTGTGCTGGAAACGTTCATGATGCTCGTCGCTATCGAGAAGTGCGCGGCCTTGAACGTCGCCTTGCAGGTGCGCTGGATGAACACCATGAACGCCGCGGTGCCCATGCCGGCGCCGAAGGCTTCGAGAACGACGAAGCAACTGGCGAGATACGGGTTCGCCGCGCCAAGATCCGGGTGGCCTATGAGCGCCACGTAACGCCATGCGAGCGCCATATAAAGAAGATGGGGCACGTTCTGCGCCAGCATGAGAGGCCAGATCACCTTGCGCAGGCCGAACTTTCCTATAAGGTGGCCGCCTAAGATCGAACCGATGATCGAGGCCGCGATCCCGAACGTGCCGTAGATGACTCCGTACTGCGTGCGCGTGATGCCGATATCCTTCAGCAAAGGGTAGACCATCGCGAGAAGAAATGACTCGCCCGTCCGGTAGGTGCAGAGGAAGGCGAGAACGGCTCCAATTCGGGGCTGATCTAGCCAGTCCAGGAACGCCGTCCCGTAGGCGGAACCGGAGCGCCCCGCCAATTTTTTTAGCCGCGGCATCGCGGCAAGGAGCGCCAGAAGCGCCAGAAAGAGAAGAATGGTGATGGTCCCCGGCAAGCCCAGCTTTTCAAAAGCGGGGCGAAGAGGGCTTAAAATCTTGCGAACGGGCAACAGGCGCCAAGCGGCAAAGCCGGCCAGTGAGCAAAGCGCCACGGCGAGCGAGAGGTATAGAGTGCTCCTTTTCGCGGCGAGCCTCGCCAGATCGTGAATGGGCTTTTTTCGCTCCTCCCTCCTTGGCAGAAAGAGCGCGTGAAAGACCAGCAGGCCAAGGAGGATGGCCGCGGCCAGCGTAAAACCGCCGAGCCACGAGGTGAGTCCGGAGAAGGCGACAATCCCTCCTCCTCCGGCGATCAGCGCCAGGCGGTAGGCCATCGCCTGGTAGCCGACAAATGCGGCCTGGCTTTTCCTGTCCAGCGCCTCAAGGTAGTAGCCGTCTATCGCGATGTCGTGCGTCGCTGCCAGAAACGCCATAACCAGAAATACGGCCGAGCCGAAAGTGAGCGCCCGATCTGCCGACGAGGCCAAGGCCATGAGAACGGCGGCGGCGGCCAGCGCGCCTTCGGCCCACAGCAGCCACTTGCGTTTCGTCTCGTAGGCGTCGCAGAACGGCGCCCACAGCAGCTTGAGAACCCAGGGGAGCCCGTAGAGCGAAGTCAGCCCAACGGCTTGCAGGCTGGCGCCGTGATCTTTGAAATAGACCGTCGAGATTTGTCTGACTAGGCTGTAGGGGAAACCCTCGGCGAAATAGGTGGTGATGACCCAAAAAGGAGGTGGCCGCTTTGGCCGTGATTGGCCGCCCGCCCCTCTAGTCTCCTCCGCCAACCCGGCCTCCATCGCGCGGACGCCGTCCGCGCGGGTCAATGATAGCACTAGCGGGCCGCTGAAAAGCCATCGGGGCCCGCAATGGCCGTTCGATTGG
This sequence comes from Acidobacteriota bacterium, assembly GCA_037443845.1. Classification (GTDB taxonomy): domain Bacteria; phylum Acidobacteriota; class UBA4820; order UBA4820; family DSQY01; genus JAEMPZ01. The sequence goes on from JBBINO010000013.1 coordinate 34,463, forward strand.
AACGGAGCGGGAGGGGGCGAGAGGATGTATAATGTCTTCTTTAAGGAGGTGGCCTATGCGCGCGATGTTCCTGTTCTTGGTTTTGTGCGCCCTGGCGTCCGCCGCAACGCCTCAGAAGCCGGGCGTTAATTCCGGGGCGTTCTCCATATCAAGCCCGGCCTTCGAACCTGGCAGTCCCATTCCGCAACGCTACACCTGCGATGGCCCGGACCTCTCGCCCCCGCTGGCATGGAGCGGCCTGCCCGAAGGGACCAAAGCGTTGGCGCTCGTCTGTGACGACCCTGACGCTCCGGTTGGAACGTGGGACCACTGGATAGTTTACGGTCTGCCGCCTTCGCTCGCCGGATTGCCGGAAGGCGTGGGCAAGTCGGCGCCTTTGCCTCCCGGCGCGGTTGAGGGAAAGAACGGTTGGGGAAGGCTCGGCTACGGCGGCCCCTGTCCGCCTCCGGGAAAGCCTCACCGCTACTTCTTCAAGCTCTACGCCTTGAAGGCAGCCTTGGGATTGAAGGCCGGGGCGACGAAGGGCGAACTCAAGGCGGCGATGGATGGCCTTGTCATCTCGAGCGCCGAACTGGTGGGTACTTACGGAAGGCCATGAATGGCTGTTGACGCTGCTCCGCTAACCCTGCACCTGAATTCCGAGCGCGGCTATAGAGGCGGCGAGATTCAGACGCTGGGATTGGCGAAGCGCCTGCCTGGGCTTGGCTTCGGTTCTCTCCTTCTGGCTCTCGAAGGAGGCCCGCTGTACTCGAAGGCGCTCGCCGAGGGAGTTCGCGCCGAAGGGTGGCGTCCCAGGGGCGAGCTTGACCTGGCGGCGGCTTTTTCGTTGCGGCGGCTGATCAGGCGCGAGAAAGTTGCGCTGGTCCACGCCCACACCGCCCACGCCCTGACGCTGGCCCTTCTTGCGCGCGGCCGCTCCAAATGGCCGCCCATAGTGGCCCACAGGCGAGTCTCGTTTCCACTCAAAGGCCGATTCTCCCTCGCGAAATACGGGCGCGCTGACGCGATCATAGCCGTGGCCTCGGCCATTCAGGGAGTCCTTCAGGATTCCGGGCTCGACCCCGCCAAGCTGCACGTCGTCCACTCGGGAGTTGACCTCGAAAGGTTCAAGAACCTTCCGCCGAAAACGCAGGCCAGGGCCGCGCTGGGCATCGAGCCGGACCGCTTCGTGGCGGGCGTCGTCGGCGCGCTCGTTCCGCACAAGGGCCACAGCGCGTTCCTGGACGCATTCAACCGGTTCGCGATTTTAAGGCCTGACGCTCTGGCCCTGTTCGTTGGGGACGGGCCGCTAAAGGCGGCGATCGAAAAGGAGGCCTTCGCCCGGGGACTGAGGGTTCATTTCACCGGGCAAGTGGATGAACCGGCCGCCGCGTATTCGGCGATGGACATCCTCGTGCTGCCTTCATCGAGCGGCGAAGGCTCCCCAGGCGTGGTGAAAGAGGCCGCCGCCGCGATGGTCCCAGTGGTCGCAACGGCGGTCAGCGGGACGAGCGAGATTCTGCGCGACGGCCAGGAGGCGTTGCTGGTCAGGCCGAAGGACGTCAAGGCTATGGCGTCAGCGATGGAAAGGCTCGCCATGGACGCGTCTCTTCGCGCCTCGCTCGCCGAGCGGGCGAGGCTGCGCGTAAACGACTTCTCGATGGACGCGACCGCCGAAGCGACCGCGCGAATTTACCGCTCGCTGATTGAAAAGCGGAGCGCCAAGAGCGAAGAGTGAAAAACAGGGTGCTATCTTGCTTCTTGCTGAAACCATCCGCGCCATTTTGGGAGATGCCATGCCAGCCCATGCCAGAAGAGCAGTAACAGCCGTTGTGTCATGCCTCCTCGCCATTTGCGCGGCCACGGCGGCCGCCCAGGAGGTGAAGACCGAAACCTATACGCTTCCGAACGGCCTCGTGGTGATCCTCCACGAGGACCACAGCCTGCCGCAGGTGACGATCAACACCTGGTTCGGCGTCGGCTCGAAGGACGAGCCACCGGGGAGAAGCGGCTTCGCCCACCTCTTCGAGCACCTCATGTTCATGGGCACCAGCCGCGTCCCGACCGGCAAATACGACGAGATCATGGAGAGCGGCGGTGGCTCCAACAACGCCAGTACGGCGTCCGACCGCACCAACTACTTCAGCCAGGGGCCGAGCTCCCTTCTGCCGACGCTTTTGTGGCTCGACGCCGACAGGCTCGAAGGCCTCGGAAAGGCGATGACGCAGGAGAAGCTCGACCTTCAGCGGAACGTCGTCTTGAACGAGCGGCGCCAGGGGACCGAGAACGTCCCCTACGGTATCGCGGAGCTCATCATCCCAGACGCCCTCTATCCCGTCGGCCACCCCTACCACAACCCGGTCATCGGGAGCCCCGAAGACCTCAACGCGGCGAAGCTCCAGGACGTCAAGGACTTCTTCGACACTTACTACGTGCCCGCCAACGCGAGCCTCGTCGTGGCCGGCGACTTCGACCCCGCCGTGGCCAAAAAGCTGATCGCGGAGACCTTCGGCGCCGTGCCCGCGAAACAGGCGCCCTCCCACAGGGCGGTCCCGGAACCGGTGCTCGACCGGGAAGTGCGGCGCATCGCGACCGACAAGGTAAAGTACCCGAAGCTGATCCTCGTCTGGCACTCGCCGCCCGAATTCCAGCCGGGCGACGCCGAGATGGACCTGGCAACCTCGATTCTTTCCGACGGCTCCTCAGGCCGCCTCTACAAGCGCCTGGTTCTCGACGAGCAGATCGCTCAGGAGGTGAGCGCTTACCAGAACTCGCAGGAGCTGGTCTCCGAGTGCACCATCGAGGCGACCGCCGCGTCTGGCGTTGACCTCGAACGGATCAAGAAAGAGATCCTCGAAGAGATCGAGCGCTTCAAGGCCGCGGGCCCGACCGAAGAGGAGATGAATCGGGTCAGGGCGGCCTCCGAATCGGCCTTCCTCAGAAGGATGGAGGGCCTGGGCCGCCGCGCTGACATGCTCAACATGTACCAGCACTTCTTCGGTTACCCCGACGGCTTCAAGCGAGACCTCGCCAGGTACAAGAGCGTCACCGCCAACGACGTGCGCGACTGGGCGAGAAAGGTGCTGGGAGACGGGCGCTTGGACCTGAGAATCATTCCCCGGGACGCCTCCGTCAAAGGGGCGAACCTCGACCAGCGGCCCAAGGACCTTCCACCCGAGAAAGCCTCGGTGCCGGTGGCAGAGGAGCTCATGTTGGCGAACGGCGTTCCCCTCTACGTGATGCGCCGTCCCGCCAGCGGGCTTTTCGCCGGGGCGCTCATCGCCGGCGGCGGAGACCGCCTCGTCCCCGCCGGAAAGGCGGGGCTCGCCGCGCTGGTGACCGACCTGATGATGAAGGGCGCCGGTGGAAAGGACGCCTCGGCCTTCGCCGACGCGGTGACGAGCCTGGGCGCCTCCATATCGGCCGACGTGAACTGGCACTGCGCCACGGTGGACGTCGAAGGGCTCGCATCCAGAATGGCCCCGACGCTCGACCTCTTCTCCGACGCGATCTTGCGCCCCAACTTCACCGAGGGTGACTTCAAGCGCGAGCGCGAAATGACGCTTCAGGCCATCGCCTCCCGCGCCGAGGAGCCGCGCGCGGTCGCGGCCATCGCGACGCGGGCGCTCACCTTCACGAAGGACGACCCGCGCGGGCGGCCGAGCGAAGGCTACGCCCAGACCGTCGGGGGGCTCTCGCTCACCGACGTGAAGGCGCTTTACCCGCGCCTCTTGTCCCCCGCCTCGGCGGCCTTTGTCTTCGCCGGCGACTTCGACCCGGCGCAGCTCAAGGCCGAACTGGACAAGCGCTTCTCGGCGTGGAAGACCGCGGGCGAGAAGGCCCCGGCCCTGCCCGCTCCGCTCTCGACGCCCCAGCCAGGCAGGATCGTCATCGTGGACAGGCCCGGCGCCGTGCAGACCGTCATCTCGATCAGCCGCCCGGTGGGATTGCCCGACGAGACGCTCCAGGCGGCGCGCGACACGCTCGACACCCTCTTCGGCGGGAGCTTCACCAGCCGCCTCAACCAGAACCTCAGAGAGAAGCACGGCTACACATACGGCGCGAGGGGCGGCATGCGGCGAGAGGCAAACCAGGAGATGCTCTACGCCGGCGCCTCGGTGCAGACGGCCGTCACCGCCGCCGCGCTCACCGAATTCAAGCGCGAGTTCGACGCGCTGGCCAAGGATGGCGCCACCCCAGCGGAGGTCGAGAAGGCGCGCCGCACGGTGCGCTTCGACCTGCTGACCCACGGCGAGACGACGCGCGGCGAGGCGGAGGCGCTCTCGAGCCTTATCGCCAACGGCCGCCCCCTCGACGCCTACAAGAGCGAGACCGCCGCGCTGGAAAGACTGACAGACGCCCCCGTCAACGCCGAGGCCCGCTCGGGTGAATACGGCTGGAACGAAATGCTGATCGTGCTGGTCGGCGACAAGGCCGCCATCGTTCCCCAGCTCGAAAAGGCGGGCTTCCCCAAGCCGCTCTACGCCGACGACGAGGGGAACTTGACGCCGTAATCCGGGCGCAGAGA
>JBBINO010000013.1:39069-40287 GCA_037443845.1 Acidobacteriota bacterium
CTGCTGGGGGCAGGATGGGCTGGTTCGCCGCATAGGAGGTGGATTTGTACGCAGTAAGCCGCGGGTACCATTTCGAACCAAGTGAGGCGGAGAAAATTGACCGGGAGATTCGGGAAAGCTTCGTTCCTCTTCTGCGAAAGGCTCCTGGATTCGTCGCCTACTATTGGCTCGACAACGGAAAGGGCGTAGGCGAGTCCATCAGCGTATTCAACAGCAAGGCTGGCGCCGAAGGTTCCGTGGCGGTAGCGAGGTTTTGGGTCGGCAAGCACTTGGCCGGATTGCTCGGAGAGCCCGAGGTTCTTCAAGGAGAGGTCAAAGCGAACGGCTGACCTCTCGAAAGCAATTTCGCACCGCTATCCTCAAACTGGGCCATGGAATTACTTTGGCCCCCTCGCCTTGGCGTTTTGCCAGCAGATGGGTTTCCTTGGGAAAGGCCGGCCATGCGAGCTTTCTGCTGGGTCCCCATCGGCTTGCAAGCTTATCAAGATTCTCCGAGAATCAACGCCGGCAGGATTTGTCGCGCGTCACGCCGTTCCCTGGCTCCGGCGCGCCGCTCTGCGCTGCCTCATGACCTCTATGACGGCGGGAAGGATGGAGAGGAAGATGACGGCGAGGATGATCAGGTGGAGGTAGCGCGTTACTCCGGGAATGGAGCCCAGGAAGTACCCGACGAGCGTCATGCTGCAGATCCATGCCGTTCCGCCTGAAATGCTGAAGAGGATGTACCGCGGCCACGTCATTTTTCCGACGCCGGCCACTACCGGGGCGAAGGTTCTCACGATCGGCACGAAGCGCGCGATGACGACGGTCTTGCCGCCATACCTCTCGTAGAAGTGGTGGGCGCGCTCAACGTGAGCCGGGTTGAAGAGGAGCGACTTCGGCCGCTTGAAAACAACGGGGCCCGTCTTCCTTCCGATCCAATAGCCGGTGTTGTCCCCGATGATCGCCGCCGCGCTGAGAAACCCGCATAGAAGCCACGGGTTCAAGAGGCCCTGCCCCGCCAGAATACCGGCCGTCACCAGGAGCGAATCCCCCGGCAGGAAGAAGCCGACCATCAACCCCGTTTCGGAAAAGACGATGGCGAAGAGGACCGGGTAACTGCCGGCCGCGATGAGGGCTTTCAGTTTTTCGGGATCGTAGAGGGCCTTCAGCAGATCGAGCAGATGTTCCAACCGCGCCTCCAGCACCAAGAGTGCCAGAGGCGCGGCCGGATGTCAA
>JBBINO010000014.1:0-40163 GCA_037443845.1 Acidobacteriota bacterium
TCGCGGGCTTGTAGAAGCGCGAAAGCAATCGCCAAGGGTGTGGCGTGCGCGCGGCGCCCGAACGACCGGGAATTGTCTTGCATAAAGGCTCAGGCGAGGGAATGGGGTAGCGGCTGCACGGCCAAGCGGATTGCCTTAACCGAAGACGGCAAGTATAATATGGGCATACAGGGGGTGCAATGAACAAGAACGCCTTTTCCATTTTCCTTGGCTCGCTGGTTCTGACGTTTCAGTTGGCCACCATCGCTCGCCAACCGCTCACTTTCGAGGAGCGGGTGAAAGCTCAGGAGGCGATCGAGCGGGTCTTTTACAACCACCGCATCTGGCCGAAGGAGAACCCGGCGCCCAAACCGCCGTTTGAGCAGATGGCGCCCAAGGCCCAGATCGAGGCCAAGGTCACGGACTATCTCAAGAAGTCCGCCGCACTCGGTCAGTTCTGGCAGAGGCCCATCCAGTCGGAGCAGTTGCAGGCCGAGATGGACCGCATGGCCAAAGGCACCAAAGATCCCGTGACGCTGAAAGAACTTTTTGCCGCCTTGAACAATGATCCGTATCTCATCGCCGAGTGCCTCGCGAAGCCCGTCCTCGCCGACAGGCTGATTCGGAACTGGTACGCCAACGATGAAAGGTTTCACGGCAAAACCAAAACTCAGGCCGAAGCGGCGTTGGCGGAATCCGCCGGAGGAAGCCTGAGCCTTTGCAGTCACGGCAATTACCAGAAGATTGTCTACGTCTTGAGCAATTCGGAGGAGAGCCCCCTTTCACGAGAGACGCTGAAGCGCGGCGAAATCCCCCTTGACGCCAAGCGCTTTGAAAGAGAGTTTCGGCAAGCGCCTGACGAAGGCAAGTGCGCCGTTTTGAAAGAAATTGCCGAGGCGTTCCTTCTGGTGCGCACGGCGCTTAAGACGGATAACCGCGTTGAGCTTGAAACGGTTTCCTTCCCAAAGCGCTCCCTTGATGAGTGGCTCAAGACGGTTGGGGCAAGCGGACGTTTGGCTTCGGCTTCTTCGGCCTCATACGATTTTGTCGTTCCAACATTCTCGGCAATTCCATGCGGCGAAGGCTGGTACAACGGAATTCTCGATGACGTGCCTGACCCGCGAGCTAGTCACACAGCCGTCTGGACAGGGACGGAGATGATCGTCTGGGGGGGAGCGGGGGCCTTCGTAATTGGCCTCAACAATGGCGGAAGGTACAGCCCTATTACGGACACTTGGAGTTCAACCTCTATGGGTACGAGTTGTCCTGCGGGGCGTTCAAATCATACGGCTATCTGGACGGGAACCGAAATGGTTGTATGGGGCGGGTATGATGGCAGTTTCCTCAACACTGGCGGGCGATATGACCCCACGTCCGACACTTGGACGGCCACGTCTACCGCAACAAACTGCCCATCGGGGCGTGAAAATCACACGGCCATCTGGACAGGGAGCGAAATGATTGTCTGGGGGGGTGACAACTATTTTAGCTACTTCAACGACGGTGCGCGGTACAGCCCGTCAACAAATACTTGGACAGCAACCTCTGCGGGACAATATTGCCCTTCGGCGCGTGCTAGCCATACTGCCATCTGGACGGGCAGTCAAATGATCATATGGGGAGGAGGCTACTACGATACAGCTTGGCATTATTTTAACACAGGTGGCGAGTATAATCCGGCCATGGACCATTGGACGGAGACTTCTCTAGTGGGGGACTGTCCCTCAGGCCGGTCATACCACACGGCTGTCTGGACCGGGGCGGAGATGATCATCTGGGGAGGGCTGGATACGAGCCAGAACCTAGTCGACACTGGTGCCAGATACAACCCTTCCACTAAAGGCTGGATTGCGATAGGAGCATTTTTCCCTCCGTCCCCGAGATTGCATCATAGGGCTGTCTGGACGGGAACGGAGATGATCGTGTGGGGGGGGTGTAGCTACTCCTGCCTAAATACGGGCGGCCGGTACAACCCCTCATCCGACAGTTGGGTGGCGGTCTCCACTGGGGCGAATTGCCCAGGGGGGCGCTACTCTCACACTGCCGTGTGGACGGGATCGGAAATGATTGTCTGGGGTGGCGCCGGACCAGACAGCTTGGCCATCTTTAATTCAGGAGGACGGTATAGCCCGTCTACGGACACATGGATTCCAACTGGCATTCATTATCCATCTAATCCGGGGCATCACACGGCAGTCTGGACGGGAACCGAGATTATCGTTTGGGGAGGTGATTCCTACGACGGGACCTATCATTTAATTAATACAGGGGGACGCTACAAACCCTCTCTAGACAGCTGGACGCCAACTTCCGTCGAAGCCGGTTGCCCGGCTTGCCGCGAGAATCACACAGCCGTCTGGACGGGCACCGAAATGATTGTATGGGGAGGAGCCGGCTCCAACGGTGCCTGGCAAAGTGGAGGACGATACAACCCAGCAATCGATTCATGGAAACCAACCTCTGATCAAGTGAATTGCCCTTCTGCACGAGCCTGCCATTCTGCCGTTTGGACGGGTAGCGAGATGTTCGTGTGGGGAGGCGTATGCGGTGCGCCCATGAGTTTTTTGAATACGGGAGGGAGGTACAACCCATCCACGGATGCTTGGCTGCCTATTCCCACTGGTGCTCAATGCCCTTCAGGGCGCAGTAACCACACCGCCGTCTGGACGGGAAGCGAAATGATTGTGTGGGGAGGGTATTACAACGACGGAATAAATATTTTCCTGAACGATGGAGGATGCTACAGTCCTTCGACCGATTCCTGGAGAGCAACTGCCACTGGAAACAATTGTCCATCCGTTAGGGCGGACCACACCACAGTATGGACGGGCAGTAGAATGATAGTGTGGGGGGGAGCAAACGATGTCAGTAAGCGAAATACTGGCGGCCTGTATGACCCATCCACCGATTCGTGGATAGCCACCTCTACTGACTTGAACTGCCCCAGCGCGCGCTCGGCCCACACTGGTGTTTGGACCGCGAGGGAAATGATTATCTGGGGAGGGAACGACGCCGATGGCCAGACCAACAGTGGCGGCAGATATGACCCTTCTAGCAACGATTGGGTGGCGACCCTTACAGGAGCAGATTGTCCCGCGGGCAGTGATTTTCACACGGCATTATGGATTGGTAATGGGATGATTATTTGGAGAGGGTCCAGCGGTGGCCGTTACGTTCCGCCCATCTTCGTCAGTCCCTCCATTCTTCCCGGCGGGATGGTTGGGATGTCCTATGGCCAGACGCTTGCCGCAAGCTACGGCACGAGCCCGTATACATTCGCGGTGACATCGGGCAGTCTTCCGCCTGGGCTCGCGCTTTTCTCAGGCGGCGGCCTTCTTGGCGCGCCCACCTCATCGGGAAGTTTCTCTTTCACCATCACTGCGACCGATTCTAACGGCTGCGCCGGCACGAGGGATTACAGCATCAACATTGCCCCGGCCGCGCCTCCCGGCGAAACAGCGCCTGGAGACGTGCAGGCTGACGCTCAAACCTGGAGCAGCAAGAGCACGATTATCTGGCCCTCAAACTTGCTCGCGACTGGCTACAACGTGTACCGCGGTACTCAGGCCGGTCTTCCAAATCTTCTGACAAGCGCCATTGATTCTTGCGTCAAATACAGCGGTTCGGCAACAAGCGCGGCAGCAAACGACGATCCAACATGGGTAGCCGGAGGGTTCTACTGGTATCTCGTCACCGGAACGAACGCCAACGGCGAAGGTCCGACTGGCAACGCTACCGCTGGCGCGCGCATCGTCAACAGTTCTGGAACGTGTCCATAGGATGATAACGAGGGGCAAAGAAAAGAGGAACTGAAACGGCGCTCGCAATCAGTGGCGAAACAAGGCAGGCGCTTTTCGCCTGGGGAGGTTGGGATGCGGGGAATCGTTTCCTTTCCACTCTGCTTCTTCCTGGCTGCGCATCTGTTCACATGCACGCCTTCGAGCGCGCAAGGGGTGGCGCTCAATCCCAACCCGCCTTCGGCTCCGGTGAAGCTCGTCTTCATTCACCACTCCACGGGCGAGAACTGGTTGAACGATTCCAACGGCGGGCTCGGAATCGCCCTGATGAACGCCGACTACTTCGTCAGCGACACGAACTACGGCTGGGGCCCGCCCGATTACGACGCCGGCTACGACACGATCGGCGACCACACCGATATAGGCCACTGGTACACGTGGTTCTCCGGCGCTCACCGGGAAACGTATCTCGCGGCGCTCTACGCGGAGAGCGGCCAGCACTGCGACTATTCGCGCCTGGCGATGGACCCGGGCGGCGCAAACCGGATCGTGATGTTCAAGTCCTGCTTTCCCAACTCGAACATGTCGGGTTCGGCCTCCGACCCAGTGCCGCCAATCGGCGACAACCCACTTCGCGGAGAGGCCAGCGGCTCGTCCGATCAGACGGTCGCCAACGCGAAGGGAATCTACATCGAGCTGAAGAACTACTTCGCCGCCCACCCTGAGAAACTATTCATCGTCATCTGCGCGCCGCCGCTGCGCGCGGCCGACACGACGGCTTCCAACGCCGCCAGCGCGCGGGCGTTCAACGATTGGCTGGCGAACGAATGGCTCGTCGGCTACCCGCTCCACAACGTCTTCGTCTTCGACTTCTACGGCGTCCTGACCTCGAATGGCGGCAGCACGCGCGTCAATGATCCTAATACGAACGATCTCGGCTGGGCGGACGGAAACCACCACCGCTGGACGGGCAGCGCCATCCAGCACCTAAAAACCGTCAACAACGACTACAGTGCTTACTGGACCGGCGACAGCCACCCGTCCCAGGCTGGCAATCTCAAGGCGACGGGAGAGTACGTTTCACTGCTGAACATAGCCTACCACTGCTGGAACGGGGACGGAGGCTGCCCGCGCTGGCCGTCGACAATTCCAGCGCGCGTTCCGTCCGGCTCTTTTCCACTCGGGATCACGACCAACAACCACGGCACCGACGCCGTCGTGCGCTGGGACGCCTCGTTGTGCGCGTCAGTGAACTACCACATCCTCTGGGGATATGGGAGCGGGCTCTCTTCGTGGCAAGTGGGCGGCGGGGCATGCTCACTGGGAACCACTGGACAGTACACCTGGACGGGAGTCCCCAATCCGTCGGGCGACTCTAGCCGCTTCATCTGGTTTTTGGTGGCGGGAGACGACGGCGCCGGCACAAACGCGACGGAAGGTTCGTGGGGGCTCACCTCCTCGGGAACCGAGCGAGGAGCGGGAGGAGGAACGACCCCCAGCGGAATATGCAACTGCACGGCCAAAAATCTCTCGGGAAGCTGTGGCGCCCCCTAGCAAAATCAGGGTTCACGCGCGGAAGTCTTCGGGCAGAAGGTACTCGATGATGGCGCTGGAGGAGAGAAAGCCGAGCCGGGTGAGGCGGAGTCGGCCGCCCTCTTTGCTCCGGGCGTAACCGTGGCGAATGAGCGGTCCCAGAACGCTTGATGGATCGCGGCCCTGAGCCATGATGAAATCCTGCAGGGCTCTCTCCTCGATTCCTTCCGCCATCCGCAGGCCGAAGATGACCGCGTTCTCGCGCCGCTCCTCCCCGGAAACCTTGCTCGTCATCTCGTGGGGCGGTTCGCCCCTATCCAGCGCGGCACGCCACTCGTCAATAGAGCGCGGGTCCCTCGTTCGCCCGCCCCGGAAGCAGCCGTGGGCGCTCGGCCCCAAGCCGATGTAGTCCCCTCCCCGCCAGTAGCGCAAGTTGTGGCGGCACTCTCCTTTGGGCCTCGCGAAGTTCGACACCTCGTAATGAACGAAGCCCGCGGCTTCCAGGCGGTCACAGAGATGCTCGTACAAGTCCGACACTTCATCCTCGTTTGGAAGCACGGCGTCGCCTGCCAAAACCTTGGCGTACAGGGGCGTCTTGGGATGGAGGTCCAACATATAGGCTGAAACGTGATCCAGCGGCATTGAAATGACTTCATCCAGCGTCCTGGCCAGAGACCCCAGCGACTGGCCGGGAATACCGAGCATCAGGTCGAGAGAGAGGCGTTGGTAACCGGCCTCGGAGGCGAGAAGCACCGCGCGCCTCGCCTCTGCCGCCCTTGCACGCCTGCCAAGCAGAGCAAGCTCCTCGTCACGCAGGCTTTGAGCGCCGATGGAGAGCCTGGTGATGCCTGCGCCCCGCCAAGCCGACAACGCGGCAGGCGTCACGGTCTCCGGGTTGGCTTCGAGCGTCACTTCGGCGTCGGGCACCCAATCGAAGCGCTCGCGAAGGCCCGCGCACAGCTTCTCAAAGTCCGGCGGAGCGATGAGCGAGGGGGTTCCACCGCCGAAATAGACCGAAGAGACGGTTATCGGTTTCGTCTCCCGGTAGAGTTCCGCTTCCTTTAATATATATGTCACGTACCAATCGGGCACGGGGCCGTCGTTCGCGACGCGGAAGAAATCGCAGTATGAGCAGAGCGAAGCGCAGAAGGGCACGTGAACGTAGAGACCGGCCGCCTCCTTCAAGCTATCTCCGCTTTTAGGCCCGCGGCCATCTTCATATTCCACCGTTCACTCCAAGAATAGAAGCCACAGGTCCCGCAGGTTGTTTCCCGACGGCGAACGAGGGAGCAGGCACGAATAAGCTTCCAGCAGGCTACCGGTGTCGCAGTCCGACAACGCCTTGCGAAGCATCGCCTCTGGAGGCGACGTCTCGGAAGAGATAGCCGCGCCGGAGCCGGCGTTGCCGTCAACTCCGTCCGTTGCCAGCGCGATGAAAGTCCACCCGGCCAGGGTGCTCAACGCAAGCGCGACCTCGCACGCCAGGTGAGTGCACCTTCCGCCCCGCCCTTTGGCCGCCACCCGCACCGGTGCCTCCCCGCAGCCTATTATCACGGTTGGACGATCGCCGGGTTTCAGTGCTTCCTTTTTGAAACGCCTGGCGAGCGCGCCAGGAGAAATGCCTTCGGGCACTGAGAGCCGCCTTGCGCCGGGCCATTCGTTCTTCAGCAATGCGGCCGCGGCTTCCGCCAGCCGGTCCGCGTCGCAAAGACAAGTGGCGCGGTCAAACGGCGATTCCACCACGCGAAGCATCGGAGGCAGTTTCCTTGGAAGGCGCAAGCAGCGCCGCTCGGCGACGTTCTCCGCGCGCGGAATGGCGCCGGGCCAGAACATCGGCGCGCTGCCGGTGATTCTCCATTGTTTCGGCGCCACGTCGCACCAAACGCCCGTGAAAACTGGCCAGCCACCGGCGCGCAATCTCAGGCCGCCTCCACGGGCCCTCGACAAGCGGAGCCTTACGGCGTTGATCTCCCGAATTGGCATGCCACTTCCGAGCATTCTTTTCTCGATGGAAACGACCTCTCGCAGAGTCCAGCCCGGCGCCGGGGCGCACAACAGGGACGACGAGCCTCCGGAAACGAGCGCGAGCAGCGGCCCATTTCCATCCATGAGCCACTCGCAGAGGTGCTTGGTGGACTTGACGCTCAACCGGCCGGGCACCGGATGCTCTCCAGCGCGATGGATGAAACGGCGCGGAACGTCGCCCGGCGCTCCGTCCATCGTTTCAAATAGAAAGCCGTCCGCGCCTTTGAAGAGCGGCGCCGCGCCTCTTGCCAGAGATCGCCCCGCCTTGCCGGCGCACAGAACCCTCGTCACCGCTTGGTTTCCAAGCAGGCCGTCGAGAGCGCCAGAAATGATGAGCTTTTCAGGCGCCTGTGAGGCCAGAAACCCCCGCAGATACTCAATTTTTCCAGCAATGCCAGAAAGTTGAGAACACATACCGACAAACCTCATTAACTCTGAAATGGCCGTAGCGCAAAGGTTTCAAAGACCTGGCCTCCCAAAAACACTTGACAAGCGGCCATTCCAAGACTATATTATACCCGGAAGCTTTCATAGGAGGATGCAGATGAACAAGATGGAACTGATCGATGCAGTGGCGAAGGGCGCGGGTATTTCCAAGGTGGAGGCCAGCAAGGCCGTAGACACGTTCACCGGCTCGATCCAGAAGTCCCTCAAGAAGGGCGAGAAGGTGACGTTGGTCGGCTTTGGGACCTTCGGCGTCGTGAAGAAGGCCGCCAGGATGGGCCGCAACCCGAAGACGGGCAAGCCCATCAAGATCGCGGCGAAGCGCGTCGCCAAGTTCAAGGCCGGCAAGCAGCTTGCCGACTCCATCCGGTAATTGCTTCGCGCACCGGAAAGTGGGGGCCTTCGGGCCCCCTTTTTTTTGCCCCTTCCATATGAGCCCTTATCTTGCTAATCTATGACCACGGGCCGAGCGCCCGGGTTGGAGATAAGATTGGACCTGCTTCGACAGATCAGGCGCAAGGCGGCCTCCTCGCGAAAAAGAATCGTCCTGCCGGAGTGTGACGATTCGCGGACGCTGCAGGCCGTTCCAATAATCATCGCAGAATCGGTGGCCGAGCCGGTGCTCGTAGGCAAGCCGGCGGACGTGGAAGCGCGCGCAAAGGCCCTCGGAGTATCGCTCGGCGGCGCTCGAATCGTGGACCTTTCGGAAGAGAGGCTGATCCGCGATCTTGCACGAGTATATTTGGAGCGCAACCGCAGCCGGGGAGCGAGCGAGGGTGAGGCGCGCGAATTGGTCCAGAGGCCGCTCTACGGCGGATGCGCGCTGGTGGCGTCCGGACAGGCGGACGGCATCGTCTCCGGGGCTACCCACACCACGGCCGATTCGGTGCGCGCATACTTGCGATCATTCGGCCCGGCGCCGCGAATCAAAACGGTTTCGTCTTTCTTCCTCATGGTCACTCCGAAACGAGAGTTCGGCCACGAGGGAGTCTTCGTGTATTCAGATTGTGGAGTGGTCCCCTATCCGACGCCGGAACAGCTCGCCGAGATAGCGCTCTGCGCCGCGGAATCATTCCGGCTTCTGGCTGGCGCCGAGCCGAAGGTCGCCTTCTTGTCGTTCTCGACGAAGGGCTCGGCCAGTGACCCAAGCGTTGACAAGGTCAAGAGGGCTTTCGCCATATTCAAGGGGCTCGCGCCGGAGGTCGCCTCCGACGGCGAACTACAAGGAGACGCGGCGCTGGTGCCCAAGGTGGGAGCAAGCAAGGCGCCAGGAAGCAGGGTGGCCGGCCAGGCCAACGTTCTGATCTTCCCGAACCTCGACGCGGGAAACATAGCCTACAAGCTGACTGAGCGGCTCGCCGGAGCCGTGGCTCTCGGCCCTATCCTCCAGGGTCTCGCGAAAGCGGCAAACGATTTGAGCCGCGGCTGCAGCGCGCGCGACATCGCCGACGTCACGGCAATAACGGCGGTGCAGGCACAGGCTCTTTCCCCGCATGAATGACATCCGGGTGATAGTCCCCGTTCACGATGGACGCCGCACGATCGCCGGCGTCGTTGAGAAGCTCCGCCGCCACGCGGTGGCGGTCCTCGTCGTCAACGACGGCTCGTCGGACCAGACGGCCTCGCTGGCCGAGAGCGCCGGGGCCGAAGTCTTGAATCTCCCATCGCAAATGGGGAAAGGCCGGGCACTGCGGGCGGGAATGGCGTGGGCGCTATCTAGCGAGCCCCAACCTTCTTGGCTGGTCTTTTGCGACGGCGACGGCCAGCACCTTCCCGAGGAACTCCCCCGATTCATCGAGCGCATGAAGGGCGACATCCAGCTCCTTCTGGGAAGCAGAATGGCGGGCGCCTGTGACATCCCTCCCGCGCGCCTGGCTACGAACCGCGCCGGCTCACGCGTCCTTCACTTCATGACCGGCGAGGCGGTGCCTGACACGCAGTGCGGCTACCGCGCCATTCGCGCCGACCTCGCGGAGCGCCTCGACCTGGAGTCCGAAGGCTTCGAGATAGAGACCGAGATGCTCCTGAAAGCGCTGAAGCTCGGCGCCAAGTGGGAAGCCGTCCCGGTGAGCGCCGTTTACGAGGGCGAGTCCAGCCACTACAGGCCAGTCGCCGACACGTTCAGAATCTGCATGGCGGCGCTCAGATATGTCCGCTGAAACTCCATATGGGCGATGGCAATCGTCTGGAACCAACAGCCGCTGGGTTTTCTACGCCTCCGGGATCGGCTGCCGCATCCTCCCCCGCCGGAGGCTGTACCGGGTCTCCGACTCGCTGATGGAGTGGTACGCCGCCAGACATCCGGAGCTGCTCTGCCACCTGGAACATAACCTTGTCGGCGCCTTTCCGGAGGTGGCGCCCGAGCGCGCGGAGGCACTCGCTTTCAATACGCTCCAGAATTACGGGCGCGGCGTCGTTGACTATCTCCGCGGGCTGTTCGACCCGCCCGAGGTGTTGGTGGACCCGGCCAGCGCCAGCCGCCTAAAGGCCTGCAACGGGGCCAAAGTCCTTCTTTGCGCCCACATGGGCAACTGGGAGATCGGAGGGATGGTCCTGGGGCGGGATATCGGCCCGCACACGGTCATCACCTTTCCCGAAAGCGACGCGGGCGTCGAAGAGTTCCGCAAGAAGCGAAGGGCGTCCGCCGGGTTGACCACCTTCACAGTAGGCGGCGGGCTTGGCAACCTTTTCGGCCTTCGCGCCGTATTACAGAGAGGCGAAACGGTCATTGTGCTGATTGACCGCTCTGTCGGAAAGGACGGTGTCCGGGTGGCGTTCAGGGGAAGAGAGGCCACGTTCCTGCGGTCGCCCGCGCTTTTGGCGGAAATTGGGGACGCGTGGGCGCTGCCAGCCGCCGTCATGAGCGAGGGCCCGGGGCTCTACAGGGCGATCGTCGGCGAGCCGTGCAGGGTTTTGGGCGAGAAATGCGAAGCGCGAACCGTCATGCAGCGCGCCGCCGATTTTTTCAGCGGCGTTTTGGAGCGCTATCCGGACCAGTGGTATAATTTTTTCCGGTATTGGCGGGAGGCGCCGTGACCAACCTCGAAATTGATTCCGAGTCCCGAAAAGGAATATGGATTATTCACCTCAAGGGCATCCTCGACGCCTACAACCACCTTGTCTTCAGGCAGTCGGTGGACGAGCACGTGAAGAAGGGGCATAACAAGCTCGTGGTGGACTTCACCGGCTTGAGCTACCTCGGCTCGTCGGGCCTTGAGGTGATCCTAGCCCACATCCAGCCGCTTCGAGATTCGGGAGGCGACATCGTCCTCTGCGGGCTCTCTCCAAAAATCTACAAGGTCTTCGATCTGCTCGGCCTGCCGAGCTTTTTCACCATAACCGGCGCCGTGGACGAGGCCGTCGCGGCCTTCCATGGCTGACCGTTTCAGCTACGTGGCGCCAGCCGCCGAAGCGGCGTTCGATTTCAAGGAGCAGGGATCGCGATTTCTCGCAAGGCTTGCTCCCTGCGGGACGCCCGCCGAGGCGGCTTCGCACCTCGAGGGGCTGAGGAAGCGTTACCACGACGCGACCCACGCCTGCTGGGCTTGGCGCTGCGGGTGGGGCGATTCCCTGATGGAACGGTGCAGCGACGCGGGCGAGCCGTCGGGAACCGCCGGCCAACCGATCCTGCGGGCTTTGCACGAAGCCGAGGCGAGCGACGCATCGCTCGTCGTCGTGAGGTATTTTGGCGGCACGAAGCTTGGCACCGGCGGCTTGTCCAGAGCCTACCGCGACGCGGCAAGAGGGGCGATCGCGGCGGCGCGGATGGTCCGGCGCGTGCTTACCAGAGCGGTGGAATGCCAGATGCCGTACGGGGCACAGGGCGCTTTCCGCCACGTGGCCGAGAAGCTTGGCGCTTCGTTGCACGACGAATCGTTCAGCGAACAATGGAGCGTTGAAGCCACCGTTCCATTGGGAGAGCTTCACGAATTCGAGGCCCGCCTGGCAGAACTGAACGAGGCCTGGAAGGGAGGAGTGCGGTGGAGATCGAAGTAAAAGTCCCGGTTGACGGCCTTGAAGCCATACGGCTGAAAGCCACGTCGCTCGGCTACCCGCTTGCCGCCGAGCGCCATTTTGAAAGCAACGTTCTCTACGATTTTCCAGGCCGCGCGCTAGGAGCGGTAGGATGCATGTTGCGAATCAGACAGACGCCGCGCGGGGGGCTTCTCACATTCAAGGGAAAGGTCGTCCAGCACGAAAGCTACAAAGTGAGGCCTGAGCACGAGACCTGGTGCGACGACGCGTCCGAGGCCCGCCAGATCGTCGAGGCGATTGGATTGCGTCCCTTCTTCAAATACGAGAAGTACCGCGAGGAGTACCGCGCCGGCGAGGCGATGCTCTGCCTGGACGAGCTTTCGTTCGGTACGTTTCTGGAGCTCGAGGGGCCGCCCGAGGCGATAGAGACTCTCGCCGGGGCCCTCGGCCTGGACCGCGCCACCTTCAACAAGCGCTCATACGCCGACCTCTACGCCGAGCACTGCCGAAAGCTCGGCAAGCCGTTCGGGGACATCGTCTTCGAGGAAAGGCCCGATGCAAATCCGTGAAGCGGTCGTTCTCTGCGCCGGGCTTGGGACGAGAATGCGCCCGATATCGGAGCGTCTTCCCAAGCCGTGCGTCCATTTCATGAACAGGCCGATTCTGCATTGGATCCTCGACGGCCTGGCCGCCGCGGGCGTGGGGCGCGTCTTCATCAACCTTCACCACAAAAGCCAGGAGGTGGTCGCCTGCGCCAAGGCCCACGGCGGCGGGATGGAGCTCCGCTTCTCCCAAGAGCCCGAGATTCTGGGGACCGCTGGCGCCTTCTGGCCGATGCGAGGGCTCTTCAGAGGCGAGGCGTTTTTTGTCGTCAACGGGGACGTTTTCTGCGACCTGCCGCTAGCCGCTCTCGCGGCGCGACTGGAACAGGCTCCGGACGCTCTGGCGGTGCTCGCCGTCCGGCAGATGCCCAAGGGCGCCACTTACACGCCGCTCCAGTGCGACTCGCGGGGAGTCCTCAAGGAGTTCGGGCATGGCCCCAGCCATTTTACTGGCGTCTACGCGGCGAGGCGCGAGTTGCTCGGCCGCATTCTGGGGCCGGGCCCGAAGGAGCTCGTCAGCGACCTTCTTCGGCCCCTTCTGCCGTCGGGCGTGGTGCGCGTTCTTAAGCACGAAGGCCGGTGGAGCGACCTCGGGACGCCACGCTCGCTTCTCGATGCCTCGATGGCCGCTCTCGATGATATGGCGCGGTCCTCCGCGGAGGCGCCAAAGGACAGCCGCCTTGAACATCGCGACGGATTCCCCGTCCTCCGGCACGACCGCGCATGGGTATCTCGCGACGCGACCATGACCGGCCCGGCGATTTTCGGCGAGGGCGTGCGAGTTCAGGCCAGGTGCCACGTCGGGCACTCGGTCCTTCTGCCTGGAACCGTCCTCGAAGAGGGCGAGCGGATGGAAAGGACGGTCGCCTATTCGGACCTCAGAGTCCCGGTGGGAGCTTGACCGCATTCACCGTTTGAATGGGGCGACTGGTGATTAGTGACTGGCGGCCGTTCACCATAGCCATCGTTCACCAATCACCGATCACCATTCACCAATCGGATTCTTACTTCCCGTGTTTCTGAAAGTACGCCTGCGAGCCTTGCGGGTCGGGCTTCATCGTGTCGTCGCCCGGCTTCCAGTTCGCCGGACAGACCTCTCCCGTCTTCTTGACCGTCTGGACGGCTTGCAGGGAGCGGAGCGTCTCCTCGACGCTGCGCCCGATGCCGAGGTTGTTTATCGTCGCGTGCTGGACGATCCCCTCGTCGTCTATGATGAAGAGTCCGCGGAGCGCGACGCCGCCTGAAAGCACGTCGTAGTCGCGGGACATCTCCTTGTTAAGGTCCGAGACGTGGGGGAATGGAAGCTTGCCGAGCCCGCCCTGGTTGCGCGCCGTGTGCTGCCAGGCAAGGTGGACGAACTGGCTGTCAATCGAGACGGCCATCACCTCGGCACCCAGCTTCTGGAACTTTCCGTAGGCGTCGGCGAACGCCGTAATCTCCGTCGGGCAGACGAACGTGTAGTCGAGCGGATAAAAGAAGAGGACGACGTACTTGCCCTTGTAATCAGATAGCTTCACCGTTTTGAACGAGCCTTCAACCACCGCCGTCGCCGAGAATTCAGGAGCCTTCTGACCTACCAGCGCCATCTGTTTCCTCCATCCAGAACTGCCACCAGGTTTGTATTTTCCGTTGGGCCGCGCCTTTTGCGCTTCCCTTCCGGCTAAGGAACGATCAACCCCCTCGGCCTATTCCCGGGGCAGTGAGAGTGGAATTTCCGGTGATGGGGCTCCATCCCGCTGGGAGCGGGCAGAGCCACTCCCCTACTTGACGATGAAGGTGACGGTGGCGGTGTTGCCGAGGTGGTCGCTTACGACGGCGCGGTGTTCCCCGGGCTTCAGAGGCCAGAGGCATGGCTCGTCGGAAAGGCAACGTCCCGCCTCGGCGCCGTCAACCTTCCAGACGACAAGCCTCGGCGCGCCCGACGCCTCGACCCTCAGAGGCAGCGCCTGAAACTTGGGCCTGAGCGTCGGGTCAATCAGGTAGATCGCCTCGCCGGGAGGGTTGGTGATTGCGAAAGAGGGGACGCTGTCCGCTTTTGCTCTTGTTTCACGGGGCGCCTGGAGGGTTCCCTTCGCCTCTTTAAGCCCGCTGTCACGCGCCCAGCCTTTAAACCGCGCCGGCCAGTCAACGACCGCTTTTCCCCGTTCGAGCCGGTGCCAGCTGCAAGGCGGAGGCACGTCCTCCGGACCGAGCATTTCGGTCGTGGTGGCCGGACAGGCGCCGGTGGCCTTGAGCCCAGACAGCGAGCAGATCGTCGTCCTCGCGAAGTCTTTGGGGACTTCGGCAAGGGGCGGATCGGCCGGCCCGGGAAAACGTCCGAGGACTCTCCTCTCTGCCGCGATCATCACGTCGTGAAAAATAGGTCCCGCGCCCATCACCCCCGACGAGCCGGTCAAGGCGGAGTGGTCGAAATTCCCGGCCCACACTCCGACAGTGACCTCCCTCGTGTAGCCTATCGTCCAATTGTCGTGGTAGGCCTGAGAGGTTCCGGTTTTCACGGCGACGGGAAATGGAAAGTCGAGCGAGCCGCCGTGGCCGAATACGAAGGCCCTCGCCGAAGGGTCGGAAATTATGCTGGTGACATAGTAGGAGGCGTTCTCGCTGAAGACTCGCCTGGACGACGCCTCGCGCCTTCGCCCTCCGCCTTCGGCCAGGAGCGAGCAGGGCGTCATGTAGAGCCCGCCGCGCGCCAGCGCGGAATAGGCCGCGCACGTCTCGTCGAGCCTGACCTCGGCGTCGCCCAGCGTAAGGCCGTAGCCGTAGTAATCGGCGTTCCTGGCGAAGGTCGTGAAGCCACAGGCGCGCAGCCGCTCAAGCAAATTCCCCACGCCCACCCGCGACACAAGCCAGACCGCCGGGACGTTTACCGAGCCGGCAAGCGCCGAACGCGCCCTCAGAGGCCCCCTGAAACTCCCGTCGTAATTCCTCGGACTATAGCTGACGCCCTGCTCCGCCGTTGGGAAATGGCTGGGGACGTCGGGCAGGACCGAGGCCGGGCTGAAACCGCGCTCGAAGGCGAGGGCGTAGGTGAACGGCTTGAGCGCCGAGCCCGGTTGTCTCGGCTCCATGGCGCCATCAATGGCCCCGCCGTGCTCGGGGTCGAAATAGTCGCCGGAGCCTTCCCACGCCAGCCATTCGGCCCGCTCGTTGTCCATGACGACGACGGCCACATTGTGGGCGCCGTGCTCCAGGAGCGCTTTGCGCTGCGCCCTGAGGATGCCCTCCACTTCCCGCTGAAGGCCGAGATCGAGCGTTGTTCGTAGGAGGGCGGGCGGCGGCCCTCCCGCTTCGGACAGCACCTTCTCGACGAAGTGCGGTGCCTCGAATGGGCGCGCCACCCGCTTGAACGAGAGCCTTTCCCCGAGCGCGTTCTCGAAGGCCGGCCCGTCCAGATACCCCGACCGCCTCATGAGCGCGAGGACGAGTCCCTGTCTCTTTTTCGCCTCCGCCAAGTGGCGGTAGGGGTCGAGCGCCGACGGGCCTCTGGGCAACCCCGCCAAGAACGCCGCCTGAGCCGGAGTGAGCGAAGAGGCCGAAACGCCGAAGTATCCAAGCGACGCGGCCTGGGCACCCAGGTACTGGTTGCCGTACGGCGCCAAGTTGAGGTAGAGGGCGAGGATGGACCGCTTGCCGAGCCTGTGTTCAAGGCGGAGCGCGAGGACCATCTCCCTGAGCTTGCCGCCGACGCTCCGGCCGCGGCCCATCAACTGCTTTGTAACTTGCTGAGTCAGCGTCGAGCCCCCTTCCACCACCCGCATGACGCGAAGGTCGCGCCAGAGCGCCCGTGAAAGGGCGAGCGGGTCGAGGCCGGGATGCCAAAAGAAGCGGTGGTCCTCCGCCGCCAGCGTCGCCTCCACCAGCGTTTGCGGTAGAGATTCCGGAGTCAGCCACCCGCTGCGAGACTCCTTCTCGGAAAGCGACTCGTAGAGAAGGTGGCCTTCCCTGTCCGTCACCTTCACCGAGCGATACGGCGCCGTGTCTAGAAAACCCTCCGGCAGCGGCCAGAACCTTAGCCACGATGCGGTCACTGCAAAAGCGAGGAGGACAACGGCCGCGATCCTCCACCGCCGGAAGGCCGGCTTGCCGCAGATCCCTAGAATAACCGCCTTCATTCCATCGCCCGCTCTCTGGAGGCCCTTGGCGCCGACCAAGGCTTCCTCAGCCGGGACTCTATCACATAGGCGGGGAGATGAACCGGCCCAGGCGCCAGAAGCCTTGCTTTCTCCTGGCAGCCGCGCTTCTTGCGCCACGGTTCTTGACAGCGTTCGCGGAACTAAAATAGATTGGCTTCTTGGAGTGTTTATCATAATTGTTTGTCCAACCTTAAGGAGGCTTGAATGAGCGACGTGACGCAAGGCGGGCCGCCCCCAGCTGCGGGACCGGTGGAGCGCATTCAGTGTCAGTGGTGCCAGGGACAGAACGAAAAGACGGCGCTCAGTTGCAGGCTCTGCGGCGCGCCGCTGGACGTCCGAAACTTGGTTAGCGATTCGGGATGGCGCGAGGCACCGCGGCTCAAGGACATGACCGAAATCCACTTCGGCCAGAGCACTTGCCAGGCCGAGGGCGAGATCGTCCCTGTCGCCGAACTGGCCCTTCACCAGGGCGAGGCCGTCTACTTCGAGCACCACGTGATGCTCTGGAAGGAAGAGTCGGTCCCCCTCACGACGCTCCAGCTCCAGGGCGGTTTCAAGCGGCTTCTCGCTGGAATGCCATTCATAGTGAGCGTCGCCACCGGGCCTGGCCGCATCGCTTTTTCTCGGGACGCGACCGGGGAGTTGGTGGTTCTTCCCCTCCATCCCGGGATGGAGCTCGACGTCCGGGAGCACGCATTCCTGTTGGCCTCGTATTCCGTCGGATATTCCTTCGTCCGAATCAAAGGGCTCTACAACGTCCTGTTCGGCGGCCAGGGAATGTTCATGGACCGCTTCGTCACCCAGCAGGCCCAGGGGCTGCTGATTCTCCACGGCTACGGAAACGTCTTCGAGAGAACGCTGAAACAGGGCGAGAGCATCCTCGTTGAGCCGGGGGCGTTTCTATACAAGGACTCGGCCGTCACGATGGAGGTGCAGCGCCAGCAGCTCACCTCCGGCCTCTTCGGCGGCTTCGGCATGAGCCTGGCCAAGATGACCGGGCCCGGGCGCGTGGGCATCCAGTCAATGTACGTTCACCATAACACTGGCGATTGAGGTGGGAAGATGAACGGACAACAGCCAAACCATTCTTCCACGCGCAGCTATTCGTGCCCATACTGCGGCGGCGTCAGCGACGGAACGGGCCTGTCGTGCCCGAGCTGCGGTTCGCCGATAGACGTCAGGCACATCGTCTCCCCGGCCGCATGGGCCAAGGTGGCCGGCCAGAAGGATATGGCCCGCTTCGACTTCGGCAAGTCTTCGTGCCAGATCGAGGGGAGCTACGTCCCGGTGGCAGACGTCAAGCTCGCCCAGGGCGACGGCGTCTATTTCGCCCACCACGTCCTTCTGTGGATGGAGCCCAACGTCAAGGTGAGCGCCATGTCTCTGAAGGGCGCGTTCAAGCGGATGCTGGCCGGGATGCCGGTGGTCATGACCCAGGCGGAAGGCCCGGGGCGCATCGCCTTCTCTCGCGACGCGCCCGGGGAGCTTCTGGCCCTGCCGCTTCAAAAGGGCGAAACGGTCGACGTTCGTGAGCACCTCTTCGTCATGGCGACCCATTCCATCGCCTATGACTGGTTCTCCACGAACATCTGGTACAAGGTGCGGATAAGGGAAGGCAACGAGACCAAAACGGAAACCGTCTATCCCCTGGGCATGATGATGGACCGGTTCACCGCGCCGGAAACCCCCGGCCTGCTGATGATCCACGCGTCTGGCGACGTTTTCGTCAGGACGCTGCAGCCGGGGCAGACGATCCTCATCAAGCCGACGGCGCTGCTTTTCAAAGACTCGTCCGTCCAGGCGCAAATGCACTTCGAGCACCCGAGCCAGAGTTACAGCTTCCTGAGCGGCTGGACGCAGCGCTACATCTGGCTGAGGCTCAGCGGGCCCGGCCGCGTGGCCATCATGTCGGCCTTCGAGCCGGTCGAACACGAATCGGCCCAGATAACCGGTTGCTCGCCCGCGACCGAGAGGAAGTGGTAGCCCAGGTTCATCGGCCAAGGCGTCATTGGATATTATCAACCGGCGGTGAGAATTTGGGCTGATGGCCGTATTATGCGGGAGCGCCGTCAGCGCTTTCCTCGCAGCTTATTCTTCGCCAGCGAGCGTCTAACGAAAACGAGCATCCCTACGTAGAGAGCCCCGGCGAAGCCACCCATATACCACCAGAAATGTGGGACATCGAAGCGCCATCGGCCAAACAGGGCGTAGGCGACGCCGCTGAAAAACAAGTCAAGAAGCGCGGCACGGAACCAGGCTGGCATGTCGCCCGGAGAGATATACCCATACGGAGGAGTGCGTCGCGCGCTTGAGTACCAACTCGTCACCCAGTAGCCCGGATCGTACCGGTGGTTCTCGATCTCCTCGAAATCACGCATAGGGTCATATTGATCTCCTCCGCCGCGGTGATTTTCGTTCATTCCTACCCCCCCCCTCCTGTGGGCGCCACGATGTCGGCCATCATATCACAGCCTTGAAGGCAGAAACCTTCCGTTGAGGTTCGCGCCAAGCACTACCACCCGCCTCCCCCTTGCCTACGGCGACGCGTTCCAGTAAAGTAATCACTCTTTTGCGGAGGCACCGTGGAACAAGCGGACCTTTCCTTTCTCCGCTCGGTTGCCAAGCCGACGCGGTACATCGGCGGCGAGGTGAACGAGGTCGTCAAGCGCGATTCTCCGGGGCTTCTTCACGTGGCTCTGGCCTTTCCCGACTTGTACGACATAGGCATGAGCTACATGGGGTTGGCCATCCTCTACGAGACGGTAAACGCCCGTCAAGACGCGTGGGCCGAGCGGGTCTTCATGCCATGGCTCGACATGGAGGCCGAGATGGAGGCGCGCGGAATCCCGCTCTACGGCCTCGAATCCAAGCGCCCGCTGGCGGAGTTCGACGTGATCGGGTTCACGCTCCAGTTCGAGCTCACTTACGCCAACATTCTCCACATGCTGAAGCTCGGAAAGATTCCGTGGCGCTCGTCGGAGAGGGACGAAAATCATCCGCTGGTCATTGCCGGCGGGCCGTGCGCCGTAAACCCGGAGCCGCTGGCCCCGTTCATTGATGCATTCTTCATCGGCGACGGCGAGGAGGGCTTCGGCGACATCCTCGACACGGTGAAAGCCGCCGCAGGAAAGCCACGCCGGGAGCTTCTTCGCGAACTGGCGCGCGTCGAGGGCGTTTACGTCCCGGCGCTCTACGCCACCGATCCGGGAGCCGGTTCGCGCTTTGAAGTGGTCGCCGCTGCCATGGAAGGCGCGCCGCTGCCCGTTAGAAAGCGCATCCTTTGGAACCTGGACAGCCGCCCGTTTCCGTCGAAAGTCCTCGTTCCCCACCACGAGGTCGTTCACGACCGTTACAGCATCGAGATCGCGCGCGGCTGCTCGGTGGGCTGCCGGTTCTGCCAGGCCGGCTACATCTACAGGCCAGCGCGCGAAAGGGCCGCCGAGGAAGTCCTTCGCTCCACCGTTGGTGGCCTCGGAGAGACCGGCTTTAACGAGGTGAGCCTGCTCTCGCTCAACGCCGGAGAGTATGGAGGCATCGAGGCGCTCGCGCGCGCGGTGGCCGCCGGCGGGCGCGACCAGAGGGCTGGCGTCGCTATGCCGAGCCTGCGGGTGTCGTCACTGACCAAGGAGCTGGCCAAGTCTCTCGGCGAGGGCAGAAAGTCGGGCTTCACGCTGGCGCCGGAGGCGGGCACCCAGCGGCTCAGAAACGTCATCAACAAACAGATATCGGAGGCCGACCTCTCCAACGCGGCCTCCGTCGTATTTTCCTCGGGATGGAACCTCGTCAAGCTCTATTTCATGATCGGCCTGCCGACCGAAACCGAAGAGGACCTGCATGGCATCGAGCGGCTCGCCATGCTCGTAGTGCGGAAGGCGAGGGAGGCCGGTTGCAGGAACCCGAAGGTCAACCTATCCACGTCGTCCTTCGTTCCAAAGCCGTTCACGCCTTTTCAATGGCTCGCCATGTCCAAGCCCGAAGCGCTTCGCGCCAAGCAGGACTGGCTCAAGGAGAACCTGCGCCGCCCCGTGAGCTACAAGTGGCACGACGTTGACGCGAGCACCGTCGAGGCGATCCTCTCTCTGGGCGACCGCAGGGTCGCGGGCGCGATAGAAGAGGCGGCCCGCCTGGGCTGCCGTTTCGACGGCTGGACCGAGCAGTTTCGCCGGGACCTCTGGCAACAAGCCTTCGAGCGCGCCGGAGTTGACGTTGCGTTTTATCTTCACCGTGAAAAGGAAAAGGACGAGCCGCTGCCGTGGGACCATATTGACGTCGGGGTCCGCAAGGATTTTCTGTGGCGGGAATTGTCCAAGGCATTGGAAGCTCTGCCGACGAACAAGTGCGGCATGGAATCGTGCTACGCCTGCGGATTTTTCGCCAAGCAGTGCATGGCCGGAGAGTTCGAGAGGACGAGCGCCGGCGAAGTCTCCCCGCCGGCGGAGCCGGCAGGGACGGCCAAAGCCGAGCCAGCCGCCGCGAAAATATCCAAATACCGCCTCGTTTTCTCGAAAACCGGCATGGCAAGGTTTCTTGGTCACCTCGACCTCGTTGACGTGCTGGTGCGCGCCTTGAGGCGCGCTGGAGTGAAACTGGCCTACTCGAAGGGATTCCATCCGATGCCCAAAGTCGAGCTGCCTTCACCGCTTCCTCTCGGCGTCGAAGGAATGAACGAATTGATGGACTTTGAGTCCGGGGAAGTTGACGAAGGGCGGCTCATGGCCTCTCTCCGTTCGAGCCTGCCACAAGGCATATCGCCGCTCTCTCTTTCGATTGCTGGCCCGGGGACGACGAGGCTCGGCGAGCTGCGCCTTCAACGGTACGAGATCATCCCCCAAGGCCTCTCGGCGGAAGAGGACGCGGCGGTGAGAGGGAAGGTGGCCGCATTTCAACAAGCCGCCACGTGGCCCGTGGAAAAGGTCCATAAGGGCCAGGCCAGGACCTACGACCTCAAAGAGCGCGTCAAAGCGCTCTCTTTGGAAGAGGGAACGTTGCGCGTCACGCTGGAGACCGGCGGATTCATGGATCTCGTCGAGGTGCTCGGGCCACCGAACGCTAAGGAGAGGCTCGTCCTCCGGCGATTGAGCCTCAGCTCCGCGCGATGAACTCGCGTTACCCATCTATTGAATCAGCTCTTTCAACCCCGGAACGTCAACAAGGTAAGTCTTGCCGTGAAGGCCCTCCACCAAATAATGCATGGCCAAGCCGGCCATCTCCTCGATCGAGCCGCTGCGGCCATGGAGCGGCCAGAGAGCGCGCGCTCAGCGCCGCTCGATGGCTTCGATCTGCCTGTCGTGCCAGCGGCTCATGAAGAGAAGCGCGCAGAGACCACCGATGAGGGCGAAGAGCATGTCTGACTGGGTGTCCCACGGGTCGCCCTGCGTCCCGAGAAAATCGTCGGCGCCCTGGCCGAGCGCGACGGCCGAGCCCCACTCAAACAGCTCGTAGGAAGCGCTGATCGCCATCACAACACAGATGACGAGAAAGGCGAGCATCTTGGGCGTCCTCACGTACCGCCCCCGGATGAGCACTTCCCGCGCGGCGAGGGCGGGGACGAAGCCTTGCGCGAAGTGGCCGATCTTGTCGTACGGGTTGCGGTGAATGGCGAAGAGCCTTTCGAGCCAGAAGCCAAGCGGCACCCTGGCGTAGGTGTAATGGCCCCCGACCATCAGGATAATGGCGTGAATGAAGATCAAGGCATAAAGGATCGTCGTTAATGGAAAGCGCCGGTACGTGGCTGCGAGTACCGGCATCACCAACAGGATAGGCAGAACCTCCATTACCCATGTGAGCCGGCCGTAAGGGTGAATCCCCGATGCCGCAAGCAAGAACAACAGCGAGGCGGCCGTCACCACGAGGACGGCGTTTCTCTTCATGGGGTCTCGATCCTCCCGTCAGGCCCGGCGGAAAGACGCCGCGGCGGCCGGCAGGGGCTGGCGATACGCGTCGCCCCCCCGTTTCACTTGAGCATCGCTCCGATCCAACCCTTGATCTGATCCTTGGATTTAGGCACGTTGCTCACAGAAATCATCAGAAGGCCGTCGCTTACGACTCCTACCCAGGTGCCTCTATATGTAACCCACGCTGGGCAATTCGTCCCTATTTGAAGCCTGGAGGATTTCGTCCAGAGGAGCGTGCCGTTTTCAAACGGCTCCTTGCCGTCCGGTTGGGTCTTGAGCCCGCCGATGTCCGAGGACTCCTGTTCCTGGTTGATCATCGCCGTCATAGACATTTGAGCGGCGGCTTGCGTCATCGCGGTCCAACTGTAACCAAGGTGGATGTCCGGGTCGACATTGATGCAGCTCTTGGCGTTGTGCGGCTTCTTGGCGTCAAAGCCGACCTGGTTGGGGTAGATCATCTTGGTGCCGACCACAAACCCCGGGGGGAGTTTCGCGAGGGGTGGCTCCGGCTGGGAACCGGCGGCCAGGGACGCGAGGCACACGCCGACCGCCAATATCCATTCGCTCTTGCTTCTCCGCACACGCGTTCTCTTTTCCAAAATCATCGCCCTTCCCTCCTCTGTATGAAGTATCTGTAGTGGCCGGTGATGGTGTAGGCGAACAGGACGTCCTCTTCCTGAGTGCCTCCGCCGATGTTGTGGATGACCAGCGGGCGCCCACGGGCCTCGCTCCAACGGTCAGAAACGAGCCCGATGTGCGGGTAGCCCGATGGAAGCATCCAGGTGACGATGTCGCCCGGAAGATAATCAGCAGGAACTCGCGCGGACGGGAGCGAAAGCCCGTGGCGCCTGAAGAATACCGCCAAGTTTGGAACGCGCCGGTGGTCGATGTTGGCGTCGGGCCGCGACAGGCCCCAGGGGTGCGGATACTGCCCGAAGTGGGCCGTCATGTCCTCGTGGACGAGCCTCTGAAGGTCAACGCCCGCGGCCCTCATGGCCCTTACGAGAACGTCGGTGCAGACGCCCCTCTCCATAGGAACGTCCCCGCCCGGGTAGGCGATCCGCTGGTAGGAGCCGTCGTAGATCACCGTCCTGCCAATCTGTGATCTTGCGGCCTCTATCACCGCAGCGACCTCGCTTTCGCGCGCGGGCTGGGCGCCCGCCACCGCCGCCGAGAGAATGATGGCTGCCAGCGCTGTCACGCGCTTGCACGAATTCGCCATGGCGCATCTCCTCCCCGCGGCCTCTAGCGCGCGGCCTGTAATGGATATCAACAAACCTGCTAAAAGACGAACGGGATCAGCCGCTTCGTCCTGGCCATGTAAAGGCGGTAGGGCTCCCCGATCGTTTCCAGCAACGCGCTCTCTTCGGCCCTGATGCGGAACGTATAGACGAGACAGGGCGCCCCGAAGAGCAGGGCTATGCTCAGCCAGTTGCCGAGCGCCATGCCTGTCCCTCCGAGCACCATGAAGCCCGCGGTGTAAGAGGGGTGGCGGATCCAGCGATACGGCCCGCTCTGTATGACGGGCTGGTCCGGGCTGACGACGACCGCCCCCTTGAAATATTCGCCGAGCGACGAGAAGCAGACCCTGCGAAGAACACCGCCCGCAAAGAGCACGGCCGTCCCGGCGAGAAGCATTGAAACGGGCCAAGGGGCGGCGAGCCCCGCGAAGAACGAAACGGCGGCCCCCGCCCAGAGCGCGAAATTGTTCACCACGAGGATGAGCTTCAGCGTGCCGCGGTCCTGCGGTGAGGAAGCCGTTCCGGATGAGCGGCGAATGAGGAGAAACTCCGGCATGAAAACCCAGCCGAAGACGGGCCAGAAGAGAAGTGCCCAGGGCCACTGAAAGAGCAGAGGAACGGAGATCTCCACGCTTCTTCTCCCTCCGTCGCGCGCTTCAGCGCCGCGAGCCGCCAAAGATTCCGCCAAGGACTCCGCGAATGATCTGGCGCCCAAGCTGGCTGCCGACGGTGCGGACCGTCTGTTTGGCGAGCGTCTCGACCATGCCCTGCCTGCGGCTGGTTCCCCAAAGCATGTCTCCGATGACGCCGCGCTTTTCCGGTGTCTTCTGCGCCTCGGCGCCGGCGCCACTTTGCGGAACGGGCTGCTTCATCGCGGCGCGCCTGCTCAATATCTCGAAAGCCGATTCCCTGTTCACTGAATTGTCGTACTTGCCTCCGACCGGGCTTCGCGCCATGACGGCTGCCCTTTCATCGGGCGATAGCGCCCCCATCCTGCATCGTGGAGGGCAGACCAGAGTGCGCTCGACCGGCATCGGGATGCCCTTGTCCTGAAGGGTCGACACGAGCGCTTCGCCGACGCCCAACTGGGAGATCACGCTGGCGACGTCGAGCTTCGGGTTTGAGGCGAATGTCTCTGCGGCCGTTCTCGCAGCCTTTTGGTCCCTGGGGGTGTAAGCCCTCAGCGCGTGCTGAACGCGGTTGCCAAGCTGGCCCAGGATTTCGCCGGGGACGTCATCGGGGAACTGCGAGCAGAAATAGACCCCCACGCCTTTCGATCTGATGAGCCTCACCACCTGTTCGACCTTCTGGCGAAGCGCCGGCGGCGCGTCGTCGAAGAGAAGGTGCGACTCGTCGAAGAAGAAGACAGCCTTCGGCTTGTCGAGGTCTCCCACCTCGGGCAGATGCTCGAACAGCTCGGAAAGGAGCCACAACAGAAAGCTCGAATAGAGGCGCGGCTTCAGGACGATCTGCTCGGCGGCCAGAATGCTGATAATGCCCCGCCCGCTCAGGTCGGTCCTCAGCAAATCGTTGATCTCCAGGGCCGGCTCGCCGAAGAGCGCCGTTCCCCCTTCCCTTTCCAAGGCGAGCATCGCCCGCTGAATCGCCGCCACCGATTGGGTGCTTACGAGGCCATACTGCGAGGAGACTTCGCTCTTGTTCTCCGAAATAAACCCCAGCAGGGCGCGCAGGTCGTCGAAATCCAGCAGCAGAAGCCCCTGCTCGTCGGCCAGCTTAAAGGCTATCTCGAGCATTCCTTCCTGCGTTTCGTTGATCTCAAGGATTCGCGCTAGAAGGCTCGGCCCCATCTCGCTTATCGTGGCCCTGACCGGATGGCCGTTCTTGCCGTAGATGTCCCAGAAAATAACGGGGCTCGCCTCGCTTACGTAGCCCTCGATTCCGATTTGGGCAACCCGCTGCTGTATCTTCTCGTTGGTAACGCCGGGAGCGGCCAAGCCGGCGACGTCCCCCTTGACGTCCGCCATGAAGACCGGCACGCCCAAGCGTGAGAAACCTTCCGCCAGCACCAGCAGGGAGATTGTTTTCCCGGTGCCGGTCGCTCCGGCGACCATTCCGTGGCGGTTGCCGTACTTCGCGAGCAGATAAACCGGCTGTTCGCCTTTACCGATCAGGATCTGATCCACGATTCTTCTCCTTCACGCCGCCGCGGGATGCGGCCGACAATCGCCGTTCGCGCCCGGCGAGGCTCACGTTATCGAAGCGCCGTGTTCAGCCAGCAGCTCCTTTAGAACCGAGCGGTGGCACCTTTCTTCATTCGCGCAATAGCAGCCCACCGATAGATTCGTCCGCCGGGAGAGCGCGGCAAGCAGGGCCAGCAGCCGCTCGGCCCCTGGCCTCTTCATCTCGGCGCGGTATCGTTTTTCGAAGGCACGCCAGGCGCCCTCGTTAGCGGCTTTCATGGCCTCTTTCACCAACTCCTCGGACGGCGCGAGTTCCGGGAGCCAAACGTCGTAGAAGTCCCGCGAGGCGTATTCGCTCTTCGGCACGCCGCGCGGCGGCCGGCGCACGGTTCCGACGCGCAGCCCCTCGCCCTCCATTCTAGGGCTTCCTAGCCTTACGACGCGAATAGCCATTCCCTTCTCCATCCTGATTCGGCCGAGACTGGCCGCGCCGCCGGATAACCGCCAGGCTCGCGCGCCTGAGACGCCCCGATGCGTCTGCATCTAGGACCGATTCTTGGCGCTCGGCTTCAATTTGATGCCGTTGTATTCCAGCCATTCGATGGCCAGCTTCTCCATTTCGGCGTCGTGGAAGTCGAACCACATCTTCTTCAGTTCCTCGCATCCGGCGATCTCGTCCTTGAACCTTCTGAAGGGGTGCGGACCGGAAAGGGCCTTGGACAGGCGCGCTGCCTCCTTGTTTTGCGCCAGCCCAGCGACGAACCTCTCCATGATCTCGTAGGCCTCCTCCGAAGAAACCGGCTCTACCGGAAGATACCTGTCCGGGTTCTCGTCATAGTCCTCCGCCGGCTCTTCCCCCGTCAACATTTCGTCGGCGGACAAGACCACATCTCCGGTGGTGAGATCCAAATAATAGACGTTCTCGCTGCCGCTATCTTCCATGGCGGTGGTAAGCTCATCCAGGTCAACGCTTCTTGTCTTCATGGCCCGTTCCACGCGCAATGACGCGCCACCACCTGGCCCCTATTCTAGTTTTTTTCGGCCCACGGCTCAACAGCCCGTTAAGCTCGACATTCCTCGATTAGGGGGTAAGCCCCCGGACGGCTGGTCAGTCCGTGGACCTACCCTTTCTCCCACGGCTGTTTCGGCCCCGGGACGATACGGAACAGCGGATGGGGCTCCGGAACCGCGACGCCCTTGAAGCGCCTCCAGGCCTCCGGGGAGCGCTCCTTCAGCTTTGACAGGAGATGGCTCCATTCGAAAATCAGCTGGCCTTCGCTCTCCTTGATTCTGGCGCCATCCGGCCCATGGCCAATCTTCGAGCCGTCGAAGTGGTAGCCGCGCGACGCGGCTTCCAGGAGGATGGGGCGCAGGTACGATGCGATGAGGGAAAGAGGAGCCGGATGGGCCAGAAACCTCTCAAGCTGGGGATGGCGCCGGTATCCCTTGGTCCGGCCCGCGAGCACGGCCTGCGCCAGAAGCCCCTCCCGCCACGCCGCCACGAGGCCCTTCGCGTCGAGATATTTTGGGTGGACGGTCCAGAGCCTCATGCTCGATCCGTTTGGCTTCCGCAGGCGCGCATAGCGGCCCGGGCCTGAAGAGGTTTGCTCCTTCTCGCTCGGCGCGTTGCAAGAGCGCGGCGGCGAGGGGTCAGGCGCGCAGCAGTGGTCCGTACTCTTGGAGCCAGCCTCGGTACTTGTCGAAAAATGGGCAGTGGCGGGATACAAGCGACCAGAAGCGCTCCGAGTGGTCCGGATGACGAAGGTGGCATAGCTCGTGGATGACGACGTAGTCCAGCACACCCGGGGGGGCCAAGAGGAGGCGCCAGTTAAAATTTAAGGCGCCTTTCGAACTGCATGAGCCCCAGCGGCTCTTCTGGTTTCTGACCGTGACCTTCTTCGGCTTCAGCCCGACCATTCGAGCAAAGTAACTGACGCGCCTGCCGATAACCACCTCGGCGCGCTGGCGGTACCAGGTCTCGAGGACTTCGCCCACCGGCGTTTCGCCGTCGGGCAGGCGGACGGTGAATTCTCCTCTCGAGAACTTCACGGCCGGGCCGGGGCAGGCAACGCTCTGAACCCGAAGGCCCATGATCCTTCCGCGGTACATCAAAGTCCTGCTCTTGCCAAGAGGCGGCGGAGCTATCGCCATCCGCTCCTCGTGCTTCTTGATGGCCTGAAGCACCCACTCCTTGTTGCGCCGCAGAAGCTCCGCGGCGGTGGAAAGGCTTCCCCAGCGAGGGAAAACGACGACGAGGCCTTCTGCCTCCTCGAGCCTGATCCAGATGCGGCGGGCGCGCGCGTTGCGGCGGACGCGGTACTCGACGCGCTGGCCGTCGAGCGTGACCGATTTTGTTTCCACGCTTTCCGAGGGCATTGGAGCTTCTCCCCTCCTAGAGCTATCAGAATCGCACGCTTCCGACACCCCCGCAAGCGCCACATCGTGTGCTCGCCGTTTCAGCAGCGCAAGATATTGCGGAATGACCGCGCCGGGTGGCCAGGGCATACGGCGGTAGGTCTGCCAAGAGCAGGGCGCGACGTTCAGTGGATTCGGCGTGCGTTGAAGCGCCGCGCGTCACGCGCGGCTTTGCTTGAACGCTTCGGCGGCTCTAAGCGCGTCTATGGCCGACGAGACGATTCCTCCGGCCCAGCCGGCTCCCTCTCCGACGAGGTAGAGCCCGGGATGACCCTCGGCAGAGAGGTCCGCGTCCCTCCTGACCTGCATTGGGCAACTGGTGCGCGTTTCGGGAACCATGAGGACGCCGTTTTCTATGAAGCCCTGCATCGTTTTGTCGAAACGGACGAGCGCCCTTATGAGCGGCTCCTCGATAAAGGCCGGGAAGAAACCGCGAAGGTTCACGGGCCTTGCACCAGGCCGGTACGACACGCGCACGGCGCCCTCGTCCGCTCTTCCATCCACGAAGGCCCGAAGCGTTTGCGCCGGGACATGAAAGCCGCCGCCAAGCTCGTAGGCCTTTTTCTCTAGGTGCTCTTGCAGTTCCATTCCGCCAAGCGGCCCGCCGCCCCAGTCGTCCGGATGAACCGTGACCACCAGTCCAGCGTTCGCATAGCCCGAGGCGCGATGCGACATGCTCATTCCGTTCGTGACGAGCCGTTCGGGCTCGGAGGTTGCGTTGATGACCATTCCGCCCGGACACATGCAGAAGGAATAGACCCCCCTGCCCGTCGCCTCATCCTTGTAGGCCAGAAAGTACTCGGCCGCGGGCAGCTCCGGGTGGCCGGCGAAGCGGCCGTACTGTTTCCTGTCCACCCACGCTTGAGGGTGCTCGGCGCGCCCGCCGATGGCGAAGCCTTTCGCCTCGAATGGAACGCCGTTCTGGAGGAGCCGCCTGAAAAGCTGCCTGGACGAATGTCCTACCGCCAGGAAAGCCGCGTCGCAACCCACTCGGCCGCCGTTTACAAGAAGCTCCCATCCCCCGTTCTTACCCACGGCGGCATCTTCCACCTTCGCGCCACAGCAGAACTCGGCACCGAGGCCTGCCAGCCTTTGGCGGATCGCCGTCACGCAGGCACGAATTCCGTCGGTGCCGATGTGCGGATGAGCCTCTTCGAGGATTCGGGCGGGAGCGCCTGAGCGGACGAACTCTTCGAGGACGGTCTTCACCAACTGGTCCTTGACCCTCGTGACGAGCTTTCCGTCGCTGAAGGTGCCGGCCCCTCCCTCCCCGAACTGGACGTTGGCCTCGGGGGATAAAGTCCCCGTCCTCCAGAGGGCCCCGACCGCCGAAACCCTCTCTTTCATGGGGGCGCCCCGCTCGAACAGCTTAACCGAAGCGCCTGAAGAGGCGAGGCTCAGCGCGGCGAAGAGGCCCGCCGGGCCGCTGCCAACCACCGCGAGGTTTATGCCTTTGAGACGGCCGCATGAGGGGAATGGATTTGAGGGCGCCGGGGGAACCGGTCCGCTCCTCCACCCTTTCGACAAGCGCGACGGCCTCGCGCCGAGAGAAACGTCAACCGTGAAAACCCAGAAGAGGCCACGCTCCTTGTTTCTTGCGTCCAGTGACCTGCGCGCGACCGCAAGATGGCCAATGGCTTCGACCCTGACGCCAAGGCCCCGCGCCAGCGCTCGCTTGATCTCTTCCTCGCCTCCGCGTCCGATGGGGAGCCTGACGCCCCATATCCGGGTCCGGCTCATGCGCCAGCCATCAGTATCCATGCGGGCGCAAGGAAGGCTGAGATCAGTGGCCGGCCAAGGGCGCGGCGTGCGGCGCTGCGCATTTCTTTTCGCCCCCAATCACCATTTGCAGGTCACTTTCTTCCTCTTTGCCTCACCTCGCCCCGTCCGCCTCGCCCATCGCCTTGAGCCCGGCGCTCATAAGCGAGTCGCAGTCGCTCAAAGATGGCGCCTCGCAATATACCCTCAGCGTCGGCTCTGTGCCCGACTGGCGGAAGAGAATCCAGGAGCCGTCGGAGAGAAAAAGCTTCGTGCCGTCCAGCGTGTCAACCGACTCGACCCTCAAGTTGGAAAGCGTCTTCGGCGGTTTCAGCGCGAGCGCCTTCGACTGGCGCATCCCCCTCTCCGGATGCGAGGGGAAGTCCTTGCGCCTGAAATGGAATTCGCCGAAGCGCGCGTAGAGATCTTTCAGAAGCTCCAGGCTCGTCCTGCCACGCTTGACCAGCATCTCGAGGATCAACAGGTTGATGAGGATGCCGTCGCGCTCGGGAAGGTAGCCGTGGATCGCGATGCCACCGCTTTCCTCGCCTCCGATAAGAAGGTCCTTCTCCTGCATCAGCTCCGCGATGTACTTGAAGCCGACCGGCTTGTTGGCGTACTCGAGGCCGAACGACTCCGCGATGCGTTTTAGGTAGAGCGTGTTGGCGTTCGTGGCGGCCAGGATGCCCGTCTGTTTGCGCTCCTCTATCAAGTAAAGGGCCAGAAGCGCGATCATCTCGAGCGGAGTGAAGAGCGAGCCGTCGGAATGGACGCCCCCGGAACGGTCCCCGTCCCCGTCGGTCGCTAGGCCGATGTCGGCCTTGTTGTAGAGGACGGCGTCCCTCAGAACGTCGAGATACTCCTCCTTCGGTTCCGGCGCCCTTCCGCCGAAAAGCACGTCCCTTTCGGAGCGGAGCGTCTCCACCCGGCAGGTCCTGGAGTTCGCCCAGTGTTCCAGGAGCTTCTTCCCGACGCCATTCATCGAGTCGGCGATCACGTGCAGCGGGGAGCGCCTGATCGCCTGGATGTCAACGAGCGACTCGATCAGCGCCTCGTAGCCCTCGTCGAGCGGCGTTTCTATCAGCTTGCCGCCGTTTCTGGCTTCCCGCAGCGGCATGGAGCGAACCGGGTTCTTGCCTAGCTGAGCCTCGATCGCCCTTGTCGTTGCCGGGCAGGCGCTCCCGCCATGGCGCTCCTTGATCTTGAAACCGTTGTAGCGGTAGCTGTTGTGGCTCGCCGTTATCACGAGGCCCAACGGAAGGTCATTCTTGCGCACGAAATACGAGACGTGTGGCGTGGGGCAGGGCTCGGGGCTCAGGTAAACCGTGACGCCGTTGCCGCACAGGACTTCCGCCACCGCCTTGGCGAACTCCTCCGAGAAAAAGCGCCTGTCGTAACCTATGGCCACTTCACGGTTTTCGCTCTTCTCCTCCAGGTGGTCGGCCACCGCCTGCGCCACCATCCTGAGGTTCGAGAAGGTGAAATCCTCGGCGATGACGCCGCGCCAGCCGTCCGTCCCGAAACGAATCGTCTCGTCCATCAAAATTCCTCCGCGCCACGCTGGCCGCCAACGCGGTGCCGGGACAACCGGCCCTGGCCCGCTACAGTTCCCCTTCAATTTCTCTCAGGTAGAGCCTCGCCTCGTCGCCTTCCGGATTCATTAGATCAATAATGGCCGAGAGGTGGAGAGGCAGCACGCGCATCGCGCGCCTCTTCGCGCTCGAAGCCTTCGCGAACTGGCCGGCGAGGGCTTCGTAATCGGTCTCCGGAGCGAGCAACGCAAGCCTCTCCACTGTTTCCTTCGCCCTGTGCCACCAGCCCCTAGAAAAAGCAAGGTGGGCTTTTTGAAGAAGCGCCGGCTCACACTCGGGGTATTCCAGGATCAGCTCGTCAAGCTCCGATTCGCCCTCGCCAGAGCGCCCAAGGTGCAAGAGCGCCTGCACCCTCAGATGCCGCGGCGCTGCGCTCTCCTGAAGGCCGAGGGCCTTCGACGCCAGGTCAAGAACGCGCGCCCATTTGCCGCGAACCCCGTTGGCGAAGGCCAGCAGGACAAGCGCTTCCTGGTCAGCGGGGTCCGCCTGCACGGCCTTTTCAAGAAGGCTCATCGCGCCGCCGACGTCGTTTCTCCACAGGGCAATCACGGCGGCGGAGAGCCTGACGCCCTTCGGCACCGCCTTGGCCTTCAACGCCTCGTCGAGGCACGAGGCCGCCTTCTCTCTATCCCCAGCCGAAAGGTATATCTGTCCCATGATCGCGCGAAGCGACGCATTGGCCTCGTCGAGCGCGAGCGCTTCCTCGAGTACCGCCACGGCCTTGACGGACTGCAACCCGAGGAAAAACTCCTCGGCGCGCGCGAGCCGTTCCTCGAAACGCCGGCGGTTCTTGCCGCCGAATGCTTCTAGGATGTCGGCCTTCATCGTAAGGAACCTCTCCTTGCGGTTTATCTCCACGAGGTCGCGCCTCGTCCGTTCGAGCCACCGCCGCTTGAACTCGGCGCCGTCCAACAGCCCGCGCTCGCGCAACATCCCGGCAAGCACGCCGATGCCCGCGCGGCTTGCCATCACGTTCCGCTCCGCATAATCCATCGCCTGCACCAGAAGGTCAACGTCCTGCGCGCAGCGCGCCGTCTGCCGTTCCACGGCGGCGAGCTTGTCCAGCATGTACTCCTCGACGCCCTGAAACGGCTGGAGTTCCATTACCTCGCGCGCGGGCTCGCCCCCGCGGGCCATCAGCCGCCCCTTGCAGAACTTGCAGAGCTCCTGCCCATCGGGATTCAATTTGCCGCAGCGCGGACAGAGCATTCAGCCTCCGGCCTTCCTTTAATACTTATAGAAACCGCGGCCGCTCTTCCGGCCGAGGTAACCGGCGTCAACCATTTTCGCCAGCAGCGGGCAGGGGCGGTACTTTGAATCCCCTAGCCCGTCGTGCAAGACGTTCATTATGAAGAGGCAGGTGTCGAGCCCGATCAGGTCGGCAAGCGTAAGCGGCCCCATCGGGTGGTTCATCCCGAGCTTCATCACGGTGTCAATCGCTTCGGGAGTGCCGACGCCCTCCATGAGGCAGTAGACCGCTTCGTTGATCATTGGCATCAGGACGCGGTTACTCACGAAACCCGGGTAGTCGTTCACTTCCACGGGAATCTTGCCCATCTTCTTGGAAAGCTCCATCACCGATTCGAGCACGGCCGCTTCCGTGGCTATTCCCCTTACAACCTCCACGAGCTGCATTACGGGAACCGGATTCATGAAGTGCATTCCGATCACCTGGCCCGGCCGCTTCGTCACGGCGGCAAGCTTGGTTATCGAGATGGAGGATGTATTGGAGGCGAGGATTGCCCCTTTTTCCATGACGGCGTCCAGCTTCTCGAATACCGCCTTTTTGGCTTCATAGTTTTCGATGACAGCCTCGACGGCGATTTGGCAGCGCGCAAGGTCATCGAGCTTGGTCGTGAGCGATATGCGGCCCAGGACGACTGCTTTCTCATCCGCACTCATCTTGCCCTTGTCGACGCCCCGCTGGAGGTTTTTGTCGATCGTCTTCAGGGCTTTCTGGCCCAAGGATTCGCTGACCTCGCAAAGGACCACATCGAATCCGGTCTGCGCCGCCACGTGGGCGATCCCATTGCCCATCGTTCCCCCGCCAACCACGCCAAACACTTTCACGTCCATTTGATCCTCCAATGGTGACATTCGCCGTTCAAGCTAAAACACCCTGCGGCCGCATAAGGCCACTGCGAATTCATTATAGCCCAACTCGCGCGCTTCCCAAACATGATTTCAGAGCCCGGCGCTCCTCTTGCGGTGCCAGCGACCGTATGGGTGCCTTGGCCATAATGAGCGCTTGATTCCCCACCGAACCTCCTGGCGGCAAGGGTTCCAATGGGCTTGACGCGGGCGTCACCGGATGATAGCCTAAAGAGGTGGCTGGCGGCCGGGCCGCCTCCTTTTTGCCGAGGATGATGATGAGCGGGATGAAGAGCAAGCGTTACCACATCCTGGTTCTTCGCGAGGACGGCAAGCAGTACCACAACCGCATTCTTGAATGGTTTCAGCTTAAGCGGCACCTCTGGGTCATCGGCACGGCATCCGGCCTGCTCATTCTCGGGAATGCTGGGTTCATTGCCCTCGCCGTTTGGCATGGCTCGGTGATGGCCAAGGCGCAGGCACTCGAAAAAGAGAAGGCCGCGATGGAGCGCGAGTTCGCACAGATGAACCAGACGCTCGGAGACGCCCAGCAGCGCCTGAGCCAAAGCGAGCACAAGCTCGCGCAGATGCAGGAGCTCGCCAAGCAGCAGAATTTGAGGC
Organism: Acidobacteriota bacterium; assembly: GCA_037443845.1. Taxonomy (GTDB): domain Bacteria; phylum Acidobacteriota; class UBA4820; order UBA4820; family DSQY01; genus JAEMPZ01. Next base: position 34,182 of record JBBINO010000014.1, read on the forward strand.
TCCCGAGGGTGGCAGGTCTCGGAGGGCCTAATTCATTGGACATGAGCCCTGAAGGCAGCCCCGCCGCCCAAAACGACCTCCACGCCAAGATAGCCGGGTTCAGCCGCGAAGCGAGCGAAGTAGCCGACGCCACCGATAACCTGGTGGGCGTCCTCGCGCCCCATCTTGACATGCTTGCCCACACGCCATCCATCTGGCCGGTGAAGGGATTTCTGGCCTCCGGCTTCGGCCACAGGGATGACCCGATTGACGGGGAGCCGTCTTTTCATCCCGGATACGACATCGCCGCTCCTTACGGAAGCCCGGTGCAAGCTCCCGCCGACGGGCTCGTCGTCGAGACGGGCTGGAAGCAGGGCTACGGCAACTGCATAATCATAAGCCACGGAAACGGCATCGCGACCCTTTACGGCCACCTGAGCAAGATTCTCGTCAAGCCGGGGCAGAAGGTCAAGCGCTGGCAGAAGATAGGGCTGGTGGGCACGAGCGGCCGAACGACGGGCCCCCATCTTCATTACGAAGTTCACCGCCAGGGACAGGCGGTGAACCCAAAACCGTACCTCCTCTACTGATACCGGCGGGACAAGCGGTGGTTGAGCCAGGACGGCTGGATTTTTGGGGCCGTTCGGGTTATGCTGCCGAACTGCGCGGAGAGCCTGCATGAGCGTGATTGACAAAACCCTTGCTACGCTGTTCGGGACGAAACACGATCGTGACGTAAAAGCAATCCAGCCCCTCGTGTTCCAGGTTTCGGAATTCGAACCGAAGCTGCGGCCGCTTTCGGACGACGGCCTTCGCGAGAAGACCGCATCTTTGAAGCAGCGCATCGAGAGCGCGATGAGCGGCGGGCTGAGCCAGCAGGAGGCGCTGGACCAGATCCTCCCGGAAGCGTTCGCCGTCGCGAGGGAGGCGTCGTGCAGGACGCTTGGAATGCGCCCCTTCGACGTACAGGTCGTCGGCGGCGTTGTCCTCCATCAGGGCAAGATCGCCGAGATGAAGACCGGCGAGGGCAAGACGCTCGTCGCGGTCCTCCCCGTCTATTTGAACGCGCTGACGGGGCGCGGCGTCCACGTCGTCACCGTCAACGACTACCTCGCCAGGCGTGACGCCGACTGGATGGGACAGGTCTACCGCTTTCTTGGCCTGACCGTCGGCTGCATCCAGCAGGAGATGGGAAACGAAGAGAGACAGCAGGCCTACAACTGCGACGTGACCTACGGCCAGAACAACGAATTCGGCTTCGACTACCTCAGGGACAACATGAAGTACAGGATAGAGGACATGGTCCAGCGCGGCCACCACTTCGCGGTAGTTGACGAGGTGGACTCGATCCTGATTGACGAGGCGCGGACTCCTCTCATCATCTCCGGCCCCTCCGAGGAGCGGGTTGACAAGTACTACGCGGCAAACAGCCTGATACCCAGCCTCCAGAAGGAGCAGGACTACCAGGTGGACGAGAAGCAGCGAACGGCCACGCTTACCGAGGATGGCATCGCCCGGTGCGAGAAGATGCTCGGCCTCGCGAACCTCTACGACCCCGCCAACATGGAAATCCTCCACTGCCTCAACCAGGCGCTGATGGCGCACAAGCTTTACCACAAGGACGTGGAGTACATGGTCAAGGACGGCGAGGTCGTCATAGTTGACGAGTTCACCGGGCGAGTCATGCCTGGCAGGCGCTGGAGCGACGGGCTTCACCAGGCCATCGAGGCGAAGGAGAACGTCAAGATCCAGGCCGAGAACCAGACGCTGGCCACCATCACGTTCCAGAATTACTTCCGGCTCTACGAGAAACTCTGCGGCATGACCGGCACCGCCGACACCGAGGCGGCGGAATTCGACAAGATATACAAGCTGGACGTGACCGTCATACCGACGAACAAGCCGATGGTCCGCAAGGACAACTCCGACCTCGTCTACAGGACCGAAAAGGAGAAGTGGGAGGCGGCGGCCGACGAAATAGCCGAGCGGCACGAGAAGGGGCAGCCTGTGCTCGTCGGCACGGTGTCGATCGAAAAGAGCGAGAAGATGAGCGCGCTGTTGAAGCGCCGTGGCATCTCCCACGTCGTGCTCAACGCCAAATACCACGAGAAAGAGGCCGAGATCGTCGCCCAGGCAGGCCGCAGGGGCGCCGTCACGATAGCGACGAACATGGCCGGCCGCGGCACCGACATCCTGCTGGGTGGCAACCCCGAAGGCCAGGCTAAAGCCAAGGCAAGCCCGGAGGAAAAGCCGGAGGAATACGCCAAGCTGCTGGCCCAATACCGGGAGGTCTTTGACCGCGAGCACGAGGAGGTGGTCGGCCTCGGGGGCCTCCACATCCTTGGCACCGAGCGCCACGAGTCGCGGCGCATAGACAACCAGTTGCGCGGCCGCGCCGGCCGCCAGGGCGATCCTGGCTCCTCCCGCTTCTACCTCTCTCTCGAGGACGACCTGATGCGCCTCTTCGGGGGGGACAGGCTCAAGAACATGATGGCCAAGTTCGGCATGGAGGAAGGCGTCCCTATCGAGCACCCGTGGGTCACCAAGTCCATAGAGCGGGCGCAGACCTCCGTGGAAGCGCGCAATTTCGAGATCCGCAAGCACCTGCTCGAGTACGACGATGTGATGAACAAGCAGCGCGAGACGATATACGGCCTGCGAAAACGGGTCCTCGCCAAGGAAGAGCTGAAGGAATATCTCTTCGAGACCGCCGATTCCCTCCTCGAATGGCTCGTCGGCGAATACACCCTGCCGGACGCGCCGCCGTCACAGTGGAACATGGAGGGGCTCAAGACCCAGGTCCTCAACTTCTTCGGCATCGACATAGCCACGACTCCGCCGGTGGACGAGACCGTTCGCCCCGAGCAGTTCCAAGCGGCGCTGCGCGATTCGATCCGGCGCAAGTACGACCAGAAGGAGGCGCGCCTCGGCCCGGAACTCATGCGCGAATACGAGCGCCTGGTCATGCTGCAAGTCCTGGACAACCAGTGGAAGGACCACCTGCTGACCATGGACCACCTGAAGGAGGGCATCGGCCTGAGGGCCTACGGACAGCGCGACCCGTTGGTCGAATACAAGCGGGAAGGCTACGAGACCTTCACCTCGCTTCTCGACAGAATGGAGGAGGAGATGGTCCGCTACCTCATGCTCATGGAGCCGGCCGTCCAGCAGGAGGAGCGCCAAGTGCAGCGCAGGGAGCGATCCTACTCCTACTCCGCCCCCGAAAAGGAGGCGAAGAGCGCGAAGCCGGTCGTGCGCAAGGAAGAGAAGGTCGGCCGCAACGACCCATGCCCGTGCGGCTCCGGAAAGAAGTACAAGAAATGCCACGGCGCCAACGCTTGACACGAACCACAAGGATTGATAGCCTGGACCGGCCTTGAGCTTGGGAGGCAACCGAAAGATGGCAAGACAGCATACCGACACGCCGCCATACGTTCCCCGCAAGGGGCTGCGAGCCGTCCTCGACAGCTTGCAGATCCACAACGAGGGCCAGGCCATAACGCGGGACGAGCTGCACAAGCGCGGAATCTCCGCGCACCTGATCTATCCCGCGATGGCCGCCCTGAGATACTTGGGCATCCTCGACGCTAAGGACCGGCTGACGGAGCGGTACAAGGCTTACAACAGGGACAAGCCGGACCTGGCCGGCCAGCAGCGCATCGTCAAAGATGCGTACTCCGATTTCTTCAACAAGGTAAAGCTGCCGCAGCCCAGCATAGAATCGGTGCGCGACCAGTTCCAAAAGGTTTACGAGCTGAGCGAAAGGGTCGTCAATTCGGCGTTTCCCCTCTTTCAGTACCTCGCGCAGGAGGCGGGGATAGCACTCGCCGTTGAAGGGGCCAACGCGCCGATCGCCGACGAGCCGCAGGACGCCGCGCCGGCCAAGGCTGGAGAGCCTGACAAGGAGGCGCCCGGCAACGACCTTCTCAAGGCGGCGGCCGCCGCCGGGGACGAACTTGGCGGCGACACCGGTATCAGAATTCGCCATACCGGGTACCAGATCGTCCTCAACATCCAGGTGACGAAGTTCACCACGGACAAGGACATCATCAAGATGATCAAGACCGCGCGGCGCGCCGTCCATCTTCTTCGCAAGGCCGGCGACACGCACTAGGGAGGCTTCCATGGAGAAGAGCGAGAAGAACTTTCTTGAGAAGTTCGCCGACGTCATACCTGGCCTCTCGGGTTACAGGGCAAGGGACGACAGGCGCGAGACCGACAAGCGGCTGCGCGAGTACTTGGGCGGCCGCGTTGACATGGTCCGCGGCAAGCTTGACGACATGAAGCTCGCGCTCACCAACCAGGGCAACCTGGCCGCGCTCAACGACGTTGGGCTTCTCCAGAGAAAGCTCCAGCAGCTCGGCGATTCCATCCGTTTCGCCACGTACGGCTACACGGGAGTCTTCGACCAGCTCAAGATCAAGGAGCCCGAGTTGGACGCGATCTACGCCAAGGACCTCGCCCTGGCCGCCGCGATCGAGCAGCTTGAAAAAGCCGTCGTAGCAGGCGACGCCGCCGGCGCTTCTACCGCGGCCGCGAGCGCGCAGGACATTTTTTCCCAGCGAAAGGCGCTCTTCGACGCGCCGTGATGGCAAAGGGGGATGGGCGAGGAGTGAAGCGGGCCATGGATACGGGAAACGGCGCCATGCTTCATACTTCATCCTTCATGCTTCGTACTTGAAAAGAAAGGCGGGTAGCGACATGGCGATCGAAGTCATCCAGTGGTTCGACGATTCAGGCCAGGAGATGGTCCACCGCTTCGAGGCGGGCGGCGAGCTGAAGCTCGGCGCGCAGTTGGTCGTTCAGGAAAGCCAGTGGGCGATCTTCTTCAGGGACGGCAAGGCGTTGGACGTGTTCGGCCCGGGCCGCCACACCCTGACGACCGCCAACGTCCCCCTGCTGACGAAACTGATCAACCTTCCGTTCGGCGGCACTTCCCCATTCCGGGCGGACGTCTACTACATCAACCGCAAGGTTTTCACCGACCTCAAGTGGGGAACCAAGGAGCCAATCCTTTTCAGGGACACCGACTTTGCGATGGTCCGCCTTCGCGCATTCGGGAAATTCGCGACGAAGGTCGCCGAACCGACGCTCTTCATGAACACTTTCGTCGGGAGCCAGGGCGTCACCACCTCAGAAGGTGTCGAGTCCTACATGAAGGACGCGATCGTGGCCAGACTGAACGACGTGCTCGGAGAGAACCTCAAAAGTATCCTGGACCTTGCGAGGCTGTACGACGAGCTTTCCGAGGCGCTCAAGGCCCGCGTCAAGGCCGATTTCTCCAAGTACGGCCTCGAACTGGTTGACTTCTTCATCGGCGCGATCACGCCGCCCGAAGAGGTGCAGAAGGCCATTGACGAACGCTCCGGTATGGCCGCCGTCGGCAATATGGGAACGTACATGCAGTACAAGGCCGCCCGCTCGATGGAGGAAGCCGCCAAGAATCCAAGCGCCGGCGCCGCTTCGGCGGGCATGGGGCTCGGCGTGGGAGCCGGGATGGGGATGATGATCCCCGGCATGATTGGCCAGGCCATGAACCAATCCCAGCAGGCGCAAGCGTCCACGGCGGCAGCCGCGACCGGCATAGTATGCGCCGCGTGCGGCCAGGCGAATCCTGCGGGCGGGAAATTCTGCCAGGCCTGCGGAAAGCCGCTCACCCAGCCGGGGCAAACCTGCCCGGCCTGCCGCGCGCAGAACCCGGCCGGAGCCAAGTTCTGCAGCTCTTGCGGCAAACCGTTGCAGCCGCCCTCGTCCGAATGCCCGAAGTGTCACACCCAGAACCCAGCGGGAGCCAAGTTCTGCTCCAACTGCGCCAATCCGCTGGCGTGAGGGAACGGCCTGCGCTCTCGCCGACGGCCTTCGGATCGCGCGGATTTAGCGAAGGAAGCTAAATCGAGAGCTTTTGCCTGGGCGCATCCCTCTCCTCCTCTCCTGGTTGACATGCCCGCAAAGAGGCCCCCGTTTCCGGGGGCCTCGCGCATTCAGGGAGCCTTGTTGCGGGGC
>JBBINO010000015.1:0-12474 GCA_037443845.1 Acidobacteriota bacterium
TTAGACGGAAAGGCCTTTCCATGAGACGGAATGCCCTTTTCATGGCGCGGAAAGGCCTTTGCATGAGACTGAAAGGGCTCTCCATGAGACGAAAAGGCCTTTCCATTGGATGGAATGGCTTTTCCATGAGACCAAAAGACATTTCCATGGCGCGGAAAGGGCTTTCCGCGGGATGAAATGGTCATTCCAATGGCCTTTCCATTGCACCGAAAGGGCTTTTGGGATGATAACCGGCCTTTTTTGTTGCCTGAATGAAACGTTTTGCCGGTACGAGGGTGTTTTCCGGGTGGCTGACGTTCGTCTTTCCAAGGTGTAAGGTTCTTTCTGCCAGGTTTACTTTCGGAGGAGGTGTCCGGTGACCACAAAGCTTGCTTCGGCGAAGTACGACGCGCTGGTCCAGAGGCTTGAGCGGATGGCGGACGGGATCGCCATGCACAAGGGGGAGGATGGCTTCCCGAAGCCGCTCGACGACGTGAAACGCCGGGCGATGCGGCAGAAGCTGGAGGCGTTCCGGGAGAAGTGCGAATCGCTGGCGAACGCGGCCGAGAAGGCTTAGGTTGATACCTGACCTAAGGTGCGGGCTCTCTCGTATGGAGGTTCGAGCACACGCCCTTCGGAGGCATCTACGATCTCACCGCCGGCACGATGCTACCGGGACGTGCTGCTGCTGCGACACCAGTTTGGTAACAGACGACCTGAGACTCTCAACAGCCTGAAAGGCCAATAATACGCCGGAAGGCCTTCTGCACCCCACGGTCTCAATAGCGTTGGTCACGCCCTATCGTTCTCCGCGGCCCAAATTCCGTTCTTTCGCGGCAAATGCTGGCGTGCTAGAATTCAGGCTCTTGAAGGAGGCGACTCTCATGGCCTATCGCGATCTTTCGGACTTCGTGGCTTCTATTGAAAAAGAGGGTGATCTGCTTAGGGTGAAGGAAGAAGTGGACGCGTACCTCGAAGTGACCGAGATCCTCGACCGGGCGGTGAAAGAGGGCGGCCCCGCGGTGTTGTTCGAGAAAGTGAAGGGCCATTCCGTTCCAATCTTGGGCAACGTGATGGGAACGCACAGGCGGATGTTGAAGGCGCTTGGGATCAAGAATTACGAGGAGGCCGACGCTCGCATCGAGGCCTTTTTCGACGTCAAGCAGCCGCAGGGGATACTCGACAAGCTTAAAATGCTTCCCCAGTTGGCCGAGTTGGCCTCCTTCATGCCGAAGAGCGTCAGGGGGGGGGCGTGCAAGGAGGTAGTTCTCAAAAAGGGGCAGTTTTCGCTTAAGGAAATTCCCATCTGCACCTGCTGGCCGCAGGACGGCGGGCCCTACATCACGCTGCCGATGGTTTTCACGAAGGACAGGGAAACTGGCAAGCGCAATTGCGGAATGTACCGGATGCAGCTTTACGACGAGACGACGACCGGAATGCACTGGCACATGCACAAGCACGGCGCGAAGCACGCAAGGCAGCGCCAGCGCGCGGGGGAAAAGATGGAAGTGGCCGTCGCCATCGGCTCGGACCCGGCGACCTACTTCTGCGCGGCGATGCCAGTCCCGGACGACGTGGACGAGATGCTCCTCGCCGGCTTCATCCGCAAAGAGGCCGTCGAGATGGCGAAGTGCGAAACGATTGACCTGGAAGTCCCGGCGAACTCGGAGTACGTCCTCGAGGGCTGGGTTGACCCGAAGGAACTTCGGCGCGAGGGGCCTTTCGGCGACCACACCGGTTACTACTCGCTCGAGGACGACTATCCCGTCTTTCACGTTGAGTGCGTCACGCGCCGCAGGAACCCGCTTTACGTCCATACCATAGTAGGACGCCCGCCAATGGAGGATTGCTACATGGGCTACGCCATCGAGCGCGTGACGCTTCCCATCCTCAAGAGGCAGATGCCGGAGGTGGTTGACCTTCACATGCCTTTCGAGGGGGTCTTCCACAACCTCGTGCTCGTCGCGATCGACAAGCAGTATCCGGGCCACGCGCGCAAAGTGATGCACGCCATCTGGGGGCTCGGGCAGGCGATGTTCACGAAGGTGATCGTCATCGTTGACGAGGATGTGAACCTGCACGATTCAAGCGAAGTCGCGTGGAAGGCGCTCAACAACATTGACCCGTCGCGCGACCTCGAGCTTGCCAAAGGCCCCATGGACGTTTTGGACCACGCGAGCCAGTATATGGGCTATGGCGGCAAGGTGGGGATTGACGCGACGCGCAAGTGGCCCGGCGAAGGCTTCACCCGGCCATGGCCAGACATCATCGCCAACGACCCGAAGGTCGTCGCGAAGATGGGAGAGATGTGGGAGAAGATCAGAAGAAAGCCATGAGCCGGCGAGGGGGCGGGCTGTCAAGAAATTGCAAGGCGGTTACACGGATGTGAAGACCGGTTCACGGGGCGGAAGAAACGGCTGGTGTCTCCAATCAACTCATCCGCCGGCCAACCGCATGATCTGCCTGTAAGCTTCACCCGGCTCCTGGGCGAAGGAGGCGACGGCGGCGACGGAGGCGAAGCCGCGCTGCCATAGTTTTGGGGCGTTCTCAACCGTGATTCCCCCGATTGCCACGACCGGCAGGGCAGAGGTGCCAACTATCTTAGTCTGTTCCTCCTCTGAAAGCACCGGCGAGGTGTCGCGCTTGGTTTTTGTCGGGAAGACCGGCCCGAGAGCGAGGTAGTCCACCGGGAGCTTGGCACCAAATTCGGCTTGTCGCTGGTTGTGGGTCGAGAACCCGATGATGAAGCCCTTTCCAAGAAACCGCCGCGCCGCCTCCGGCTGAAGGTCCTGTTGGCCAAGATGGACGCCGTGCGCCCCGGCGTAAAGGCAGATATCGGGCCGGTCGTTGGCGATCACCTTCGCTCCGTAGGGTTCGGCCAGCCGAAGGATCTCCGAAAGCTCGCGAAGGCGCCCTCCAGAAGGCATGCCCTTTCTTCTGTGCTGGAAGAAGAGGCAGCCAGCGTCGAGAAGCTCGCGGCACCAGGCGAGCAGGCCACCGGTATCACGGTCGTCGGGGGAAATAGGGTAGACGGGCGGCAGTCGCCAGGATAGTGCGGCGGGCGGTGCGTTGTGCATTGTCATCTTCTTGTCGCCCTACTTCTGGTTTTCGGGCAGGTAGCGCTCCATGAACCGGGTGGAGAGGTTCCCGGCGATGAAGTCGGGATCGTCCATGATTTTGATGTGCATGGGGATGTTGGTCTTGATCCCCTCGACGATGAACGATTCGAGGGCGCGCTTCATCCTCATGATGCTGTCGGCTCGCGTCGGCCCGCGGACGATGAGCTTTGCTATCAGCGAGTCGTAGTGTGGCGAAACGAAGTAACCGGCGTAGGCTGCGGTGTCAACCCTGACCCCTGGGCCGCCCGGGGCGTGGAAGGTTGTTATGCGGCCGGGCGACGGGGTGAACCTGATGGGGTCTTCCGCGTTGACGCGGCACTCCATCGAGTGACCCCATATCTTGATGTCCTTCTGACGCCAGGTCATTTTCTCGCCGGCGGCGGCCATTATCTGAGCCTTGACGAGGTCCAGGTTGCAGATGTTCTCGGTGACCGGGTGCTCCACCTGGATTCTCGTGTTCATCTCCATGAAATAGAACTTGCCGTTCTCCAGGAGGAACTCGATGGTTCCGGCGGTGGCGTAATTAACCGCCTTGGCGCCGTGGACGGCCATGTCTCCCATCTCCTTGCGCGTCATGGCGTTCAGCGCGCAGGAGGGCGCCTCCTCGATCAGCTTCTGGTGCTTGCGCTGGATCGAGCATTCGCGCTCGTTGAGGTGGATGACGTTCCCGTGCTTGTCGCCCAGAATCTGAATCTCGATGTGGCGCGGGTTTTCGAGGTACTTCTCGATGTAGAGATCGCCGTTGTTGAAGGCCGCGGCCGCCTCGCCCGACGCTGTCTGGAAGGCCATCTCCATGTCGGCTTCGGACCGGATGACGCGCATTCCCTTTCCGCCGCCTCCCGCCGAAGCCTTCAAAATTACCGGATAGCCGATGTCGGAGGCAAGCCTTTTCGCCTCGTCAGGCGTTGGGACGGGGCCTTCGGAGCCTGGGATCGTCGGCACTCCGGCCGCCTTCATCGTCAGCTTGGCTTCGGCCTTGTTGCCCATGAGGGCGATGGTCTCGGGGCTCGGGCCGATGAAGGTTATGTTGCACGCCTCGCAGACCCTGGCGAAATCGGGCGATTCGGAAAGAAAGCCGTAGCCGGGGTGGATCGCGTCGGCGTTGCTTATTTCGGCCGCCGAAATCAAATTGTTGATGTTCAGGTAGGACTGCCTGCTCTGGGCCGGGCCGATGCAGATGTTTTCGTCGGCGAACCGGACGTGGAGCGAGTCGCTGTCAACGTCCGAGTGGACGGCGACGGTCTTGAGCCCCAACTCCTTGCACGCCCAGATGATTCTTAGGGCGATCTCCCCGCGGTTGGCGATCAGGACTTTGCGGAACATGTCAGGAAGCCGGCTCTACGTAGAAGAGCGCCTCTCCAAACTCGACCGGCTGTGCGTTGTCGGCGAGGATGTCCACGATGACGCCTTCCGTTTCGGCCTCGATCTCGTTCATCAGCTTCATCGCTTCGATGATGCAGATTATCTGGCCCTTCCGGACGCGGTCGCCCACCTTGACGAACGGCTCGGCGCCGGGCGCGGGAGCGCGGTAGAAGGTGCCTACCATCGGACTCTTGACTTCCACGACGTTCGCCGGTTTGGCTGGCGGCTGGGCCGTCCCCGCCGGGGCCGACGCCGGCTGAGGAGGGGCGGCTGGTTGGGACGCCGTAGCTTGAGCGGCAGGGACCGCCGCCATGTGCACCGGGGCGTGGATCGCTTGCGGCATGAACATCGGCTGGGCCGCCGGCGCTGGCTTCGCGAGCCTCAGCTTCGCCCCGCCGACTTCCACTTCCAGTTCGTGGAGGCCGCTCTTGTCGAGCATCGTGATGAGCTTCTGGATGTCCTCTAATGTCAAGTGCTCCTCCTTCGCCGCCTTCTTGGTGTTCTGGGCCATGGTTCCCCCTTCACGCCACCGTTTATACCATAAATCATTTCCTGCCGCCAGCAGCAATGGGCGAAAGATCCCCCGCAAGGATGGAGAGCAGGTCGTCTTCGGAAAGAACCGGAACATTCAGCGACCGCGCCTTGGCGAGCTTTGACCCCGCTTCGCCTCCCACGATGACGAAGGATGTATGCGCGCTGACGGAGCCCATTACCCTGGCGCCCAGAGCTTCGAGCCGTTTCGTCGCATCGGGCCTGGCCATCGAGCCGAGCGTTCCGGTCAGGACGAAGGAGAGCCCCAGAAGCGGTCCCGTTTCCGAAGAAACCGCCCCCTCCATCGTCAGGCCGGCGGAGCGCAGCTCCTCCACCATTCGCCTGTTTTCTTGGATGTCGAAGAATGCCCTGATTTCCCGTGCCACCTTCGGCCCGATGCCTTCCACGGATTGAAGCTCCTCCTCGCCCGCATTCATCAGCGCCTCGGCGGAAGTGAAACGCCTGGCAAGCGCCTTCGCGGTTTGCTCGCCCACTTGCCTTATGCCCAGGGCGTAAAGAACCTTCTCCCACGGCTTTTTCTTGCTCGCCCCGATCTGCTCAAGAAGGTTGGACGCCGACTTGGCGCCCATTCTATCGAGCGAGGCAAGCTCGGGTTGCGTAAGCCTGTATAGGGCGGGCAGGGAAAGGACTTTCCCCGTCTCGAAGAGCTGGTCAACGAGAGCCGGGCCAAGGCCCGCGATGTCCATGGCTTCCCGCGAAGCGAAGTGCCTCAGCCCTTCCTTGATCTGCGCCTTGCACGACCTGTTCGAGCAGCGCCATATCGCCTCGCCCTCGGGGCGATGCAAGGCGCCGCCGCATTCGGGACACGTGGCGGGAAAAAGGAAAGGCGCCGCTGCGCGCTGGCGTTTTTCAGCCCTGACGCTGACGAGGTAAGGAATGACTCCGCCCGCCCTTTCCATCAGGACGGTGTCCCCCTCGCGAACGTCCTTGCGCTTCAACTCCTCGTCGTTGTGAAGCGATACCCTGGAAACGACCACGCCCCCAAGCCTGACGGGCGCAAGCTCGGCCACCGGCGTTACCGCCCCGGTTCGCCCAACCTGGAGGACGATTCTTTCCACCTTGGTCTCCGCCTGCTCGGGCGGAAACTTGAAGGCCACTGCCCACCGGGGCGACTTTGCCGTAAAGCCCGCTTTCTCTTGGAGATCGAAAGAGTCCAGCTTGACGACGACACCGTCGGCCTCGTAGGGAAGCTCGTGGCGGTGCTGGGTCCATTCGCGGCAGAAGGCGAGCACCTCCTCCTTGTCGCGGCACAGGCGGTGGCGAGGATCAACCGGCAGGCCCCACTTGGCGATCTCCAGAAGCGCTTCGGACTGCGATTTGGGCACAAAACCGGAGCTATGGAGAATCTGGTAGCAGAAGAATGCCAGCGGTCGCCGTTCCGTCTCTTTAGGCTCCGTCTGCCTCAGACTGCCCGCCGCGGCGTTGCGCGGGTTTGCAAATACCGGGAGGCCTTCTTCCTCGCGGGCGGAGTTGAAATCCAGGAATCCCTTGACGGGCATGTAGACTTCGCCGCGGACGACGATTTCTTCCGATGGCGCGCTTATCTTTTTGGGAATGTCCCTGATCGTCCCCAGGTTGGCCGTCACGTCCTCGCCGGTTTCGCCGTCGCCCCTAGTTGCGCCCTGAGTGAAAATCCCTTTGGCGTACCGGAGGGCGACGGAGAGGCCGTCGAGCTTCAACTCGCAGGTGAATGCGTGGCCGCTTCCGCCCAAAACCTTTTCGAGTCTGGCGAACCATTCGAGCAGGTCGTTTTCGTCGTAAGTGTTTTCGAGGCTCAGGAGAGGGGACTTGTGGCGTACTGGCGCGAAGGCCTCGCTGTAAGTTCCGCCCACCTTCACCGATGGGCTATCGGCGGAAACAAGTTCTGGAAAGCGCGCTTCGATTTCGCGAAGTTCCCTCTCCAGAAGGTCGTATTCGTAGTCGCTGATTTCGGGGGCGTCCTTCAGGTAGTAGAGCTTGCGGTGGCGCTCGATCTCGCTCTTAAGCCAGACGGCCCGCGATCTTGCCTCGTCAAGGGCCTTCATTGTCCACCTTGGCTTCCTTGCTGATCTTCAAGAGGAATAACGCCCCCGGCCCATCGCACTTCTCGATGGTGAGCGTGCCGTTGTGCGTCTCGGCGATCCGTCTCGCGATTGGAAGGCCGAGCCCGGTGCCGCCTGGCTTGTCCGTAAAGAATATGAGGAAAATCTTCTCCCGAAGCTCGTCGGGGACGCCTGACCCGTGGTCGCGAACGGAGATAGTGGCGAAGAGGTCGTCCTCGGAGGCGCTGATCTCGATCGAGCCCCCCTCCTTCTCGGAGTGGATGGCGTTGAAGACGAGGTTTAGAATCGCGATCCTCAAAAGGCCGTCGTCCGCCATGAGCGTGATCGCCGAGGGGCAGTTCACCGTCACCGCGATTCCCTTCTGGCGGGCCTCCGGCCCGACGAGCTGCCTCAGCTCTTCGAGCGTCTGGTTCAACGACACTGGCGCAAGCCTCGGCGGCATGGGCCTCGCGTAAACCAGAAAATCGTTGACGAGCCTCTCCAGGCGCTTGACCTCCTTCTGCACCGGCTGGAGGTACGAGATGGCCTGGACCTGGGAGGCCCCCGAGGACATCTCCTCTTCAAGAAGCTGAAGGTTGACCTGGATGCTGTTCAACGGGTTCTTGATCTCGTGCGCCATGCCGGAGCTCAACAGGCCGAGGTAGGAAAGACGCTGGCGTTCCTGGGCCTCGGCTTCCAGGTGGCGGGTCATTCTCAACACCCTTATGACGTAAAGATAAGCCGCCACCAGGAGCAGCAGAATCGTGCCGACCAGTATCACCATCTTGGTGACGAGCTCGTTCCTGAAAGCCTGGCCCTGTTTGACGAGGACGTCCTGGCTCACCGAGAGAACGGCGCGGCCCATCTTGCCCGGCTCGATCGGGACCTGGACCACGATCGGTATCCTGTTCCTCGTCTCGACCCGGGCCTGGCCAGGCTTCAGGTCGCCCTCGCCGTCCCCGCCCATCAGCGCGCCGTGGCGGAAGATGTCGCCCTTCTGAACCAGGTTCCCCTTGTCGTCGTAAAGCTCGAAGCTGTCGAATATCTTCTTCTCGACCAGGAAGTCGTTGAGCCTCGTCGTGACGATCTTCTGCTGTTGGAAGCCCTTCACGGTCTGGGTCGCCGGTATCTTGGCCAGCGAGTTCTCAAGCTCCCTTGAATAACCCTGGAGCATCTTGAAGACCTCTTTCTCGCCGAGGTCCTTTATCAAGATGTACGCGCCAAGGATGAGGACCGAAAGGAAGGCGACGCAGAAGAGAAGCGTGGCGACCGTCCTTTCGCGCCTGAACGAGGATTCGCGCGACGGGCGGGGCGCGTCGTTCACGAGGCTGGCCATCTAGAAGGCTCTCCGCTGGCGCCGGTAGCCGCCGAGATTCCGAAGGAACTCGTCCATGCTGTCTGAGCCGAATTTTTCAAGGTATGCCTCGGCGAGCCCGAGAGCGAGAAGCGCTTCGGAGATGACGGCGGCCGGCACGACGGCGCAGGTGTCGGTTCGCTCCGCCTGGGCGAGCCCCGGCTTCTTCGTCAACATGTCCACGGAACGAAGCGGCTTGCGGAGGGTCGGAAGCGGCTTCAAGAGCACGGTGGCGAGGATCTCCTCGCCATTGGTGATGCCGGCCTCCAGTCCTCCCGCGTGGTTCGTCTTTCGGAAAAAGGAGCGCCGTTTGTCGTAGAAGATTTCGTCGTGGGCCTTCGATCCTTGAAGGGAGTGGCTCTCCAGAATGTCACCGAAGAAGACGCCCTTGGCGGAAGGAATCGAGAGAAGCATGGCGCCCAGGCGCGCGTCGAGCCGCTTGTCGCAATGGGCGTGGCTTCCAAGGCCGGGCTCGACGCCGAATGCCATGGCCATGATCGAGCCCCCGAGCGTTTCTCCGCTTCTTTTGGCGGCCTCGATGGCCTTCCTGGCGGCGGCTGAGTTCTGGCGCATCGGAAGATCCCGGTCGAGAGTCCTCGCTTCGGGGACCGATTGAGCCGGAGGGGAAGCGATTTTGCCTATGGAGAGGACGCACGAGGCAACAGAGACGCCGGCCTCCTGAAGAAGCCTCATGGCGATAGCGCCTGCCGCGACTCTGGCTGCCGTTTCCCGCGCGCTCGCCCTTTCGAGTATGTCCCTGGCGTCATGGCGGCCGTACTTGACCGAACCGGCCAGATCGGCGTGGCCGGGGCGGGGGAGAGTAACTTCCCGACCGGGCGAAATTTTCCCGACGGCCATATAAGCCTTCCAATTCTCGAAGTCGAGGTTGGAAATTCGCAGGGCTATCGGGCTTCCGGTCGTCTCTCCGCCCCTGATCCCTGAAAGGATCTCGACCCGGTCCCGCTCGATCTTCTGCCTGGCCCCGCGCCCGGCCCCGAGCGACCGCCTCAGAAGCTGTTCATCAATGAAGGCCGCGCTGATTCCGAGCCCGGCCGGAATGCCCTCCAGTATGGCGGTCAGCGCCGGCCCGTGCGATTCCCCGGCGGTAAGAAGCCTCATAAAAACCTCCGCCAAGATGATACCACGCCTTGCCCGCCGGCCGCTTCCCTCGTTGGCCTGTACGATGACGCCTCAGGGGAGAAGCAAGCGGCATGCCGCTGTGCTAAAATGTGACGGCGGAGGGCGCATGAACCCACTCCAGATGTTCATTAGGGGCTACAAGATAGGGATATCAAACCTCGGCGCGGCATGGCTCTACGCCGCGGCGATATTCCTTCTTCTGGTCATGTTCGCCGGGCCGCTCTTCGTGGTGGTGGTCCTCATGGCGATCGGCGCCGGGTCAGGGCCCGACGCGTTACTCGAAAAGGCGTTGTTGAACTGGCCGCTTTACGGCGGGCTTGCTCTCCTTCTTGCGGCCTGGTGGAGCATCGTCATGCTCGGCTTCTTCTACTTCGAGGCCGGCATAAGGGGCGTGGTGGCCGCGGCGCACCGCCAGGCGCCGCCGGGAGATCTAAGCCTCAAGCCGAAGCTTGGCGCTTCGGCCGCATACCGCGCCTTCACTTTTTCCAAATGGCTAGTAGAGGCGAAGCGGCACGGCTGGCGCGTCACGCTGCTGGCGACGCTCTACTCGACCGTGGTGACGGCGGGGCTTCTGATCGTACTTCTCCCTCTCGGATTTGCCCTGTTCGGCCTCGCGGCCGGCTCGCGCGGCCCCGGAGTATGGCTCGGCCTGGGGATATTCGCCATACTCTTCTTTCTGTTCATGCTCGCCGCGATCGCGATCGGGCTCCATTATCAGGTGGCGGTGACCTGGGCCGTCTTGAACGAATCGAAAACGATGGAGGCGGTGCGGGCGGCGACAAGCCTCGTCAAGGCGAAGCCTCTGGAGCTTCTAGCGATCCTGGGCCTTTCGATGGCCGCGGCCATGGTAGTCATGAGCCTCTTCATGGTGGTGAGCTTTCCTCTCGCCATGCTCTCGATACTGCCTCCGCTCGCCCTGGTTCTCCTGCCGGTGAGGTTCCTTCTCACCCTTGCTCAATGGTGGGTTCAGGGAGTGATGCAGACGTCGTTCTTCGGGGCCTACACCGCGTATTGCCTGCCGATGCAAGTCGAAGCGGTCCCCGGCCAGGCGACCGCGCCCGGAACCTGCGTGGCGCCCCCCGCCGAGGAGCCGCCACCGGCCCCGCCAATCGAGCCCTTTTGATGGCAAAAGTAGGCGGCGGGACGATCCGCCAGCAAGGCCGGCGGTTCCTCGCCGATCCCGAACGGGACGCCGAGCTGGGCAGGGCGATAAAGGCGCGTTTCGACCTTCCCCCGAACCCGGCGTCGAGATTGCCGCTTCCCGGCCACCTTCACCCCGGGTTGAAGGCGGCCCTCATTGGCGCGGGGCTGGGCGAGTTGTACAGCCACCAGGTGCTGGGGCTTAAAGCCCTGGCAAGAGGAGAAGAGCTGCTGCTGTCCACGCCGACGGCGAGCGGCAAGAGCCTCGTCTATCAGTTGCACGCGATGAACGCATGGCTCGGCGCGCCCGATGCCAGAGGCCTATTCATCTACCCTTACAAAGCCTTGGCGCAGGACCAGTGCGGAAAGATCAACGAACTGGCCCAGAGGCTGCGTTTTCACGACTTCCGGGCGGCAATCTACGACGGGGACACGCCGGCGGCGGAAAGGAAGAGGCTCCAGAAAGCCCCGCCGCCTCTGCTGCTGACGAATCCGGACATGCTCCACCTTGCCTTTCTGGGCTTCGCGGAAAACTGGAAGCCCTTCTTTTCGGAATTGGCCACCGTCGTGGTTGACGAGGCCCACGTTTACAGGGGCATTTTCGGGGCGCACGCCAGGCACGTCTTCTGGAGGTTCCAAAGGCTCATCGAAGAGTGTGGCTCGAGCCCGCGCTGGATCGCCACCTCGGCGACGCTCTCGCACGGCGAGGCCTTCTTCAAAACGCTGGCGGGGCGTGACGCCGCGTGCATAGAAGAGAGCGGCGCGCCAAAACCTGGCCGCCGCCTTTTTCTCATGGACCCTCATGCCAGCCCCTACACGCTCGCGTGCGAGCTGATGGACAAGCTAATATCGGAGGGCGCCCGCACGCTCTGTTTTACCAAGGCGCGCAAGGTGACGGAACTGATCTACTCCTGGCTCTGCCACCGCGACGGCTCCTACAGGAGGTCGGTTTCGTCGTACCGGGCGGGGTTCCTCCCCTCCGAGCGAAGGAGGATCGAGCAGGGTTTCTTCGACGGCACCTTGAAGGGGGTGGTCTCCACCTCCGCGATGGAGGCGGGGATTGACGTAGGCGGCCTGGACGCGTGCATATTGGTAGGATACCCGGGCTCGCTGATCTCGCTTCACCAGCGGATGGGAAGGGTCGGCAGGGGAGCCAGCGAAGCGGACATCTTTCTCATAGCAATGCCCGACGCGCTGGACCAGTATTTCGTTTCGCACCCGGACTCGCTTCTGGGACGCCCTCTCGAAGAGATCGTCATAGACCCGGAGAACACGGCCATACTAGAACCGCACCTTGTCTGTGCAGCGAGGGAGCGGCCGATAGACGACGCGGAAATCGCCCCGGGCACGGCGGCCAGGCGAGTGCTGGAATCGCTCGGGCACAAGGGCGAGCTCGTGCTGGACGCCGAAGGCACGAAGTGGCACACCTTGAGGCGAAACCCCCACAGGGGAATCAACCTGAGGACGACCGGGGAGAGCTACTCCATCGTCACGGCGGGCGGGAAAGCCATCGGCGCGATAGACGCGGTGAGAGTTTTCAGGGAGTGTCACGAGGGCGCCATATACCTCCACCAGGGCCAGAGCTATGAAGTGGAGGCGCTGGTGCCAAGGGAACTGAAGGCCGTTGTCAAGCCGGTCAACGCCTCCTACTACACGGAGGTCCGCTCCGACAAGGAGACGGAAATCCTCGAACTGACCGAACAGCGCGACTCCGGACCGGCCGTTCTCTCCTTCGGAAGGCTCAAGGTAACGGAGATAGTAAGGGGCTTCGTGAAGAAACGCATCTCCGGCGGAGAGGTGATGGGCG
>JBBINO010000015.1:12574-37827 GCA_037443845.1 Acidobacteriota bacterium
GAGATAGTAAGGGGCTTCGTGAAGAAACGCATCTCCGGCGGAGAGGTGATGGGCGAATATCCGCTCGACGCGCCTCCGATGACCTTCGAGACCGAGGGCTTCTGGGTGGCCGCGCCCGAGGCCGCTTCGGAGCTGATAGCCCAGAGAGGGCTTCACGTCATGGGGGGGCTGCACGCCTTAGAGCACGCCCTCATAGGGATTTTTCCGTTGCTGGCGCTGGCGGACAGGTGGGACCTCGGGGGGATATCGTTCGCCCACCACCCGCAGGTCAATGGCCCGGCAGTCTTCGTTTACGACGGCTATCCAGGTGGCGCGGGGCTGTGCAGAAAGGGCTACGAGCTCTTCGAGCGGCTTCTTCAGGCGACGTCCTCTCTGGTGAAGGATTGCCCCTGCGAATCGGGGTGTCCCGGCTGCATCCAGTCGCCGAAGTGCGGCAACGGCAACAGGCCATTGGACAAGGAAGCCGCGCTCCTCTTGATGGAGGTTCTCTCCGGTGGCGTCGCGGTCGCGCCGAAAAGGCGCGCGCAGCCACGCCCCCGCGTCCGGACTGGACAGCCGGCCTCCGAACCTATGGAAAAGCCCGGCAGGCTCGTCTTCGACCTCGAAACGCAGAAACTAGCCGATGAGGTGGGCGGCTGGGGGAATATCAGCAGGATGAAGCTTGCGCTCGCCGTGGCGTGGGACCTCGACAGCGGGCGGTGGCGCGTCTATTTTGAAAAGGACGCCGGCGCGCTCGTTGACGACCTGCTGGAAGCGAAGGAGGTGATCGGCTTCAACGTGCGCCGCTTCGACATCGAGGTGCTCAGGCCCTACACCCGAAAGGACCTCTCGCGGGTTCGGATTGTGGACCTCCTTGAAGTCGTGAAGGAGCGGCTCGGCTTCCGCCTCTCCCTCGCCTCGCTGGCCGAAGCCAACTTCGGCGAATCGAAGAGCGCCGACGGCGTGCAGTCGGTACAGTGGTACAGGGAGGGCAGGCTGGACCTCATTGAAAAATACTGCCGGAAGGACGTCGAGCTGACGGGGCGGCTCTATCTAAAGGGGATCGAGGAAGGGCACGTGCTCTTCACGGACAAGCGCTCGAACCGCCTTCGCATGGAAGTGAACGGCTGGCGGACCGGCTGACGGCGCGCCGGCGTTTCATCCTTTCTAGCTTTACACGCCGGGCCTCTTGCGGGCATAATTTAGTTCGCCAGGCGTCTGGCTTGGGGCGACGGGGTGAAATCATGGCCGACGAGGCGCGCGAGTACAAGCTCCTCCTTGAGAACATCCTGGACGTAGTAGTCATTCTCGGGCGCGACGGCATCGTGCGCTACGTCAGCCCTTCGGCGCGGCGCCTCCTGGGGAGGGAGCCCTCCGAGCGGGAAGGACGAAGCGCCTTCGACTACATTCACCCCGACGACATACCGGCGGTCAAGGAGGTTTTCCGCCAGGCGCTCACGACGCAAGGGCCAATCGAGCCCGTGACGTTCAGGATGCGGCACAAGGATGGGCGCTACGTTTACCTCGAAGCGGTCGGCAACAACAGGCTGGAAGACCCCGAGGTTCAAGGCGCCATAGTCGTCCTAAGGGACGTCACCACCCAGGAAACGGCGCTGAGGCAATTGGCCGAGAGCGAGGAGAGATTCCGTAAGGTCGCGGAAACGGTCTCCGCCGCCATCATGATCCACCAGGACGGCCAATTCCGCTACGTCAACAGGCACACCGAATTGCTCACCGGCTACACTCAGGATGAGCTTCTCAAAATGAAGTTCTGGGAACTGGTCCATCCCGACCATATGGAGATGCTCAAGGAACGCGGGACCGCCCGCCAGAAGGGCGACGCTGTCGTAAACCGTTACGAGTTCAAATATCTGACCAAGCGCGGCGAGACGCGCTGGCTCGACCTGTCCGGCGAACAGATGGAATACGGCGGCAAGCCCGCCGCCCTGGCCATAGGCTTCGACGTGACCGACAGAAAGAAGACCGAGGAGGCGCTTCTCGAATCGGAGCTGAAGTTCCGGACGCTCTTCGACAAGGCGCTCGACGGCATATTGATCGCCGACCACGAGACTCGCCGGTTCGTCATGGGCAACGGCGCGATATGCAAAATGCTCGGATGCACCATCGAAGATTTGCTTGCGTTGAGCGTCGGTGACATCCACCCCCAGAGCGCCCTCCAGCACGTCGTCAACCAGTTTGAAAGACAGATGCGGGGCGAAATCGCCATGGCGGAGGAGATCCCCGTCCTGAGAAAGGACGGCTCGATCTTCTTTGCCGACATCAATTCGAGCGCCATCCTCTTCGGCGGAAGACCCTGCTTGATGGGCGTCTTCAGGGACATCACCGACCGAAAGCTCGCGGCCGAGGAGAGCAGAAGGGTGGCCATCCAGCTCCAACAGGCCCAGAAGATGGAAAGCCTCGGCGTGATGGCCGGGGGCATAGCTCACGACTTCAACAACCTCCTGGTGAGCGTCCTGGGCAACGCCGACATCGCGCTGAGGGACGCCTCCCTGCCGGCCACGGCGCGCCACAGGCTCGAAGAGATCAGGACCGCCGCGGTGAGCGCGTCCGAGATGACGAGGCAGATGCTCGTCTGCGCCGGCCGTGGCCAGCTAGCCGTGAAGCCAATTGACCTCGGCGAGCTGGTCGAGGGTGTGTCGGGAGTGATGGAGGCTTCGATATCCAAGAAGGCGGCTCTCCGGTTTAATTTCCCGGAGGGGTTGCCGGCGGTGGAAGGCGACGCGGCGCAGTTGCGCCAGGTCGTCATGAACCTCGTAAGAAACGCGTCGGAGGCGATCGGGGACAAGAGCGGCATAATTTCCATCTCGGCGTCGCTCGTTTCGGCCGGCCCGGGGTTCTTTTCGGACGCGATCCTCGGGGAGGCTCTCGGCGCTGGCGAGTACGTCTGCCTCTCCGTTTCGGACACCGGCTCCGGCATGGAGCCCGCTGTTCTGCCGAAAATCTTCGAGCCTTTTTTCACCACTAGGTTCGCGGGCCGGGGGCTGGGGCTGGCCGTCGTTCTCGGAATCGTCAAGAGCCATCAGGGCGCCATCCGGGTCTTTTCGGAGCCCGGCCGCGGCAGCCGGTTCGATCTCTATTTCCCCGCAAGCCTTCGCGGCGCCGTGCGCGAGGAGGAGGCGGAGGAGCCTGGGCAGGCCGGGAAGGCTTCGTGGACCCTGCTTTGCGTCGAGGACGAAGCCGCCGTCAGGGAGGTCGAGGTCACGATGCTTGAAGGCCTCGGGTTCAACGTGATAGCCGCCTCGACCGGGCAGGAGGCGCTGGCACTCTTTGGCGAGCGCAAGAGCGAGATCGGAGCCGTTCTGCTGGATTTCAACATGCCTGAGATGAACGGCGAGGACGTTTTCAGGGAACTGCGGCGTCTTGGTGAGTCGGTCCCGATCATCCTGGTCAGCGGCTATTCCGAAGCCGAGGTGAAGCAGCGCTTCAAGGAAGGCGAGCTGGCCGGTTTCCTGAAGAAGCCTTTCCGCCGCGCCGAACTCGTGACGGCCGTCATGAAAATCCTAGGGAAAAAGTGAGGGGCGCCGGCGCGCGAGAAGAATGTTCACCACAAAGGCCACAAAGGACACGAAGGGAAAGATAGAACCACAGAGGCGCCGAGGCACGGAGGAGAAAAAGTGTTTGGTGTCTTGTGTCTGGTGTTTTGTAGGCCCGGCGTTGATTTGATCCGCCCGTAGTCTCCAAGGTGCGCGGGCCACAGAGGGGCAAGGCCGATGGGCGCCCTCACTTCGTTCAGGCACGAATCCGCTTCCGAGCCGTCTCGAAGCGTTCATTCGCACGTCAGATTCGCTTGACGCTTCTCCCCGCATCGTTCAGCGGCTTCTGGCCAAGTTCCTTGGCCGCCCATCGGCCTTGATTGCGCCCCCCCTACTCCCCCTTTGGGGGACGCCGGCGGCGTCGGACCATCTGCTTTGTCAAACTTCGCGGTCCGAGGCCTCCGAGTACGAAAGTACGAGTCGGCCTCTGCCCGCTCGTTTTTCGCGCATCTGGCCCAACGGCGCCGGAACGCGCATTCCTCGCTTCGCTTCGGAATGCGGCCTGCGCCGCGCTTCTGAAAATGCTATTTTGGAAAGGACACGAAGGGAAGGATTGAACCACAGAGACACTGAGGCGCAGAGGGAAGATTATAGTTGCGTTACATGCGCGAAGGTCACGGAGGAAAGGAAGCCTTCCTTGAAGTGCGTTCGCGTCGTTGGTTCGCGCCGCTCGTAGTTCGCTTGGTGCGCGGGCAACAGAGGCGCGAGCGGGATGCGGGAAGAGGTGAGACGTGAAAAGTGAGAGGTGAAAAGGCAAAGGGTGAAGCGTGAAGCGTGAGTGGTGGCGACGCTTAACCTCTTTACCCTTAACTCTTAACTTGTGAAGCGTGAGACGTGAGAAGTGAGACGTGAGAAGTGAGACGGCAGCCAAGAGACGCACGCTTGATGGACTGCTAGAAAGCAAGATTTGACCCCGCTCCTTTCCCTTCGCAGGCCAAAACGCATAAGTGACTCAGGGCCAGGGAGCGGGCGCGCTGCGTTGGCCTTCTCGCGGAGTTTTAGTCGGCCTGCCATGTGAGGTTGAAATCACAATGCTCCGCGGGGCGATATTTCGACTCGTACTCCGCGAATTGTGCGGCAAGCCAATGGTCTCCAGGGTTGCCGGTGTGCTTCACAATCACGAGAAAGTTAGGCGTTAGGCCTAGCCGATCGAGCGCCTGCAGAACGAATATGCCTTCTACAATGACGGGACAATTTGCCTCTAAGCGAGAGTTAAGAACCCAGCGGAGTTCGTTTTCTCGAAGATCGTAGCCCTGGCATGGGCGCTTGAGAAATGTGTCGAGTTCAATTGCTGGCATTGCGAGTTGCCATGCCAAATACCGGGCAACGGTTGTCTTGCCGACGCCATGGCGACCATCGACTGCAACGATGAAACGACTCCAAGAGGGCAACGCATTCCAAACCGCGTCACGGAGCTCTCGGTACTTCGGCGTTTCAGGTCGCTCCGGTCTTGCTGCGATCATCACGTCAACTCCTTGCCGTTTACTTGACCCAGATATCTTTTGCGAAGGCTATCCGAGCAAGAAGGCCTCGAAGGCCATCTGTGCCGGAGCGTGATTGGGTCCAATGCAACGAGCTGTTAGGCACTGGTGCTCTTTTAACAAAGGGCTTACCGATTGGCCAGTTCTTGGAACGCTGCCCACATGGTGGGAAGCACACAGTCAACGTGTAGTGCCAGCCTACTGAGACGTTCCATATCACTTTGGGCGGCGGCATGGTCAGACTCCGTGGTGCGAATCATTAAAGAAATCAAATTCCATCTTTCCTCGTGTTTACCTTCCTTTTCAAGCGCGGGCCATCGGGACCAGTTTCTAAGGAATTCTTGGAAATATGCGGAAGTATTGTTGAGAGAATCCTGGCGATTTGCAGAGGGGCCAAAGAAGTCCAGGGGACTTTCACCCGCAATGAATCTCGCTGCTTGTAGGCAGCCATCAAGCATGGGTTCTGGCTGAATGTGCTTCTTCTCGTCGTAAACAAGCGCTGCGCTCACAACAGCGCTAAAACAAAAGAGTAGGTAGCGATACCGTGAATCTGGTAGATCGAATTGAAGAGGCGCGGGTGCATCTTCTGCCCCGGGGATGGTATGTAGATAAAGATTGGTAGCAACTGTAGCAGCAGCCTTAACGTATTTCATCTGTGTTGGTTTACGGGAGAACCAGCTCATTGCCTACCCCTCTTGAGTGCTGAAGACCCGACTCTACTATGGGTCGACATGCACCACCCGCGTTCTAGCCATGGGCGGCCTCCTTTCAGAGAATGGGCATTCCGAGTATGGCACAACGCCATACCCGGAGGCCGCCTCTATTGGCTGTTAGGCGAATCTCTTCGGAAGCCTTTCACGACAAGCCCCTAGATGATTGTGGATGACCTTGTTGGCCGCTTTCGTGGAAAATCTATAAGACCTGTAGTTCGACGACGGTATTAAAAGGAGGAAATCGGTAATGCAAGCTTTCAAGATAGCAGTTTCCTCGTCAGTAATTCGATCAGTTACATAGTTGTAAAGGAGGCCCACCGTGAGTGGTAGCAAGACGAGATTAAAGCCCAAAGAAATCTGAAGGTCGCATTGCCAACAACCGCTTTTCTTGAACATGCCAAAGGTATATTGCCCGATTCCCTCAATAGAATCCACGTCACCCAGATCCTCAGCATAGATCGTCGGAGGAAGCAGGGGATACTTAAATTGGTCGTCAAAGGCCGACTTCTCCATTTTCGTAAACGTTCGGTATACTGCTTGTAAAATATCTGATGTGAGCTGATTTGGAGGGGCATAGCTTTGGAGGTGGTCTGTGAGAACAGAGGCTACTGGCACAACATGGCGTTTCTCACATGCATAGAAGAACCTTGCGAGGAAAAGGACATAGGCAATCACAAAGTGGAGCCCCTCATCTGCGACGGAATCGGCTTGGCATTTGAAAAATGCATACCCGTAACCATAGGTAATCTGGATACGTAATAGCGGCCTCTTGTACAGCATGAAGCTCGGTGGCCATTTCATCAGGTGACCTCCTTGCCAGGCAGTGCCCTAACGAATATCCGGCGTCAAGTGGTGACGCCAAAGCTTGGTGACGTCAAAGCTGGCTACTGTTTTTGCGTATTATTTTACCGCTTCCTCTCTCATCCATCCAAGTTCAATGTAGCGCCCATCATCCGCGAAGTCAATGTCGAACGTCTCCTAAACACGGGCGGGGGGTAGGAACTGCCCCCGCCCGCAGCGTTCTTCATGCCGTCCTTTCACCAAACACTAAACACGAGACACCAAACACGAGGCGCCCGCTCACGCGCAATCGGCATCTGGAGATGCCTCCTACAGGGGCGGGTTCGCCGTGACCGAACGGCCATCCTTTGTAGGAGGGTTCTCCAGAACCCGATAGCGGCTGTCTTTCGCGCCGCGCGTGTCTTGCATCGTTCACTTCTCACGTCTCACTTCTCACTTCTCACTTTTCACTTCCTTCACGCCTTCGTGACGGGCGGCTTGGGGGTCCCAATGTCGCCGGTCGCGGGCGTGGCGCTTCCGCCGCCGTTCTTCTTGGCTTTGGCTGCGGGGCGGAAGAAGCTCTCGGCCTTTTTGGGGTTCTTGTAGTACATGTGGACGAGAGCGCGGTAGTCGAGCTTGTAGGCGTCGAACCAGTTGATCTTCTCCTGTTCGCAGAGGCCGTAGGCCTGAAGCTCGGCGTCGTGGGCGGCGCGGTGGGCGTCAACGGCGTGGGCGAGCGCGCCCGACGCGGCTGAAAGCGTTCCCGCGAATCCTTTCAGCTCGGCGTCCTCCTCTTCTCCAAGCTTGCTTACCAGGACGCTGACCTTCTGAAGCTCGGCCTCCAAGGGAGCGTTCACGACCGGCGTCATGCCATCTGGAAAATAGGTTAGCCAGAGCGGCGACTTCCGGTTGTTGCCGCACTTCGAGAGCACGGCGAGGCTGAAGCGGCGCACCACCTCGTCGAGCGCCTCGTCCTCCCCGTCGCGAACCGCCATCGCGGTCATCGCCGCGGCCTGCGCCGCCTCGTGGGCCGCCACTCTTGCCGCCAGCCGGTCCTGGCACTTCTGCCACGCCCCGGCCATCTCCGAAAGCTCCCTCTCCGCTTTCAGCCTCGCCAAGTGGTAAAGTCCGTACTCCTTGAGCAACGTTGAAGCGCCTGTCGTCGGGTGTGGAACCTGCATGGTACCCTCCCTTCATTCCGCTGGAACATTGGGTTTTGGGCCTGCGGCCCGGGGAAGCGGGAGCCGGAGGGAGGCAGAACAGCCCCCGGGGCCCGCGAAACGGCGAAAACGGTCAAGAAAATCATCTCGGAGGCTTGAGACGGGTAAACCAAGCGTTAAATTGCCTTCTCGAAGGTTCGAGACGCCGGTCCAACGCTTTGGATTGCCATCTCGAAGCCTTGAGACGGGAAAGATAAGCTTTGGGGAGCCGTCACGAAGGTTCGAGACGGAAAAACCAAGCTTTGGGGAGCCGTCACGAAGGTTCGAGACGGGAAAACTAAGCTTTTGGGAGCCATCCCGAAGCCCCGAGACGGCCTTCCAAACGGTTTTCTCACCTTTTCTCGCCCCCCGAGGGCCAAAAACGGGCAAACTGCCCCCAAAACCGGCCCCGGAAACCCAAAGAGGAACAAAACGCGACATATCACGCCCCTCCGCTTCCCCACAGCCGAACCCCTCCAAGGTGCTAGAAAGGAAGTATACCACCGAAAGAAACCGGGCGGAAGACGTGAAAAGTGAGACGTGAGACGTGAGAAGGTGAAGCGTGAAGGGTAAAGGGTAAAGCGTGAAGCGTAAAGGGTGAAGGGTAAAGCGTGAAGGGTAAAGGGTGAAGCGTGAGCGGTGGCGGCTCTTCACCTCTTCACTCTTAACTCTTCACGGTCCAGGCATATCGTCCGGCGCGGCCATGTCCCGCTCTTAGGCCAGGATCCTAATTCGGGGCCACCCCGCCTCGCTTTGAATGGGCGCTTCGCCTTCATCCATCGTGCTTCATCAGCTCTTCGTCAAATCTTTCAGCGGGTCCTGCGCTTTCTGCTTGCCGGTTGGTGTCTCTTGGGGCGCAGCGGCGATGAGCTTCGTGAAATAGGTGGAGAGCAGGCCGCCCAGGTTGTCTCCGCCCTGAACCAGCAAGTCCGGCGTCACCTTCACGTTGCCGGAGGCGATCTGCTTGGCGATCTCGATGGCCGTTACTCCCTGCTGGCCGATGGCCTTGTTCTGAAGCTCGTAGGCTTTGGCGGTCGCTTCGCCGATGGCTAGAATCTTCGACCCCTCGGCCTCGCCTTTCGCCCTGATTCCCTTCGCCTCGCCCTCCGCCCGAAGCCGCAGGCTCTCGCCCTCGCCTTCGGCGAAGCGTATCGCCTTCGCCTTGTTCTGCTCGGCGATCTTGACGCCGATTTCCGCCTCGACGAGGTTCTTCTGCTGGTCGGCCTCCGAACGCGTCTTCTCCATTGCTATGCGCGTCTGCTCCGCCTTCTGCTGGTCCTGGTACATGGCCTGCTGCTGCTGGGCGATGATCTTCTTCGTCTGCGTATCCATGAGTTCCTGAGGAAGGTTGATCTGGCAGATCAGGACCGAAACACATTCGACGTGGTATCTCTCGAGTTCCGCCTTCGCCCTCTCCTCGGCCTTGCGCTGCTCCTCCTGCCTGTCCTGCATGAAGTTCATGGCCGAGGTTGACGAGGCCTGGTTTCTGAACGACGAATCTATCATCGGGTGGATGACGTGCAGGATCAGGTTTTCGATCGAGCCGATCTTCGCCACCATGTATGGAGCCTGGTCGGGCCTGACCCTGATAACGACCTTTACCGAAACGCTAATCTGGAAGCCGTCCCTCGAAATGACTTTCAGCGGGTCGAAGCGCGTCTCCTTGCTGTCGTCCCAGTCGATCGTGATGTTTGTCGTGTCAACGATGTAGGCCATGTAGGCGCGCCGGTTAAGGTAGTAGAAGCCGGGGCCGATTACCTCCTGCTGGATGCCGCGAAAACCGTTTGGAACGACGTAGCGCTCGATGCCTGGCACGACGCGCGACTCGGCGTTTCTCGCCTCCTCGTCGCCAGCCTCCTCTTTCGCCGCGAGCGCCGTAAGCTCTTTTATCTGCTTCGGCTCTTCTCCGACGTTCGAGACGACGACGGCGACCTGGCCCCTCTCCACGACCGCCACGTCGTCAAGCTCGGCCTTGAACAGAAGGGGGTTGATGTAGTAGGTGCCCGGCTTCAGGACGTCGAACTGCGGGCCGCGCTGGCCCTTCGACTCCAGGAAGGCGGCTGCCGCCTGATAATCGCTGTGTCCGGCCACTGGGGTCGCCACGTACTCCTTTTCTGGAAGAGGCTCGCCGTCGAGCGCCGTGACGAGGCCCACCTTCATCGCCGGCACTATCGTCGCTTCGCGGATTTCCACGTGGAAGAGGTCGGTATTGATGCGGTAAGTGCCCGGAAGAAGGATGTCTATCTGAGGCCCCTTCTGCCCGCCGTTGTTCAGAAAGGCCTGGCCGTCCTCGAAGTTGCTGTGGCCATCAACGCGAGAAGCAAGCAGCCTTCCCGGAGGGATCGGCTGGCCGTCCATGCTTGTTACGGTGCCTATCCTGCCCTTGTCTATTATGACCGAAGGAACCTTGCGGACCCTGAACAGTACGGGGTTTATCCTGTACTGGCCCGGGGGCAGCATCTGGGTCTGCGGCCCTTTTTCGCCGCTATTCTTGAGGAAGTTCTCCCCGTCCTGAAAGCTGTTGTGGCCGGAGACGACCTTCGCGAAAATTTTCCCCGGCGGAATGGAGAAACCGTCTATTGATTCGAGAAGCCCGACTTCATCTTCCGCGATCATCGTGAATGGATATTTCGTCACCGAAAAGAGAAAAGGAATCAGCAGATGGAGGCCCGGTCCCAGCGTTTTCGCCTGGATGCCGACCTCCCCGGCCAAGGCCACCACGCGGCCCTGCGGCATCTGCCTGCCAAGGTATTTTCTTTCAAGAACGGCGATCTGCGTGCCGCCGACGATGACGACGGAGTTGTAAAGCAGCAACAGAGCGACCAAACCGCCCGCGTAAGGCCATGCCACGTTTACGAAATGAAGAAAACTTTCCATCTCTCCCTCCTCGCCAACAACGGGCGGCGCCGCGGCCGGCACCTGCCGAAAACCCAAGCGGCCGCTTTGCCTAGAATCCTACCACCCGCGCTGAATCAGCGCAAGAGCCAGGAAAGCCCGGCCTCGCGAGCCCGAGCTTCATGCGTCCGCTTCTGTTCTTCTTTGCCATCATTTCACGCGATTTTGCCTTTATGCGCAACGCCCCGCTCTCCATCGCTTCGTGCCCCCCTTTTCAAATCGAAATTTCTTCGTTATGATAGCCTCTTCCGGAGGGGGCATGGGCGAGCGGATCCTCGAAGGTTCCCTGAAAGCCATCAGCGTTCCGGACGTGCTGACTTTCGTGAACCTTTTGAAAAAGACCGGCACGCTTACGTTTCGCAGCGGGAAACTCGTTCGCAGGCTCTATTGGGATAAGGGCGAGCTTGTTTTCGGAACATCTTCCAAGCCTGAAGAGTCTCTTGGCAACTTCCTCGTCCGTCACGGAAAGATCACCGGGGAGCAGAACCTCCAATCCGGACTCCAAGTCGAGCCCGGCAGGAGGCAGGGCAAAATCCTCGTCCAGATGGGCATTCTCACTCCGAAGCAACTCTGGTGGGCCGTAAAGAACCAGGTCCTGGAGATTATCTACGGACTTTTCACGCTAAACGAAGGCCTCTTCTTCTTCGAGGAAACGACCGAAGCCAACGAGGAAAAGATCAAGCTCTCGACCTCGACCACGAATATCATCATGGAGGGAATCAGGCGGCTTGACGAGTGGCCCCGGATCAAGGAGCTAATTCCCACCGACGGCATCGTTCCACTTCAGGCGCCTAGCGAGATCAGGGACAAGGGCGTCCGATTCATGGAGGGCGAGTTCGAGATACTGGCGCTCGTTGACGGCAAGAGGTCGGTGCGCGAGATCATCCATCTTGCAAGCCTCGATGAGTTCGAGACGCTCAGAATCCTCATGGCCTTCGTTCTGGCCAGATATATCCAGATGCCCGGGGCCCCGGCCGAAACGGCGGAGGACGAATTCGAGGACGCCCAGGCGCTGACAACGCTGATCGAGGACTACAACGGCCTCTTCTCGAAAATCTCTTCCACGGTTGCCAAATCGCTCGACAGCAAAGGGCGCGCCATGCTGTTCAGCGGAGCTTTGGATGCCGCAAGGACGGGCCTGATTGAGGGAACCGGTTTCGATGCCCAGGGCCGGCTCGACGCCAAGGCCCTTACGGCCAACGTCGCGGACCTTCCATCGGAAAAACGCCGAGAGGCGCTGCATGGAGCGCTTGATGGCCTGCTCTCTTTCTTGCTATTTGAATCGAGCAAGCACCTCGCCCCAGACGAGCGCTCTCTTCTCTACAAGCTGGCCGAAGAGAGGGCTTCCGTCTCTGCTCGCTGAGGGATCTTTTCTTATGCCGGCGGAGGCTCCGGCTGCCGGCCCGCGAGATACGCCACCTGGCTTCTCATTTCGGCGACCCTCAGCCAAGCCATCGCGAAAAGGGCAACCTGGAAAAGAAGCCACTTCAGAATGCTTCCGCCGTAGGTCACGGCGAGCGGAAGAACCAGTACGGCGGCGGCGAAAACTGCGATCCTCAGCGCGAAGAAAGACCACGTCATGGCCTCAACCCCGGCGAACCTCCTGAAAGAGAATCTCAATCCGGCCAGATAAGCCCTCGCTATGTTGCCCTCTCCCATTCTTGACGCCGTGGCCGCCTTTGCGAAGCCGCCGGCGGCGGAGGCGACGTTCCAAAAAATGGTGACCGCGACGAGTTCCGCCAGAAATAGGTGCCAGGCCGGGCCAGGATCGGTATTATCTTTGAACTTAAAATGCATGGCGGCAAAAGGTATCGCGAGAAATACCGCCACGACGCCCCAGAGAATAGCGTTTAAAATCGCAATCACGAGAAACTTGGGAAGCAGCTTCGTCGCTTCGGGCCAGAGCCTCCGCCAAGGGTTCCTCGTTTCGTCCGGCATGGCGAGTGAGTACGCTCCCGCCTGCGCCCACAACCCAAGGATGACGGAAAGCAACAGCATAGGCAGGAAAAGCGAGAAGCCCGCCGCCCAGAACGCCGGCTGACGAAGGCCGGTTTCCGACAACAGGTCGAGCCCGCCGCCGTTGAGCAATTCGGAGGCCGCCGGATACCTGTCGAAAGCGGCGTGCAGCCCCGACCGCAACGGGGAGCCAGCGAGGAACGACATCGCCAGAGGGACGCAAAAGAGAACGATCGCGCTGGCCAGTTTGCCTTTGCCTCCGAGCCCTACCCTGACCGCCTTCGCCAAAGTCATGAAAACCTCCTAGCCGTCATGGCGCCATAAGAGCGCAATTCCGCCGTGGGGAGTTCCGCCCCCGGAGGTGATTGCGCTATCCCGGGCGCGCTCTCACGCTCCAACCGGGAAATCGCGGCAAAAAGAAACGGACTCAAAACAACCCCGAGGCCATCGCGTACAAGGCCTCGAAAAATGAACTGAAGCGCAGGGCCAGAGCGGAGGCCGGCGCGCCGTCCTCCTTGGCCTGCCAGCCGTTGTTGAGCCTGGACAGGTCAAGAGGCACTTTCCCCTTCGGGTCAATGACGACCTCCGTTACCTTTTTGGGATATTTGAAAGTGACGTAGCGCTCTTCCCCGTTCCAGGTTTCAAGCTTCGTCGTCTTGTCCGAAAAGGTCACTAGAATCTCCACGGGGAGAACCACCTCTCCTTTCCTCTGGATGGTGACGTCGGCTTCATATGCGCCATCCGTTCCGGCCTTCTTCGGCTGCTTTTCCTTCGAGAAGAGCTCCGGCCGCGCCTTCGTGAGGTCGAATCCGGCCGGCCGCTCCACTGGCCTGTTGCGAACTCCGGCCACCTTGAAATCAATCGTTCCGGTGCCGTAAAGCAGCGGGCCGAGAATAGGCGAAAGATCGCGCCCGGCCGCTTCGGAGGTGATCCTAACGAAGTCGCCGGTGGCCGGGTGCGTGAATTTCACCTTCATGAAGAAGGCCCGCATGACTTCGTCCATCTTCTCGGTTCCGAGGATGTTTTCGAGCGTCTTTAGCACCATGACCGGCTTGCTGTAACTCATGACGGAATAGGATCCGTTCGAAAAGTACTTCCAGGCGGGAAGCACCACTGGGTCCATGTCTGGAATACTGAAATACTGGACCCTCTGCATAGCCACGTCGCCCATGTGCAGGCCACAGAACCCGTTCAGGATGGAGCGATCCGGCCCGAACCAGGCGTCCATTATGCGCGTCTCGTAATAGCTGTTGATTCCCTCGTCCAGCCACGCTTCCTCGAATTCGTTGTTCGCCTCCATGCCGTACCAATACTGGTGGCCGAATTCGTGCACCACGACCATTTCAGGCATCAGCACCGATCGGGGCATGAACGGGCTCGCTCCGCCCGTTATCAGGGTCGGATACTCCATCCCGGCCGCTCCCATTCCGTTTGCCGGCGGGTCAACGATCGTTATCTGCTGGTAAGGGTACTTCCATATCCATTTGGCGAAAAGACCCAGCGCCTCTTTGATGGCGGCCATGTACCTCGGAATCGAATCCCTGTTGCCAGGCTGCATCAGGATTCTTATACGGACTCCCTCCCACGAGCCATCCTGTTCGACAAAATCAGGCGAGGCGGTCCAGGCGAAGTCGTGGACGTCCTCCGCGTGCAGGTGGACCGTCTTGTTGGCCCCGGAAATATTCTCGTCTCCCCACTCCACGCCGGTCGAGCCGACCACGTAATTCCTGGGAACCGTCACGGCCACGTCATAAACGCCGAAATCCGAGAAGAACTCTGAATTGGCGTGGTATGCGTGGCAGTTCCACCCTTTGGTTCCCTGAAACACGCCCAGCTTTGGAAACCATTGGCCCGCCATTACGAAATTCCCGGCGTAACCGGCGCGCGCAAATACCTTCGGAAGCATGTCTTCGAAAGATACGTCCAGCGTGATTTGGCCGCCCGGGGGAACCGGGGAAGGCAACTCGGCGCGCATGACCGTCATGTCAAGACCCGGGAAGAGCTGCTTTAGCGGAACCTTCGTCCCGTCCGGATTCAACAGCGCAAGCGAGGTGACCCTGCAGAAGCCCCAGTGTTTTCTGTCCGATGTGTCGCCACGCAACCTGCCGCCGGACTCCTTGAAAAAGTCCGACTGGTTGTTGGCGAACGCGTTCAGGTAGAGGTGAAACCAGGCGTCCGAAGCCGGGGCGGTTGTTATGTTTCTCCAGACGATTCGCTCGTGCCCATTGAGCGTGTGGGCGGCCGCGTCGAGCGAAACCTCGATCGCGTAGTTGGCGTTTCGCTGGGACATCGGCGGATTAAAAAGGACGGGCGGAGTGGAGGCAAGTGGATCGGCGGCCCACGAAACCAATGTAACGACGAAGAGACCAGCCAGCAAATTCATTGATTTCATCCGGCTCCCCTTTTTCATTCGCAACAAGAGCGGCGAATGATACGAGAATTTTACGGCAACCTGGGTGGAATGTTTCATTTGCCCTTTTCGGCTTGCAAGTTTAAGCGAGTAGGGATATGATTTCTCATAAGGGAGCGGCTCGAACGGGCTGCCACCTCAGAGATGGTTGAGGAGGGGGAATCATGGAAAAGGCAACTCCGGATAACGGTGGTTACGATCCTCGCTACGTCAACGCCGGCTTCTTCAAGGCGCTCGGCGACACCACCCGTCTGAGGCTTATGGTGGCTCTCGCGGCGTTCGACGTGCCCCTCTGCGTCTGCGAGCTAGTCTACGGCCTGAAAATACCTCAGTACTGCGCCAGCAAACATTTGGCGGTTCTCGGCCATCACGGCCTCGTAAACTCGGCCCACAGGGGAACATGGGTCATGTACACGCCTTCGCCCAGCCTGCCGGCCGCCTTTGCCGGTTGCATGAAAGCTCTCGGAGAAGCCGAGCCCTATCGAACCGACATAAAGAGAATATGCGACCGTCGCCTGCTGAGAGACGGCCAGGGCTTCTGCGCGGTGGGCTTCGTCCAGGAGGAAAAGGTTGACGCCCTCATCAAAGAGGCCCGTTCCAAGCTTACGACCATTCGGCGCCAATAGCGGGATTCAATCCAGAAGCGATTTCCTACGGACTCAACCTCTTCTGACGTAAACTCCCGCGGCAAGCTCCCTGTCAACGGCGAATTGAGAGTTACCGCACTTGAATACCACCGTGGGCGATTTTCTGACGAGCGTGACGCGGTCGCCGGGATGAATTCCCATGGAGAGGAATTTGTCCAGGTCCTCATCTCCCCCGGTCGCAAGGTAGGCGATGGCGCCTTCTTCTCCAGGCCGGAAACGCGTCAACGGCGCCAGCGCCGCGTCAAGCTGCGACCGCTTCTCCAGGCAGCAGGTCCCCTCTGGAATCTTGTGTCCGTGAGGACAAACCCTTGGGTGGCCGAGGAAAGTGCATACGCGCTCGGCAAACCCCTCTACGAGGGAATGCTCAAGCATGCAGGCTTCCTGCTCCCCCGCCACGTCCGACACGCCGAGCACGTCTGACAGAAGCCTCTCGGCCAGCCGGTGGCGCCTTATCGCCCTCGCTGCCTGGCGCTTTCCTTCGGGCGTAAGCGCCCGGCCGCCGTCAGAGAGCCAGCCCAGGCGGATCAAATCCTGCCTGTCGTCGCCCGAGAAGCGTTCCCATTCCATCGGGCGGCCCTCTTCCTCGTACTGCCACAGGGCTTCGAGGATTTCCTGCTGCGCTTCACTCGTTTCCTGCTGGTGAACCATGGCCGAAGCCCCTCCAAAGCTTTTTCAGTTTCTCCCGCGCGTCCTTCAGCGGGCGCTGGTTTTCGTAACCGCAATACGGGCAGCGGACTTTGCCGCACCCGGTGCCCAAAAGACTGCATCCCTGGCAGGCGTTCATCGTCTCCTCGCCCTTGGGGTCGAACGATTTCCTGCACATCGCGCACTCGATCACAACACCGCCCCGCTCAGAAGGAGAATCTGATTGAGCGCCCAGCCGATGGACAACGCGAGCGCGAGAATGGCCGCGCTCATGGCGAGCGTGACCTTCCAGCCCCTTTCCCGCTTCATCATCAGAAATTGGGCGATGCAAGGCAGAAAGAGCGTCAGAGTCACGGCGGAAACGAGAAGCTGCACCCCATCCAGCTTGCCCGCCTTTTGCAACTCGTACAACCCGGCCGCCCCGTAGTCGCGCCGAAAGAAGCCGAAGAGGAAGGCCTTTGACGCGGCGCCCGGCAGCCCCAGCGCCTTCATCACTGGCTCTGTCGCGGCAACAAGCTTCGGGAAAAGCCCGGTAATGTTGCCTATCCAGACAAGCACCGACGCGAGGACGAAAAGCGGGACCACTTCGAGGAAGTACCATCCCATCCTGCTCGCCGTTTTGCTGGCCACGTTCTTCATGGACGGCCATCTCAGAGGCGGCAGTTCCATGAAGAAACGCGCCTGCTTGCCAGGCATCAGCCGCGCCATCAGCGTCCCAGAGACGAGGAAAATAGCAGCAACCGTCATGACCCATAGGGCCATGGCCGCCGGGTGTCCGCCAAGAAGCCCCAGAATCAATCCGATCTGCGCTGAACATGGGATGGCCAACGCGAGCAGGAAAGTCGCTATTATCCTTTCGCGCTTGGTTTCAAGGACCCTCGTCACCATCGTCGCGGTCGTGTCGCATCCGAAGCCCAGAATCAGAGGAATCACGGCGCGCCCGTTGAGGCCTATCACCCTGAAGAGGCGGTTCAGCATCAGGGCCAGCCTGGGCAGGTAGCCCGAATCCTCAAGCACGGAGAACGCCACGAAAAAACTCCCGACGACAGGAAGTATTATGGCGACGGCGTAACGGATGCCCATGGTCAAGATGCCGTCATCGCCGACGAAGAGGTCTCGCATCGTCGCCCATGGGACGTAGTGGGCGAACAAGGCGGAGAGCCACGGGTTGACGTGCGACAGGAAGAGGTCGTTTTCCAGCCAGCCGACGACCACCTGGCCGCCGAACACCCCGACGAACTGGTAGAGGCCCAGATAGAGGACGAGAGCCAGAAGCGGGAATCCGCTCCACGGATTTAGGAGAATCGCGTCGAGATTCTCTCGCCAGCGCGAGGCTCGCCCTTTCCCTTGAACGAAAACGTCTCTTAAAGCAGCCGAGGCCATCTCCCTGAACTGCCTGGCGGCTTCCGCGCAGACGGCGGAGGGACGGGCATCCGCTAGCAGTGCCTTGGCCCGCGCCAGAATCGCCTGGTCAACAGGGGCGACTTCCGCCGAGGCGGCGTCGCCTTCAAGATGAAGCAGCGCCTTGAAGCGCGCGGCGCCCGCGCCGCCAAGCGCCTCCTCTATGACGAGCGACGCCTCGCGAAGAGGGCCGGAGAAGTCAACTCTTCTGGCGGGCGCGGCCGAGCCAGAGGCAAGAAGCCGCTTCAGCTCGTCCACTCCTTCTCCTTTCGTGGCGACCGTCGCCACGACCGGAATTCCCAATTTGTTCGAGAGTTCCTTCAAATCCAGGCTCACCCCTGCCGTTTCGGCCTCGTCCATCAAGTTGCAGACCAGAATCATCGGCCGGCCGAGAAGGGAAAGCTCGATGGTCATGGGGAGAAGCCTCGGGAGGTTTTTCGCGTCCACGACGCTGACTACCACCCCCTCGTCCTTGAGCAGCAGATCCCTGGCTACACGCTCCTCCTCCGTGATCGGCCTGAGCGAGTACATTCCAGGCGTGTCTATCACCTCCCACTCGGCGTCGCCGAGCACAACTTTCCCCCTTGACACCTCGACAGTAGTGCCGGGATAGTTTGACACCACGGCGTAGGAACTCGTGAGGGAATTGAAGAGGACGCTCTTGCCTACGTTGGGATTTCCGACAAGAAAGAGGCGCCTTCCGTTCTCCGCCGGGAGCGTCGAGTTCCGCGAGTCATGTTGCGATGCCGACAATGGCAATGATAACTCCTAGCGGTTGCGGATGAATTCAGTTACGTGGCGCCGCGCCTCGTCAAAGAGCCTTTCAATGTGCGGGTCGTCAAGAAAGTAGTAGGCCCTTTGCCCTTCGCGCCGGAATCGGACGAGCCCCATGTTGCGAAGCACCCGAAGCTGGTGCGAAACGGCGGAAGCGGAGACACCGGCGATCGCGGACAGCTCGTTCACCGTGCGCTCCTCCCCCGACAGGGCGTGAACCAGCCTTGCTCGCGTCGGGTCACCCAGGGCGCGGAATGTATCGGCGATGGCGCCGTAGCCCCTTTCCGAGACCGCCAGCTTGCCCGCCGCTCCGTTCTTCTTCACCCCTGCCGCCACTGACACCTCCATATCTGAGCAACTGCTCAGATGTTCCAATATACTCCCATCATCGAGGCCTGTCAAGTGCTGCGCCAGCCCGTTGCCGCGATAACCATGCCCGGCGGACCGCAATTGAATCCGGCGCTCGCGCGACCGCGGCACGATGCGACCCTTCGGTTCGCGCATCCTCTTCGTCTGGCCAGCCTGGCGCTCTTTCGCGCAAGGGGCCGATGTGGTAGGCTCTTTATGGAGGAGGAGCGGCCTCTTGGCGACAAAAGCCGTCGTGCTGTTATCCGGAGGGTTGGACTCCACGCTGGCGGCGCTGCTTCTCAAGGAGCAGGGAATCGAGGTCCACGGCATTCATTTTTCAACAGGATTCTGCCTCTCCGAGCACAAGCGGACGATGTCGCTGTTCGGGACAACGCATGACGAAGTCCGCTCCGAGGCAGCGCGTGCCCAAAAGAATCTGGGGGTTCCCGTCAAGAGCGTGGATTTGGGCGAAGAATATCTAGAGACGGTGCTCCATCCCAAGCACGGCTACGGAGCGAACATCAACCCCTGCATAGATTGCCGGATCATGATGCTCCGCAAGGCTAAGGCCTACGCCGACGAGATCGGCGCCCAGTTCGTCGCCACTGGCGAGGTGACGGGCCAGCGCCCCATGTCGCAGCGCCGCGACACGATGCGCGTAATCGAGAAGGAATCCGGGCTTGAGGGCCGCCTGGTGAGGCCTTTATGCGCCAAGAGGCTGCCGCCCACCGAGCCCGAGAAGCAGGGGCTGTTGGACAGGACGCTGTTGCTCGATTTCTGCGGCAGGGGGCGGCGCCCCCAGATGGAACTGATAGCCCGAAAAGGAATAAGCGACTATCCCCTTCCCGCCGGCGGCTGCTGCTTCTTGACCGACAGGAGCTACGCGGCGCGTTTCAGGGATCTGCTCTCTCATTCTGCCGGGAGGAAGATAACCAGGGATGACCTTGTTCTTCTAAAAACGGGAAGGCACTTTCGCCTTTCCCAAACTCTCAAGTTAGTCGCCGCGCGCGACGAGGGGGAGTGCAGGTTTTTGGAACTTTTCTCAGAGGGCCGCGTTCGCTTTGAAGCAGTTGAGGCATCAGGCCCCGTTGCTCTTTCCGACGGGCCGCCTCCCTCCAAGGAAGAAGAGCTTCTCTGCGCGCGAATCGTAGCCCGGTTCTCCGCCGGCAAACACCGCCCCGAGGTCGAGGTGGAGGCGCGCGGAGGCGACGGGGAACCGAGGATTTACAAGGCCGCCCCGATATGGGACGAAACGGTTTTGGCGAACCTGCGCATACTGTCCGAATGAAAAGGAGAGTTTCGGCCGAATGAACTTCGACTTCAGCCCATTGACGCTTCTCAACGTCGCCTACTTCATCCTCATTATCCTTTTGTCGCTCTCGATTCACGAGAGCGCCCACGCCTGGGCCGCTTACAAGCTGGGCGACCCGACGGCCAAGATGCTCGGCAGGGTGACGCTCAATCCCGTCCCCCACATTGACCCGTTCGGCACGCTTCTTCTGCCCGCCATGTTGGCGCTCTTCGGGATGCCGGTCTTCGGCTGGGCGAAGCCCGTGCCCATCATCAGCCGGAACTTCAAGCACATACGGAGGGACGAGGCGCTCGTGGGAGCGGCGGGCCCTCTGAGCAACCTGCTTCTCGCCATGGTTGTGAGCGTCGTTCTTGTGGCTATGGCCATGGCGACGAGCGCCCAATCGGTCTACGTGCAAATGCAGCAGCAGTACACACCGGCGTGGGCGATTCTCCAGTTCGGGGTCCTCAACCTGGCGCTCGCCGCTTTCAATTTCATCCCCGTTCCTCCTCTCGACGGTTCTCACGTTCTCTCGGCGCTGCTGCCCCGCGAAGTGGAGGCTTTCTACCAGAAAATCCAGGCGCTGGGACCGCTCATTCTAATAGTGCTCTTCATGACCGGAGCTTTCTCGATCGTCCTCGGCCCGCTGCTTGGGGGCCTTGAATACCTCTTCTACGTTCTCCCGCTCCAGCTGCTGGCATGAGAGAAGAGGCGGCGGCCAATTCCGACGGCGCGCTCGCGGCCATCGCTATCGCCGCGAGGAGCATGCTTACCCACTTGACCGTCTGGTTCGCCACCGGAATTCTTGGGACTTTGACGATCATCCTCACCTTCTTCTTCCCCAAAAAGACCGTAACCAACCTGGGCTGGCTCTGGAGCTGGCTGATTCTTAAGGCGAGCGGCGTCGAGCTTGAAATCAACGGTCTGGAGAAACTACCGGCAGGTTGCGCGGTGCTCGTCGGGAACCACTCGAGCAATTTCGACATCTACGCGGTGATGCTTGCCCTCAGGCCGCACTATTACAGGTTCGTAGTCAAGAAGGAGCTCCGATGGCTCCCTGTATTCGGCTGGGCGCTCTGGGCGGCCAGGTTCCCATTCGTGGATAGGCAGCGCTCCCCGCGAGCGAGGCGCGTCATGACGAGGCTAATGGAGAGAATGCGCGCCACTTCCATGAAAATCGTCATGTTTCCGGAAGGGACCAGAAACCGCCATCTCGGGTTGCTCCCCTTCCGAAAGGGCGCCTTCGTTCTAGCCATTGACCTAGGCTCCCCGATCGTCCCAATGGTAATCAACGGCGCGCGCAGGACGCAAAGCCGCCACGGTTTCGCCGTTCACCCCGGACGGATGAAGATCACCTTCCTTGATCCCATCGCAACAAATGGGATGACTTACGACGACAGGGACGCGCTCATGAAGAATCTCCGCGAACTGATATACGACAGGCTTGAAGCGGACGAGAAGGGTCAGGCACCCGACGCCGGTGCTATTAGCAACGATGATTAGCTTTTTAGCTGTAATAGGCTCTTATATATAGATAATTAGGAGTAGCATGCCTTTCATCTTTCGCCAGTCTTCTGAAACCTTTCTCGTCGAGGAGATCCCCCTCTTCCCTACCTGCGGCAGAGGCGACCACCTCTACCTCACCATAAAAAAGAGGGACATCTCCACTCCTCATTTGTTGAACGTGGTTCGAAAGGCGGCGCGCCTTTCCGAGGAGGACATCGGCTGTGCCGGGTACAAAGACCGTGACGCGACGACGATCCAAACCATTTCCATCCCCGCCAGGGCGGAAAAGCTCGCGGTAATGGCGGTGCAATCGCTAGGCGCCGGTCTCCTCTCCTCCGCCTTGCACACGCATAAGCTGCGTACCGGGAAGCTCGCCGGCAACCGGTTTGAGGTCAGCCTTTCAGGCGGGGAGCGGGAAGACGCCGCCACCCTTGAGCGGGCCGTGGCGCAAGCCGAAAGGGAGGGGATGCCCAACGCCTTCGGCCCTCAGCGCTTCGCGGACGGCAGCTCTATAGAACAGGGACGGCTTCTCTTCCTGGGGAGGCGCTCTTCAGGCCCGTTCCGCAAGGCTCGGTTCGCCGTTTCGGTCTTCCAGGCTCACCTCTTCAACAAGGTTCTCTCGGAAAGAAGGCTGCGCGGGTTTTATCCGGGGCCACTTGACGGGGATCTGATGAAGAAGCATGAGACCGGCGGAGAGTTTCTAGCGAGCGCCGCCGACCCCCAAATCTCGCCGAGGCTCGCTTCGCTCGAAATAAGCCCCACCGGTCCCCTACCTGGCAAGAAAATGGCCTGGCCCGAGGGAGATGCCCTCGCATTGGAGCTTAACATCCTTAAATCATTGGACATTTCGAGAGAGCGGGCCGAGTTGGCGAAAGTCCCCGGCGCCAGACGCTTTCTTCGCGTGCCGACCGGAAAAATCCTGATTTACCAGCAGTCTTCATCGAACGTCAAGCTGAAATTTTCTTTGCCGCCCGGCTCTTACGCGACGGTGTTACTGGAGGAACTTGGCGTAAAGCTTTCGATTCCTGAACGTCCATCCAGGCATTCATAAGAAGAAAGCATATAACAGCCTTATTCTAAAGACAAAATGCCATGACTGGAATAGGAAGGGGGGCGGGGCTTTGGCGCTCCCCGCCCCCCCCTTAAGTGAAAGTCACTAGCTCTTGATTGTGTTCAGCGCGCTTCCCGCCTTGAACCAGCCGATCTGCTCGGCGTTGAGGCTGTGGTTCAGCATGAACTCGTCCTTCGTCCCGTCGGAGTGGTCAATCCGGCACGCAACGGGCTTGCCCGGGGCCAATTCCTTCAGTCCAAGGATGCTAACCCTGTCATCGGCCTTTACCTTGTCGTAGTCAGCCGGGTTCTGGAAGGTCAGAGGAAGCACCCCCTGCTTCTTGAGGTTCGACTCGTGAATGCGGGCGAACGACCTCGTTATGACAGCGGCGGCGCCGAGGTATCTCGGCGACATGGCGGCGTGCTCGCGGCTCGACCCTTCACCGTAGTTCTCGTCGCCCACGGCGACCCAGCGCAACCCTTTGGCCTTCAGGTCGCGCGCGATCTTCGGATAGGCCAGTCCGGCCTCCTTCGTCAGAGGGTGTACGCCCTTTCCCGCCTCGCCCGTGAAGGCGTTAATGGCTCCCGTGAACATGTTGTCGGAGATTTTATCCAGGTGGCCTCTATACCTCAGCCATGGGCCGGCCGGCGAGATGTGGTCGGTCGTGCACTTGCCCTTCGCCTTGAGAAGGACCGGAAGTTTCTCGTAATCGCCGCCCTGCCACGGGGCGAACGGCGTGAGCACCTGCAAACGCTCGCTCTGCTCGGCCACGGCGACGACAACCTTGGAGGGGTCTTCAGCCGGGGCCTGGAATCCCTTCGTGTCCTTTATGAAGCCCTTCGCGGGAAGGTCAGGAGCGGGCTTCGGAGGGGTCAAGACAAACTTCTTCCCGTCCTTCGCGGTCAAGGGCTCCTTCGTCGGGTCAATGCCCAGCCGGCCGAAGAGCGCGAAGGCGACCACGACCTCCGGGCTCGAAATGAACGAGGCCGTCGCCGGGTTGCCGTCATTCCTCTTCGGAAAGTTTCTGTTGAAGGACGAGATGATGGAGTTCTTCTCGCCCTGTTTGATGTCGTCACGCTTCCACTGGCCGATGCAGGGGCCGCAGGCGTTGGCGAGCACCACCGCGCCGATCTTTTCGAGCGCCTCCATCTGGCCGTCGCGGCGGATCGTCTGGTGAACCTGCTCGCTTCCCGGCGAAACCATCAGCGGAATCGCTAGCTTTAGCCCCTTCGACGCCGCCTCTCTTGCCACCTCGGCGGCGCGCCCCATGTCCTCGTACGAGGAGTTGGTGCACGAGCCTATCAACGCGAAGGTGAGGTTGTCGGGATAACCTTCCTTCGGAACGGCTGCCTTCAGCTCGCCGAGGGTGCGGGCCAGGTCCGGCGTATGCGGCCCCACGACGTGCGGTTCGAGCTTTGAAAGGTCAATCTCCACCACCTGATCGAAGAACTTCTCCGGCGACGCGGCCACCTCGTCGTCTGCGCGAAGAAGATCGGCGTTCTTGGCGGCGATCTCGGCCAGCGCTCCCCTTGCGGTCCCCTTCAAGTAATCGGCCATCCTGGCGTCGAACGGAAACACCGAAGTCGTCGCCCCAAGCTCAGCGCCCATGTTTGTTATCGTCGCCTTGCCGGTGCATGAGATCGCCTCGACTCCCGGGCCGAAATACTCTATGACGCGGTTTGTCCCGCCCTTGACGGTGAGAATGCCGAGAAGCTTCAGGATGACGTCCTTGGGCGATGTCCAGCCGGAGGGCTTTCCCGTGAGCCTGACTCCCACTAGCTTGGGATAGAGGACCTCCCAAGGGAAGCCGGCCATCACGTCAACGGCGTCCGCGCCGCCCACGCCGGAAGCGAACATCCCCAGTCCTCCCGCGTTGGGCGTGTGACTGTCCGTCCCGATGATCATCCCTCCCGGGAAGGCGTAGTTTTCAAGCACCACCTGATGAATGATCCCGGAGCCCGGCTTCCAGAAGCCCATGCCGTACTTCGAGGCCGCCGAAGCGAGGAAGGCGTAAACTTCCCTGTTCTCGTCCTCGGCCTTCGGCAAGTCAACGCCCGCGCCTTTGTAGGCTTGAATCAAGTGGTCGCAGTGGACCGTAGTCGGCACCGCGACCCGCGGCCGTCCCGACTGCATGAACTGCAAAATGGCCATCTGCGCCGTCGCGTCCTGCATGGCAACCCGGTCGGGCCTCAGATAGATGTAGCTCTTTCCAGGAGAAAGCTCCGCCTTCGAGACGTCGTCCAAGTGGCCGAACAATACTTTCTCGGCGTAGGTAAGCGGCCGCGAAAGCCGCTTGCGGATGACTTCCAGGTTTTTTCTCGTCCTGGCGTAGGCCGCCCCCACGAATTCGGGAGTTGATTCAATATTTGCCATTGTCTCCTCCAAGTGCGCCGGCGGCATCCCCGCCCGGCAGGCGCCTATTATAGCCACCCCCGCCCCCGCGTTCAACACGCCCGGCTGAAAAGGAGATTTTCCACCAATACTTCAAGGCGCAAGGCCGATGGGCGCGCCGCTTCGCGGCGCGAAAGAAATTCTCACCACAAAGG
Organism: Acidobacteriota bacterium; assembly: GCA_037443845.1. Classification (GTDB taxonomy): domain Bacteria; phylum Acidobacteriota; class UBA4820; order UBA4820; family DSQY01; genus JAEMPZ01. The sequence goes on from JBBINO010000015.1 coordinate 37,751, forward strand.
ACACCAAGGACACGAAGGGAAGGATTGAACCACAGAGATGGGATGAGGAGGCCGGCTCCAGCGGAGTCCATTAAAAT
>JBBINO010000016.1:0-37298 GCA_037443845.1 Acidobacteriota bacterium
CCAAAGGCTATCTTAGCGGAGGGCGCCGCTAAAGTCAACGGAGGCGAGGCGAAGCAAAGGGGCGTAAGGAGGGCGCGGCGAGGCCGCGAAGGGCCTGAGGCCTTCGGTCGCGAGCGGAACGCCCGAAAACAAGAGACACCCGTTATTTCTTGCCTCTTCGCTCAATGCTTTGCCGGCGGGCCTATCCTGTATCCTCCGGAGCCCAGCGGCGGGCCTTCATGGCGCGGGAAGGCCTTTATGGCGACCTTTCCGAGGTAGGCCATTACTCCAATGCCGGCGATGAAAACAAGGGCGAAGAGCCCGGCCGCCCACCATTGAAATGGGGCCGTGGTACTGGAGGCCTCATAGAAGGGGCGCAGAACCGAATCCCTCAGCATGGCGCGCATCGAGACCATGCCGAGAACCGTGAGGAGCGTGGCGGACGCCGCGAGCGCGAAAATCCGGCCCGGCTTGGGCGAGCCGATGGCAGCGAGCGAAAGGACGAGCGAGGCGACGGCCAGAATCAGCGCGGCTACGAAGGCGGCCGTTGCCCATGCGTTGCCACCCGTAAAAAGCGAGCGCTCGGCCGGAGCAAGGTCCATCAGCCACCATGATCCCACCGCCATGTTCGCCATCGTGCAACAGGCGAACCAGGTTGCGCCGCTGCGGTACTGCCAGCGGCCCTGTTCCGGATCGAACCTCAGCTTGCGAAGTCCCTGCATGGCCACGACGAGAGCGGCAACCGCCATTGCGCCGAAGATGACGTGCAGGAACCTGGGCAGGATGGTGACGTCGCTGCCGTTCAGGTGGAACCCGCCAGGGCGGGAGAGGTACATCTCGCGAAAATGGGCCGGGTCGCACATCAGGGTGAAAAGGTTCGCCTGCACGAAGCCCACGTAGCAGAGTGCCATGAAAACCGCGGCGAGCGCGGCGAGGCGTCCCCACTTGAGCGTCTCCCATCGCCACGCAAGAAAATAGACCGCCCAGTACGCGGCGACGAGGACGGGAACGATGGCCAGGTACAGGGGGGCCATCAGTATCGCCGCCGTATAGAAAAACCTGCCGTAGAGCGCCTGAACGAAAAGCAGCGGCGCGACGCCGAAGGCGACGGCGTAAGCCATCGCGAATGGAAGCGCCCTCGCAAGGCCAAAGCCGGCCCGAAGGTGGCGTTCTTTCCCCTTTACGGCGTAGACAGCCGCGAGCAGCGTTCCGCCCAGCGCGACGTTCATGAAAAGAATGTGAATGGCGAGCGTCGCCGCCCCGAGGCTTTCCAACAGAAGCGGCGCGGAAGGAAGCGCGAGCGTGGCCACGGAAGCTTGCACGGGCATCATGGCGCCCCCTTCTTGTTCTGCCTGGCGCTCTGCGCCGCGAGCCATTCGGACAGCGCCTTCTTCTCCTGGGGGCTTCCGGTCCACTTCGGCATCTGTTCGGAGAAGGAGCGAAGATCGTCGAGGATCGCCATCGCGCCGCTGGCGTCCTCGCCCTCGAATGCTTGCAGCACCGGCCGGAACGAGCCAGAGAGGGTGTGGCACTCGCCGCAACGGCGATCGAAGACCGAACGGCCGTCCTGGCGCGCCAGTTCGGGCATGGCGGCCACGCGGAGGTAGTGGGCCACCGCCTCGGCCTCGGCCTCCGTCCCCGGGAACGGGGGCATCCCGCCCCTCATCAGCCCGGTCCGGTAGGTGAGCCACGCGGCGAACTCCTCGTCAACCGCCGCCATTCTGGGGCCAAGCGGCATAAGATTGGCGCGGACCGTGTGGCACTGGCTGCACGCCGCGATGAAAATCTCCTTGCCCGCGAGCGCTTCGTTCTGGCGCGTAACATTCTCCTGGGAGAACCATTGAGAACCGGCCATGATCCCCTTCGAGCGCATGGCCTCCACCGCGGCAACTGGGATGTCGTTGGCGTACACCTCGCCGGCGACGAGATAGGGGAGGCGGATATCTTCCCTCATCCATTCGGCCATACCAGCCAAGGCGAGGCCGAGCAGCATCATCAGGCAGGCGGTCGTCCGCAAAGCCCTCTTGCCGCGCGTAAGCCAGACCGCCGCCGCCGCCAGCCAGAGCGCCGCAAGCGAAACGGCCGCCGCTGTCCCAAGATGGCCCCAATACGGTATTGACCTGGCCGCGGCGAGGCGCTCCGCCGGTATCTCCTTGAAGTACCAGAAAACGGCGGGCGCCGCGAGAACCAAGGGGGTCAAAACCCAGGAAGCGGCCCAGCGGACCAGGTCCGGCCTCGGCCCGGTCTTCGTGAAGGCGAGTCCGAAGACGGCGAAGAGCCCGGCGATGACGAAGCAGCCCAGGGTGCGAACCGCAAGGGACGGAAAAAACGTCGGGTTGAAAAAGGCGCCGAGGAGCGAACCCGAAGCCGTCCACCTGCCCGGCGTCAACTGGAAGGAGAGAATGCCGTTGACGGCGACCAGGCTTAGGTAGGCCGCGCCGAAGTATATCCATCCGACGACGCGGTGGGAGAACGAGTCCAGCCTGTCCCAGGTGTAGTAATAGACCAGAATGGCCATCGTCTCCACCAGGAAGAAGACCCACTCGATGGCCCACACCCACAGGAAAAGCCTGACCAGCATGAAAGTGGTTTCCGGGCTTATCAGGCTTATCGTGAGCCAGATGCCTACGCCGGTAAGCGCTCCCAGTACCAGGGTCAGGAGAAGAAAAAAGCGGGAGCGCCGCTTGAGCCACCCTTTCAAGGCCTCGTCGTCGTGGCGCGATGCGGCCGCTTCGACCATGACCATCATCAGCCCGCCGCCGATGGCGAAGTGCGATATGAAAACGTGGACGGTGGCGATCAGGGCGATGATCCACGCGGAGCCGAAGTGCACGTACCAGACGGGGTAGTTCATTTATCAGAACCCGGCAGCATTAAAGTGAACGAGCGAGAAAGACGCATCATATCTCCATCTCTCTTGTCGTTTTCGCCTCTTGGCTCTCACACCTTTCGCCCCACGCTCTTCGCGCTTCGCCCCGCCAGGACTCACTTCAAAATGTTTTTGGCGATGACGAGCCTCTGTACCTGGTTCGTTCCCTCGTATATCTGGGACAGCTTGGCGTCCCGCATGATCTTCTCGACGATGTTGTCCTGGGAATAGCCCTCTCCGCCCATGATCTGGACGCAGTCCGTGGCCACCTTCATCGCAACGTCCGTGGCGAAGTACTTGGCCATGGCGCTGTAGGTTCCGACCTCCTTCTCCTGGTCGGTCAAGATGGCCGCGTTCCAGACTAGAAATCTGGCCGCCGTTATTTGCGTCGCCATCTCCGCGAACATGAAGCCTATCGCCTGGAAACTGGCGATGGGCTGGCCGAACTGCTTCCTGTAGAGCGCCCACTTCCTCGCGACGTCGAGCGCCTCGCGCGCCATGCCGACGGCGGCGGAGGCAACGCCCGAGCGCGTCCGGTTGAAGGTCTTCATGGCGATCAAGAATCCCTGGTTTTCCTTCCCGACGACGTTCGAGGCGGGAACCTCGACGTCCCGGTATTCGATCTCGACCTGGCATGAGGCGCGCTGGCCCATTTTGGGAAGCTCGCGGCCTATCTTGACCCCCGGGGCGTCGGCCGGCACGACTATCGCCGACATTCCGCGCGCGCCCCTTCCCGGGTCGGTGTTGCAGAAGACGGTGTGGTACATGGCCTGCTTCCCGTTCGTGATGAAGCGCTTGTGGCCGTTGATGACGTAAACGTCTCCTTTGCGAACCGCCGTCGTCTGCACCGCGCCGGCGTCGGAACCCGCTTCTGGTTCGGTGAGGCAGAAAGCGGCGAGGCCCCGGCTTTCGACCAGGTGGCCGAAAATGCGCTTCTTCAGTTCGTCGCTCCCGCCCACCAAAAGCGGCGTCAACGCCAGATTGTTGGCGTCAATGCAGATCCCGATCCCGGAGCAGGCCGCTCCCAGCTCCTCGCTCGCGAGGCACCCGTCGAAGGAGCTGTGGCCGGCTCCGCCGTACTGCTTGGGAATCGCCCCGTTGATTATGCCCTCGTCATATGCCTTCTGGACTACCGGCCACGGGAATTCGCACGACAGGTCGTACTGCCTCGCCACCGGGCGGATGTGCTTGTCGGCAAAATCCTTGGCCTTGGCAACCAGTTCCTGCTGCTTGTTGTCTAGCTCGAACGAGACCATGACTCCTCCTTGTGAAGGCCTCGCGCCGTTTGCGGCGCAGCGCCTACTTCTTTTCTTTGGCGGCCTGCGAGACCAGCTTCGCCAGCTCGGCCATCTTAAACGGCTTGGCGATGAACTGGTAGGCGCCGAGCGCCTCGGCCTCCCGGTTCGTTTCGATGGTGGCGTAGCCGGTTATGACTATGACCTGCGTGGCGGAAGCCTTCTCCTTTACGTAACGAAGCACGTCCATGCCGGTCGGCCCGCGCATCTTCATGTCGGTGACAAGCACGTCGAAGCTCTTTTCCTTGAGCCTTTGCAAGGCGGCTTCGCTCTCGGTGAAGGTCTCCACCTCGAAGCCCTCCCTTTCGAGGACCGGCTTCAGCCTGTCGCCGACGATCGGCTCGTCGTCCAGCACCATCACGCTTTTTAGGCTCATGTTTCCTCCCCTTTTGGCTTCAGATTTTCGCCGCCGGCCGCGGGGAGGCAGACCCTGAAGGTCGTCCCCTGGCCGGGCAGGCTTTCTACCTGGATGTCCCCGCCGTGCTTCTTGAGTATGCTCACGCTAACCGAAAGCCCCAGGCCAGTGCCCTTGCCCGGCTCCTTGGTGGTGAAAAACGGGTCGAACACGTGAGGAAAAACTCCCGGCGGGATTCCGGCGCCCTCGTCGTGCACCTCCACGCAGACCCTGCCGCCTTCTTCGGGGCGAGCGGTGACCAGGAGGTGTCCTCCGTGCGGCATCGCCTGGACGGCGTTTAGGAAGAGGTTCAGGAATACCTGCCGCAACTGGTTGAATGCGCCCCTTACCTTGGGCAGATCCTTGGGCACCCTTGACTCGAACAGGACGTTGGATATGGCCATCTCGTTCTGCACCAGCCGCGCCGTCTGCTGGATGACGTCCGAGAGGTCGAGCGCGCTCATCTCTATTCTTTCCTTGCGCGTGAAATCGAGGAGGCTCTTGACCGTTTCGGCCGCGCGCTCCGTCTCGAAGTAAATGTCCTGAAGGTACTTCCAGCGCTGCTCGTCGCCCAGGGTCTTGAAGCCCTCCATGAGCGCCTCGGTGGTCATCGAAATGTTGTTCAGGGGGTTGTTGATCTCGTGGGCGATGCCGGAGGTCAGCGTCCCAACGACCGCGAGCTTTCCGGCCTTGACGCAGCGGTCCTGGTGCACCTTCAGCGCCGCGAGCATCTGGTTCACGACGAGGGCCAGGTCCGAGAACTCGTCCCTGTACCACCTCGCCGGAGTGATCGGTGAAAAGTCCCCCTGCGCGATGCGCCTGTTGTATGCCTCGAACCGGCGGATCGGGCTCATCATCGCCCTGTCCAAGAGAAGGGCCACGGCGAGGAAAAGAACGAATAGCATGAGGAGCATACCGAGCGTCAGCGCGGCCGAGCGGCGCAGCATCTCCTCGAGCGATGCGTTTTCTAGGACGACGAGCTTCTCGCTCAAGTCGCTTATCGCCGAACCGTGCATCCTCAGGCTGGCCTCGGCCTCTGCGCCTGGCGCCTGCTCGCGTGCGGCCGTTCCGTTCGAGCGTTGCTCCTTCAATGCGCGAAGAAGCGATATGTAGGCCTCCAAATGGCCGCCAAGTTCCTGTGCCTGTGAGCCCGCCGCGCCGCTATTCATCTTATCCGCCCCGTGGCGGTAAATGGCGAGAGCCTCGCTCGCGTTTTCCGCGGCGGCGTTCAGGCTGGTGCCGTAAAGCAGGAAGTCCTTTTCGAAGCGGCGGGCCTGCTGGACGTGGAACGACATGGCTTCGGCCGCCTTCAGGTCGTCCACCTTGAAGCGGACGCGGTGGAGGATCTGGAGGGTCACTGCCGCGAGGATGATGCAAAGGAAGAAGCTCACCGTGAGGCTCAGGACCATCCTCAGCCTGATCGAGATCCTAGGACGGCTCAGGAGCGTCTCCTGGGCATGCACGAGCTCGGGCGCCTCTTCCTGCTGAACGTCCACGTTGTCTCGCGGCGGCTGTCCCATTCAAGTTCCCCGCGCCCCTGGCAGGGCGCATGGCGGTTCCCTTCCCGACGAGTATAAGCCATATGCCCCACCTCCACAACACCCAGCCATGGCCGCAGTCCCGCGACGAAATGGAGGGCAATTAAGAATTTTGAATTCTCAATTTTGAATGGAGGTACTTTTTATCTATCGGCGATTCCGGCATCAATTCAAAATTTAAAATTCGCAATTCAAAATTCGGCCGTGCCTCAGCGCCTTCCGTGGTTCAATCTTCCCCTTCGTTACGTTTGTGGCTTCATGGTGAGGATTCCTTTGGCGCCGGGGTGCAACTTCGCGCGACGTTTTTTCGTATTCAGGCATCGTTAGGAAGCAGGGAGAGAATTTTGCTCGAACTCGCTGAGGCGGACATCCTGGTTTCCAAAGCCAAGAGAGGAGAATCTGAGGCCCTCGAAGGCATTTACCGCGCCTACGAGGGCCGCGTCTTCACGCTGGCCAGGCGCCTCTGCCGCAGTCCCAATGAGGCCGAGGAAGTCCTCCAGGAGACGTTTCTTGAAGTGATGCGGAGCCTTCCGTCGTTTCGGGGCGACGTGCCGGTGTGGCACTGGATCCGCCGCGTGGCGGAGACGAAGGCGCTCATGCGCTTGAGGTCGGCCAGGCGCCGCCAGGAGGAGCAGCTCGAGGATTCGCAAGAGCCGTGTTTATTGCCGCCGCAGGAGAACGTCCCCGAACGGATGGACCTTCGCGGAGCCGTCGAGACGCTCCCCGCGGTTACGAGGGCGGTGCTCTGGCTCCACGACGTCGAAGGCCACACGCACGACGAGATAGCCTGCCTTTTGGGAATGACGCCGAGCTTTTCAAAGTCCCAGCTTTCGAGGGCGCACGAGCGGCTGCGGAGGCTGCTCGCGCCGCGAAGCGAGGAGAGAAACGATGCATCCGGCGATCGGTGAGCTTCTCGAGCTTTTGGACGGCGAAGGCGGCGCCGAGGCGCGCGGCCACGTCGCCAACTGCGATCTTTGCCGGGCGGAGATAGCCCGCCTCTCGAAGCTGTGCGAAGAGTTGCGCGCCCTGCCGCCCGACCGCCCCGAACGCGATGCTTGGCCGTCCATTACCCGCAAAGCCTCCGCCCGCGCCAAACACCGGCGCGCCGGCATGTTCGCCGCCGCGGCGCTCATAGTAGCCGCCTCCGCCCTGGGCGTCGCTCTCTTCTTGCGCCAGGCTGGAAGCGCAAGGCCGCTTACGCCGGCGGCCCCCCCGTCCACCCCGCCGGCTGGCGCACAAAAGGCGGAGGCTTCAAGTGGGCCTGGGCAGGAGGTCTCCGCCTTGATCGCGCAGTCCCAGAAGCTCGAAACCATAGTCAAGAAGTACGAGGAGCAATCTCCGGCCCTCAGCGGGCGCCTGGCCGGCGCCGTGGCCAACATCCAGGAGAGGATAGCCCTCATTGACCTTCAGATAGGCCTTGCCGACGACTCGACCACGCCGACGGAGAGGCTCCTTCAACTCTGGAAATACCGCGTGCAACTCTTGACCTCGCTGGTCGAGCTTCACGAGTCGCACGGTGCTTACGTCAGAATTTAAAAGGAGGAACCCAATGAACGTCAAAGCTATGATCCTTTCGGTCGCGATGGCCGCGCCGTTTTTTTGCGCCGCGCAGGCGCCTCCCCCCGCCGAGCCTGGCGCCGCGGACCGTGAATCCCAGGAAAAGGCGCGGGCCGCTGATGAAAAGCTGAAGGAGGCCCAGGAGAAACTTCGCGCCGCCCAGGAGAAGGCGAGACAGGCGCAGGAGAAAGTGCGCGAGAAGATCATAGTAATGGAACGCCGGCCCCGCCTGGGCATCATAGTCAACACCGACAAGAACCCGGATTCGGATTCAATCGGGGCGCTGCTTGAAGGGGTTACGCCAGGAGGGCCCGCCGACGAGGCGGGGCTCAAGGCTGGAGACATTCTGGCCAAATACAACGGCGTGGACCTAAAAGGTCCATACCCTTCGGCCGACGCGGACGAGTCGGGGCCAGGCATAAAACTCATGGACATGGCGCGCAAGCTGAAGGCGGGCGACAAGGCCGTCATCGAATACAGGCGCGGCAAAGACACGAAGACCGCGACCATCATTGCGAAAGAACTGGCGCCCAAGGACCTCATGGTTCTCAAGGACATCACGATCCCCGGCGTTGAGATTCCGGACATCGTAATTCCGAACATCCCGGAGCTTCTCTCCTCTTACGGACCGGGCCGAAGCCTCGACATGGAACTGGCTCCAATGAACGATGGCCTTGGCGAGTACTTCGGGACCAGCGAAGGCATGTTGGTCTTAAGAGCGCCCAAGGATGCCGCTTTCAAGCTGCAGGCAGGCGACGTCATTCTCGCCATAGGTGGCAGGAAGCCCGACTCTCCTTCGCAAGCTTTCCGGATACTCGACTCGTACGAACCGGGCGAGGCGGTGAGCCTTGAGGTCATGCGGAAGCAGAAAAAGATCACCATGGAGATAAAAATGCCGCAGCGCGCGGAGGAGCGCTCAATCCGGTGGAAGCAGCGCAGCGAGCCGCCCGAGCCACCAGAGCCGCCCGAACCTCCATCACCTGCTGCCCACGCACCCAGCGCCAGCACGTGAGGCAGGCCGGACATCGCTTTAGGTAAGGCCGGTGACGAGGAGCGCGGTGCCTTTCAGGGTGTCAGCGCTCCCGCCTTCTTCTTCTCGGGGCCAGGCATGAGGTGGCGCTCGACCAGCCCCCATGGTTCGCCGGGATCGCCCTTGAGAGCAAGGTCCAGGGAATAAAGGTTCTCGAAGCCAGCCCGAATGTCGGCTTCCGGCCAGAGGGGAAGCGACTCGAAAAGCTTGTTCAACTGGAACGGCCGCATGTTCTTGTCAATCTGGCCCGGATTGATTTCCGACCGCCTGGCCCCGCGCGCCATGATTCCGCGAAGTTGAAGAAGCTGGCGCATCTGCTTTGCTACCATGCCGACGAAAGCAAGCGGGGCCTGCTCCGGGTCCGCCTCGATCTCGGCCAAGGTCTTCACGAAGAGGGCGCGGTCCTTTTTCAGAAGCGCGTCCTGAAGCGTCCACATTTTTGGCGTGCCCCCGGCCCCCAGGAGGTTTTCCACGTCCTGTTCGCGGACGCGCTTCTCGCCGGCCCTGTAGAGAAACAGCAGGTCGAGCGCGCCGGGCAGCAGGCTCAGGTCGCCGTTGGCCCACTCCTCCAGCGCGCCGGCCGCGCCCGGCTCGATTTCGAAACCGGCCGTGGCGGCGGCCTGCCTTGCGAAGGCGCCCGCGTTTTTGACGCCGCAGTCTCTCGACCTGATTTTCCCCTTGATCTCTTCCCAAACCGAGGGGATTCTTTTTGCCGACAGGTCCAGGACGCACTCGACGAGCAGCGCCGTCGTGCCGGAAGGATTGTCAAGGTAGGCGGAGAGCGCCTCCATCATCTCGGGGCTGGCTTCCTCGGCGTGAACGAGCCTCGCCACCTGGCGCTCGCTGAACATCGGGAAGGTGTTGAGCGCGGACGAGAGCGAAGCAGGAGAGGAGTCGGGGCCGTGGATTATCTCGACGCCTCCGCCGGAGTTCCACGCGGCCGTCCACTCCTCCCTCGCGCCATCCAGAAATCGCACGTGCGATCCGTAGATCAGGTAGTTTTGGGGGAGCTTCTCTTTTCCCGGTTTGCCTGCCGCCATGGTTTTCTCAACTCCTGACATCCAGGGCGTCGCGCAAGGCTTCGCCGACGAGATTATAAGACAGAACCGCCAGGAATATGGCGGCGCCAGGAAAAACGCCGAGCCACCACTGGCTCCAGTCGGACTGCACCGAGCGCAGGACGTTTCCCCATGAAGGCTCCGGCGGCTGTACGCCTATCCCGAGGAACGACAGCCCCGCTTCGGCGAGAATCGCCCCCGCGAGGCCGAAGGAGATGCTGACAAGCACGGGCGTCAGCGCCGAAGGGAGCGTGTGGCGGAAGATGAGCCTCGCGGGGCCCGCGCCCGTCACCCTCGCCGCGGCGACGAACGGAAGCTCCTTTACACGCATCACCTCGGCGCGCGTGTAGCGGGCGATGGATGTCCAGGAGGTCAGCCCGATCACGGCCATGATTGACCAGATGTTCAGGTACTTCGGGTCCATCAATGCCACGACGGTCACGATCAGAAAGAAGGTGGGAAAACAGAGGAAGACCTCGACCAGCCGGGAGACGAAAAAAGCGTCGAGCCATCCCCCGAAGAAGCCGGCCGCGGCCCCGAGTGCCATGCCGATGGCCGCCGCGAGGCCGACGGCCACGAAACCGACCAAGAGAGAATTCTTGGCGCCATGCACCAGCCTGGAGAGGACGTCGCGGCCCATCTCGTCGCAGCCGCAATAGTGGCGGGCCTTGAATGAAGGCGGTGATCCCGTGTCGTCGAGCCGCGTCTGAAGCGGGGAGTAGGGAACGGGAGGAAGCAGGAAGAAGCCGAGGGCTTTGTCGGGGCGCGTCTTCTGTTCTAGGAGCCAGTCCGGGTCCTGTTTGAGCTTCAACTCTATATTGTCTGGAGGAAGGAAGTATCCGGCCGGGAATATCCGCCTGAAGGCCGTGAAGTGCACCTTCCCGTCGTAGCGCGCGACGAGCGGCGCGTTGTTGGCGATCAGCGGAGCGAGCCAGGCCGCCGCGGCGGTCGCCATGATGACCCATGCGCCGAGCCTCCCCAGCGGCTTCTTTCTGAACCGGTCAATCGCCCCGCGCCAGAACCCCTGGCTGCTCGCCTTCATCAGGCTCGCCTCATCCTGGGATCGGCCGCGGCGTAACCGAGGTCGGCGGCGAGAGTCCCCGCCAGGACCATCACCGCGCCCAAGAGGGACTCGGCGAGGATGAGCGGGTAGTCCCTCGTGTAAATCGCCTTAACGTACATCTGTCCGAGCCCTGGCCAGGCGAAAATAGTCTCGATGATGACGCTGCCGGCCACCAGCTCGGGCAGCAACAGGCCGAAGAGGGTTATGAAGGGAATCATGGCGTTTCTCAGGCCGTGGCGGAGGACGACGAGCCTCTCCGGCAGCCCTTTTGCCCTGGCGGTCCTGATGTAATCATGGTGAAGGACGTCCAGAAGCGCCCCGCGCGAAAAACGCGCCATGAAGGCAAGCGAGCCGTAAGCGAGGCAGACGGCGGGGAGCACGGCGTGTTTTAGGGCGTCGAAGAGGTAGGCGGCCGCGCCCATTGAACCGGCGCCGTCGGAGTGCATCCCGTAAATCGGAAGAACCTTCAGCGTCACCCCGAAGAGGAGAATCAGGAGCACGGCCACCCAGAAATTCGGAAGAGCGTACAGCCCATAGAGCAAGACTCCAGAGGCCTTGTCAACGCCCCCCCCCTTGTGGACCGCGGCGTAGATGCCAAGCGGGACGGCGCAGCAGACGATCAAAAAGAGAGACAGCAGGTTCAAAAACAGGGTGGCGCCGACCTTGGAGTCGAGAGCCCGCCTTATAAGCTTTGAAGCGAGCGAAGGCGGGCCGCCTTCAGCCGCAGGAGAGCCCGGGCCGCCGAAAAAGACCTCGGAGACGGGCCTGCGCTCCGTGAAAGAATCGCCGAAAGAGCCCCTGGCCGCTCCTTTGAGCCAGCGCCAATACTGGACGTACCACGGCTTGTCGAGGCCGTAACGCGCAAGAAGCGCCTCGTAGTCGCCCCTCTCCATCCTGGCTACGGCGCGCTCGCTTGACGATTGCGAGAACGAAAAGGGGTTGCCCGGCGCGAGCTTTACAACCGCGAAGACCACCACGGTGATCAGAAGCAACGTTGGGAGCGCGATGGCCAGGCGGCGCAGCGTATAGGCTAACATGCTTGTCCTGCCTACTTTCTGTCTGCCGCCTTTGGAATCCACCAGTCGTCCAGTCCCGGGTACCAGGAGAAGAGGCCATACCCAGCCGGGCTAACCTGCACGCCCTCGAATTTCGAGGAGATCGCCGCGAGGCTCGTCGGGACGAAGAGAAAGCAGGCAGGCTGGTCTTCCGCCAACACCCTGTTGATCTTCCAGAGAATTTTCCGGCGCGCGGCCGGATCGAGCGTGCGCTGTTGCTCCTCCAGCAGGGCGTCCACCGCCGGGCTCTTGTAGGAGAAATCGTTCTCGCCCACGGCTTCGCCCCCGGGCTTTGGGATGTAGGCCTGGCTTGAATGGAACTGGCCGTAAGGGCTGGGGTCGTCCGGGACGGAGTAGCCGAGCAGGAAGGCCTGGTACTGGTGGCGCCTCGTGCGCCCCATGAAGACGCTCCATTCCAGCGGCCGTATCTTCATCGAAACGCCGACTCGCTGAAGGTCCTGCTGGAAGAATTCGAGAAAACGCTGCATCTCCATTGATTCCTGCGGGCACAGGCAGCCGAACTCCAAGGGGACTCCGTCCTTCTCTCGAACGCCCCCTGAGGTCTCCTTCCATCCCGCCTCGTCCAGAAGCCTCGCCGCCTCCGCCGGGTCGTATGGAAGCGGCTTGACCGAAGGGTCGGCCTCCCAGCTTCCGGGAAGAAAGGGCCCGCTCGAAAGAAGGGCGTGGCCCCTGAGCGCCTTCTCGACGATACCCTGGCGATTCATGGCGAGCCCGAGCGCCCGGCGCACCTTGACATCCTTGAAGAAGGGATTGCTGCCGTCCTCGTTCCACGCGATGTAGAAATACTGTCGCGTGGGATATTCGAGTATTCTCGCCTTTTTCTTGAAATCATCGTCCTTGCTGGCCTTGCCGAAACGGTCTGGAGTCAGCCTCGTGAGGTCCAGTTCGCCAGCCTGGAACGCGGCGAACTCCGTCTCGGCCTGCGGGATGATCTTGAAGACGAGCCTGTCCAGGTGTGGCCTTCCCATGAAATATTTTCCGTTAGCTTCGAGGGTCAGCGACTGGCCTCGCTTCCATTCGGCGAAACGGTATGGGCCGGTGCCGACCGGCGCGGCGTTCTTGGGGCTCTTGTTGAAAAGCTCGCCCTTTCCGGCGGGGTAGCCGTAAACGTGCTTGGGCACGATGTAGAGCACCAGGTCGCAAAGGCCGGGCGCGTAGGGCTCCTTCCAGGTGATCACGATCGTGTGGGCGTCCGCCTTTTTATATGAAGCTATCCTGTCGAACATCGCGCGCTTGCCCTGAGATTCGACCGTTTCGTCGCGTATCGTGTCGAAGGTGAAGATGACGTCGTCGGCCGTGAATGGCTGGCCGTCGTGCCAAAGCACGTTTTTTCTGAGATGCAGCGTGATCGTCTTGGAATCCTTGCTCACGGCCCATGACTGGGCCAGTACGCCGACGAGCTTCTTGGACGCGTCCATGTCGAAAAGTGGGTCGAAGATGTACTTGTAGACGAAATAGCTGGGCATGTCTCCTGCGATGACCGGATTCAGCGTCGCCGGCTCCGCAGGCAGCGCACGCCTGAAGACGCCGCCGTCAACCGGCGCGTTCCCGCTTTGAGCCGCCAGGCCGGGCGGCTGCGGAACGGGTTGCTGGGCCGTGGCGCAAAAGGCAAACATCGCCATTGCGAAAAGGAAAGCAGCCGTCTCTTTTCTTGGCATGGCTCCCTCCAGAACATCCTCGCCGCTAGTGTAGCGCAAGATGGCTCGCGATGCACGCTACCTGCCTGCCGGAAGGGAGACGCGGAGTGAATGACAGATTGGCAGGTACAGGCGGCGGCATGTGGCAGACGAATGGCGCAGCACAGGTTCGACCGAGGCCCGCAAGGCGCGGCGGGCCGGAAAATATGGAAAACCCAGTGGACCGTCGCTTCCAGTCTATCTAATTGAAATATAAAGGATATGTGCCGTGTCTCTGAACGTGTGCTAAGAATACTTGACAAGAGGGGAGTCATGTTTTATAATTAGCACTCGGAGGCCGGGAGTGCTAAAATGGTCCTCCGGCGCTTTGGAGGGTTCATGGCGCGAAGTCAGCCGAGCTTGAAACGGGAGTCGAAAGTAAACAAAACCGCTCTTTTATCAGGAGGAAAAGGCATGAAAGTGAAGCCACTTAACGACCGGGTTCTGGTGAAAAGGCTCGAGGCGAAAGAGACCGTCCGCGGCGGCATCATCATCCCCGACACCGCGAAGGAAAAGCCCCTCGAGGGTGAAGTCGTGGCCGTTGGCCCGGGCAAGTATGACGACAACGGGAAGCTTATTCCCATGTCGGTGAAGGCCGGCCAGAAGGTGCTGGTTGGCAAGTACTCCGGCACCGAAGTCAAGATCAACGACGTAGAACACGTGGTGGTGCGCGAGGAAGAGATCCTCGGCATCGTTGAATAAGAGGAGAGCTTAGAATGGCCAAAGAAATCGTCTATTCCGCTGCATCACGCCAGGCGCTTCTGTCCGGCGTGAACAAGCTCGCCAACGCCGTCAAGGCGACGCTGGGCCCCAAGGGGCGCAACGTCATAATCGAGAAAAAGTTCGGCGCCCCTCTTGTCACCAAGGACGGCGTCACCGTCGCCAAGGAGATTGAACTCAAGGACAAGCAGGAGAACATCGGCGCCCAGATGGTGAAGGAGGTCGCCTCCAAGACTTCCGACGTGGCCGGCGACGGCACCACCACCGCGACCGTCCTCGCCCAGGCGATGCTTCAGGAAGGCCTGAAGGCGGTAGGCACCGGCGTCAACGTCATGGAACTGAAGAAGGGCATTGACAAAGCGGTCGAGACCGTCGTGGCCGAGATCAAGAAGAGCGCGAAGCCGGTCGAAGGCAAGGCCGTCGAGCAGGTTGGCACCGTCTCCGCGAACAACGACGAGACCGTCGGCGCGCTGATCGCCGAGGCGATGGACAAAGTCGGCAAGGACGGCGTCATCACCGTCGAGGAAGCGAAGACCATGGAGACGACGCTCGAAGTGGTCGAAGGCATGCAGTTCGACCGCGGCTATCTCTCACCCTACTTCGTGACCGACGCCGAGAGAATGGAAGTGGCCCTCGAGAACTGCCTGATTCTCGCCCACGAGAAGAAGATCTCCTCGATGAAGGACCTTCTTCCGCTGCTCGAACAGGTCGCCAAGAGCGGCTCTCCGCTTTTGATCATCGCCGAGGACGTCGAGGGCGAGGCGCTCGCGACCCTGGTCGTCAACAAGCTGAGGGGCACGCTCCACGTTTGCGCCGTCAAGGCGCCGGGCTTCGGCGACAGGCGTAAGAGGATGCTCGATGACATCGCGATCCTCACCGGCGGGAAGTGCATCACCGAGGACCTCGGCCTCAAGCTTGAGAACCTCACTATCGCCGATCTCGGCCGCGCGAAGAAAATCGTCATTGACAAGGACAACACCACCATCGTCGAGGGCAACGGCAAGGTCGAGGAGATCGAGGGCCGCGTGAAGCAGATCCGGCGCGAGATCGAAGACACGACCTCTGATTACGACCGCGAGAAGCTCCAGGAGCGCCTCGCCAAGCTGGTCGGCGGCGTCGCCGTCATCAAGGTCGGCGCGGCCACCGAAGCCGAGCTGAAAGAGAAGAAGGCGCGCGTCGAGGACGCGGTCCACGCCACCAAGGCGGCCGTCGAAGAGGGCGTCATCCCGGGCGGCGGCGTCGCCTACATCCGTGCCATCCCGGCCCTTGAGAAGATGGAAGGCTCCGACGACTTCCTCGCTGGCGTAAAGATCGTCAAGAAGGCGCTCGAAGAGCCTTGCCGCCAGATCGCCAACAACGCCGGCATCGAGGGTTCGGTCGTCGTCGAGCGCGTCAAGACCGAGAAGGGCGCACACGGCTTCAACGCCAAGATCGAGAAGTACGAGGACCTCTTCAAGGCCGGCATTCTCGACCCGGCGAAGGTTTCGAGGACGGCGCTTCAGAACGCCGCTTCCGCCGCGGCCACGCTTTTGACCACCGAAGCCATGATCTACGAATTGCCTGAAGAGAAGCAGCCCCCGATGCCCCCGATGGGCGGCGGCGGGATGGACTATTAAGCAATAACTTCAGCGCGCGAGGCCGGCCGCAGAGCCGGGCATGATTCGAGCGCGATACACAAACAGCGGGCGGCCTTCGGGCCGCCCTTTTTTATGCAGCATGAATTAGGGCGTGCCGAGGCGTTGTAAAAAATACGCGATTTGATCGGCGGGCGGCTAAGCCTTTTCCCCCAGCCGTTCTTTGCGCACGACGATGAGGGCCAGAACCGTGAAAGCCGACGCGGCCGACAGGGCCGTCCAGTAGGGGACCGGCGTGCCCATTTCCCTGAAAGCGAAGACGCCCCAGAATGGCCCCGTGATGCGCGCGAGCGAGGCCATGGACTGAAAGAGACCCAGAATGCCGCCCTGCTCGCTGGCCGTGGAAAGGCGCGACACCAGGGACGAGAGCGCGGGCGTCGTGAAGCCGGCGCCGAGGGCCAAAAGGGGCAGGGAGAGCATCAAGTGGACTATGGAATGGGTCCATATCAGGGCCAAGTACCCGGGAATCAGCATCAGGCCACCCGCCAGGATTAAGTTCCGCTCTCCGAATCGCTTCACCATCCTTCCGACCAGGCCGCCCTGCACGATGGCAGCCAGGACACCGACGAAGACGAAAAGGTAGGTGACGTGGACCGTGTCCAGCTTCATCCTTTTCTCGAGGAAGAGGGCGAAGGTTGACTCGAAATTTGAAAAAGCGAAGGTGGCGAGGAAAAACATCACCATCAAGAATCCGATCTGCGGGTGCGCCAGCGCCCTCCCGAGGCTTTCCAGAGAGAACCATCCGCGCGGCCGCCCCTCCTCGCTCGCCCTGCGCTCTTCAGGCCAGGTCTCCGGCAGCTTCCAAAGCGCCAGGAGGAGCGCCACGAACGAAAGTCCCGCCGCGAAAAAGCCCGGCGTACCATCGCCGAGCCGGACAGTCAGCCCGCCGATGGCCGGCCCCAGGATGAAGCCGAGGCCGAACGCAGCGCCGATAAGGCCCATGCCTCGCGCGCGCTCGTTCGGCGCCGTAATGTCGGCTATCACGGCCTGCGCGGTGGAAACGTTCGCGCCGGTCATGCCGCCGACTATCCGCGAGACGAACAGCAGCGCGAGAGTATGCTGGAGCCCGAAGAGAAGATATCCCGCCACGGTGCCGCAAAGGCTCACGATGATTATCGGTCGCCGCCCGTACCGGTCTGATAACCTTCCCAAGACCGGAGCGAATATGAACTGCGTGAGCGAGTATGCGGCCATTAAAAGGCCGAAGACCGCCGGCGACGGAGCGTAACGTTCGCCGTAAATAGGAAGAAGCGGGATGACGATTCCAAAACCCATCAAGTCAATGAAGACGACCAGAAAGACGATTAAAAGAGTTGTCTTTTTGTCAGAACTCGCCATGCGCTCCTTTCGCTCCGCGCCAGCCATCCGGCGGCGCTGTAGTATAACCCGGCCTCACGCCCGGCGCCAAACGGCGGCTTGAACGGGGGAGAAGCACTTGCCCCCCTTGACAAACAAATTCCCGGGGAGTAATATATCGGCACACGATATACCGATAGGCGGTATACCGTACAACGAGTGAGTAGGGAGGCGCAATGAAAGACATGAAGAAAGCCGCGCGAAAGTTCCTGCCGCTGACCGAACCCACCTATGTCATCCTGGCCTCGCTGGCTCAGCCACGGCACGGCTATGCCATCATGCTGGACGTCGAGGTCGCGACCGGGGGGCGGTTGAAGGTCGGGCCGGGCACTCTCTACGGCGTCCTCACGAACCTCTTGAAACAGAAACTGATCCAGAGGTGCGGCGAAACCGGCGCTGGGAGCGACAGGCGGAAGGTCTATGCGCTGACCATACTTGGGGAGACAGTGCTGGTCCTGGAGGGCGAGCGGCTCGCTTCCCTTTCGCGGCTGGCGGTGGACGTGGCCAAACGGCTTGGAGGTGGGCGATGAGCGGTGAGAAGAGCACGAAAGCGGTAGTGCGCATGTTAATGCCCTGGAACGACGAGAAGGAAGAGCGGTGGCTCGCGGAGCAGGAGCGTTCAGGCTGGCATTTGAAGGCCGTGCGGGGATTCGGGTATACCTTCGAAAGAGCGGCGCCAGCAGATGTGGCCTACAGGATGGACTTCCATGCGGGGCATCGCGCGGACCGGCAGGAGTACCTCGCCTTATTCACGGACTCGGGCTGGGAGCACGCGGGCGCACGAGGGCACTGGGACTACTTCCGCCGAAACGTCGTGGACGGGAAGGTTCCCGAGATATACACCGACCCCGAATCGCGGGTGGCCAAATACAAGCGAGTGATGGCTTTAATGGGGGTGATGCTAGTCCTCCTGGCAGCGGTCATCGCGACCAAATGGCCGGTCGCGGGGGGCGCTGAAGACCGGTGGAGGCTCGTTGACAAGTTTTACGCCTCCGCCTTCTTTCTCAAGCTGGTCGTGATGGCCTTCCTCTTGTACGCCATCGCCAGGCTGGCCAGGCTCATCCATAGGCTGGATAAACAAAAGTCCTGATGGCGCGTATAGAACTCCTGACGGGGGCGATTGAGAACCGCGGGTTCCCCCGCCGCCATCTCGTGAGAGGCCGGATATAATGACAACGAATCAACGAGCCTTATGTCTGATGCTGGCAACTGCGGCGATTCTGTGTGTCGCCGCCTCCGGGCCGCTCGATGCGCAACCAACAGACAGGGCCACGGCGACGGAACAGGGCGTGGCGCTCTTCAAGCAAGGCAGGTACGCGGAAGCAAAACAGCGGCTTGCTGATGCACTGGCGGCTGATCCGAAGGACGCGGCCGCTCACGCGTACCTGGGCATGGCCATCTACAACTTCGACAACGACGTGGACAAAGCGATGGCGCAGATGGAAGAGGCGGCCAAGCTCGACCCGCCGCGCTCCCTGTACCACCAATGGCTTGGCGTGATCTACGGCGGGAAAGCGGGCAGCTCAAGCCTTTTCAAAGCCGCGTACTACGCCATGAAGTGCAAGGACGAATTCGCGAAGGGCGTGGAGTTGGACCCGAAGGACCCGGGCGCGCGCGAAAACCTATTGCAGTTCTACCTCGTGGCTCCCGCCATCGCCGGCGGCAGCGTCGCGAAAGCGAAGGAACAGGCTTCGGCCCTTCTTGAATTGGACGCTTGCCGCGGCCTCGTTGCCCAGGCCGCGATTGCAAGACGCGAGAAGGATTTGAGGAAGGCCGAAATGCTCTATCGCGAGGCAATCAAAGCCGCCCCGTCCCGCAGCCTTCCTTACAACGCGCTGGGGTATTTTCTGCTGGGACAGAAGCGGACCGATGAGGCGGTCGAGCTGTTCAGGACTAACGTGCGGGCGGTTCCAGACGATCCGAACGCTTACGACAGCCTGGGGGAGGGGCTTCTGGCACAAGGGCACGCCGAGGAATCCCTCGCCGAGTATGCCAGGGCTCTTCAGATTGACCCGTATTTCGCCTCCGCTTACCTGGGTTCGGCCAGATGCCACGAACGCAAGAACGAGTTGGCGCAGGCACGAGAAGCATACCAGCGCTACCTGGAGCTTGCACCCAAGGGCCGGAGCGCGGATGATGCCCGAAAGAAATTGCAGGAGCTGCAGAAGAAGAACACGGCTAGAAAGCTAGAATGCCAATCAATGCAATTGCCTCTCACGGAGGCGCGCCTCTAACTATCTCACTTCGGCGCGGCAAATCGTCCTGCGCCGCCGGCGGCGCGCTGGGGCGTCACTCCTCCTCCCATCGGAAGCGCCAGAGGGCGACAAGGCCGAAAAGCGCCGCGAAGAGCAGGACCACTGCGGCGGATTGAAGCGCGTAGCCGGCCCCGAGGCCGCGCCAGGTTGCTCCGTCCAGCCCGTCAACGGCCCAGCGCGTCGGGATAAGGAGAGTGATTCGCTGCATCCATGAGGGGAAAAGGAACGACGGCACCCAACCTCCTCCGAGCATCACCAGCATCAGAACCGCGAGGACGGAGATGCCGCGCGTCGCGGCCGGAGTGCGCCCGAGCGCCGCGATCATGAGGCCGAAGGCGGATGCCATGAGGGCGGAGGAGATGCAGATGGCCATGAAGCCGGCAATGCTGCCGTGAATTCTAACCTTGAGGAAGAGCATCGCGAAGCCGAAGGTTCCGGCAAGGCAGAAGAGAGAGATGACGGCCCCGCTCAACGCCTTCCCCAGCAGCAGCGTGAAACGGGACACCGGGGCGGAGCGGAGGCGCTTCCATAACCCTCGCTGGCGTTCGAGCAGGATTCCCGCGCCGAGGTCAATCGCGGCGAAGAGAATGAACTGTATGGCCATGCCGGCGAAGGAGTGGGCGTAGCCGTTATAGACTACGCCCTTTCCAGAGGTGACGGCCTCCTCCCTGGCGTCAAAGGGGATCCCCAGCCCGCGCGCCTCCTGCTTTTCACCCGCGCCGGCCGCCTCGATCCTGTCCTGCCAGTCCGCCACGCCCTTGAGCATCCGCGTCAAGGCCGACTTGTCCTCTGGCTTCAAGCCGGTTGAGGCCGAGACGTTGGCGAGCGAATCCTTGATCGCCTTGCGCCCCGCCTCGCCGCTGAATGCCTCGCGGCTAACCGCCTCCATGACGTGCTGGGTCAGAAGCCCGCGCACCATCCCCATTTCGCCCCAGTGGGACGGGTCGTAGAGCAGCGCCATCTCGGGGCGCTTGCCGCCGCCGAACAGGGCTTTGGCCGATGCGTCGCCGAAGCCTTTTGGAATAATCAGGCCGACGGTGGCTTTGCCCTTTCGGACGGCCTCTCGGGCCTCGGCTTCCGTCGAGGCTTGGACGCCGAGAGCCTCGTCCTTCACAAGCCCGTCGAAAATGGATTTGCTCACGGCGCTTTTGTCCTGGTCCGCGACTAGAACCGGTATTCTAGCCTTCTCTCCCGATCCGCCGCCGGAAGTGAGAAACCCGAAAAAGGTCGCGATTGCTATCGGGGCGGCCAGGATGAAGAAGAGCGCCCGCCTGTCCTTGAAAAATATTTTGACGTCCTTGGCTGCGATGGCGGCGGCGGCTTGAAGGTTCATGCGTCCCTGAGCCCCTTTCCGGTGAGGGCCAGAAAAATCTCTTCAAGCCCGGCGCGTTCGCTCGACACGTGGGCGTAGGCGACTCCCTTCGATGCGAGCCAGGCCAGCACGGCCGGAGCGCAGGAAGGCAGGTCGCGCAGCGTGATGGAGAGCGTTCCGCCTTCTTCCGACGCCGATTCGACGCCGGGAAGCTCGCGCAGCCCGGGCATCCACTCGCCGGCGCCGCGTTCTTTCAGTTCCAGAATCAGGCGCGAAGTGGCCGGAAGAAGCGCCGTCAGCTCGCGGAGCGTCCCTTCGGCTATCGTCTTGCCGTGGTCCATTATATGTATGCGGTCGCAGAGGCGCTCGGCCTCCTCCATGTAGTGCGTCGTATAGAGCATCGCCTTGCCCCGCGCTCTCAGCTCGGCCAGGTTGTCGAAGATGGCGTTGCGGCTCTGGGGGTCGACGCCCACCGTCGGCTCGTCCAGGAGGAGGACCGGCGGGTCGTGCAAGAGCGCCGCAGCCAGGTTGAGCCTGCGCTTCATCCCTCCGCTGAAGGAAGAAACGCGGTCCTTGGAGCGCTCTTCAAGCCCGACGAAGCCGAGCGCTCTCTCTATTGCTTCTTTGAGACGCCGCCCCTGCATCCCGTAGAGGGCGCCAAAGAAGGCGAGATTGTCTCGCGCCGAAAGCTCGTCCACGAGGGCGAGGTCTTGAGGAACCAGGCCGATCCGGGCTTTGGCCGGATCGGAGTCGCCATTCATCGGGCGGCCATCCACCAGCACTTCGCCAGAATCAGGTTCCACAAGTCCCGCAAGCATCGAAACGGTCGTTGTCTTTCCAGCGCCGTTGGGACCAAGAAGGCCCAGAATCTGGCCGGGGGCCAAAAACAGGGATATCCCTTCGGCCGCCTTCAATGTCCCGTACGACTTGTTCAAGCCGCGCCCCTCCAGCATGAAGCGGTGTTACGGCGAAATCTGGCGAAAGTTTCCTGTCCGGGCGGCGTGCTACAATACAAAGGGAGGTTTTATGGAAGGGCAGGCTTTCGCCTGGGTGCTCTTCGGCGTCGTGATCATCGTCCTGATGGCCTTGGACCTTGGGGTGCTGGACCGCCGCCCCGTGATTCTGACCCTCAGACAGGCATTGGCGAGAAGCGTCATTTGGATTTTTGCGGCCGGGGCGTTCGCGTCCGGGATTTACCTATGGCACGGCTCCGTCCCGGCCGTCGAGTTCTCGGCCGGGTATCTCGTCGAGCTGTCGCTCTCGGTGGATAACCTCTTCGTCTTCCTGGTCATCTTCGAGTATTTTCGCGTTCCGAGGGAATACCAGCACAAGGCGCTCTTCTGGGGCATAGTTGGGGCGCTGGTTTTAAGGGGCCTTTTCATCATAATGGGCGTGGCCCTTTTGCAGTCGTTTCATTGGATCAGCTATCTCTTCGGGGCCTTCCTGGTTTTCACCGGCATCAAGATGGCATTCAGAAGCGACGAGGATGTGAAGCCGGAGCGCAACATCGTGCTGAGAGTATTCAGGAAGTTCGCCCGGGTCACGAAGGAGTATGACAGGGACAGGTTCTTCGTCAAGAAGGAGCGCCTTCTCTGGGCGACCCCGCTTTTCGTGGTGCTTCTGGTGATCGAGAGCAGCGACGTCGTCTTCGCCGTTGACTCGATTCCCGCCGTGCTCGCCATCACGCGAGACCCTTTCATCGTTTACACCTCCAATATCTTCGCCATCCTGGGCCTGCGGTCAATGTACTTCGCCCTCGCCGGGCTCATGCCCCTTTTTCACCACCTCAGCTACGGCCTCGCCTTCGTCCTCGCTTTCGTCGGCGTCAAGATGCTCGTGGCGGAGGTCTACCCGGTGCCGACGTGGGTGGCCCTTTCGGTCATCGCCGTGGCGCTGGCGGTTTCTATCGCCTCCTCCCTCTTTTGGCCGCCCAAAGCGAAGAAAGGATAGCGGACGGGCGAACCGTTCGGAATGCAGAATGGCGGCGGGGAGCCCCGCGCGCCGCTTGCGCGAATTATCTTATCCTGGTATAATCAACGCCTTGAGGAGGTTTTCTCTCATGAAAAAGGGTATTCACCCCGTCTACAACGAAGTCACGGTGACCTGCGCTTGCGGGAACACCTTCAAGACCCACTCCACCAAAAAGGAGCTCAAGGTCGAAATCTGCTCCAACTGCCACCCCTTCTTCTCCGGCAAGCAGAAGTTCCTCGACACGGCCGGCCGGATCGAGAAGTTCAACAGGAAGTACAACAAGCCGGCGGCTTCGGCGGAGCCTGCCGCCGCGGAGGGCGCTGAGGAAGAAGCCAAGGCCAAGAAGGCCCCGGCCAAGGCTCCCGCCAAGAAGGTGGCGGCGAAGGCTCCCGCCAAGCCAAAGAAGACCAAGGAGTAGGCGGGCCTTTCACCTCCAGATGGCCAGCAACCATAAGTCAGCGATTCGCGCGCTGCCGCTTTTAGCGGAGGGCAGCGTATTGGTCGGAGGGCAGGCCGTCATCGAGGGCGTCCTCATGCGCCTGCCTTCGTCCTACGCCGTGGCGGTGCGCGACCCGAAGGGCGAGATACGCGTCAAGAAAGAGAAGACGCTGGAAACGGCAAAGGGGAAGTTCGGCAACCTGCCCCTGGTGCGCGGCTCCGTGATTCTCTTCAAGTCTCTCATGTTGGGCATTTCGGCGCTGAACTGGTCGGCCGAGATCGCCATGGAAGAGGAGGCGCGGCCCTCGGACGACGGCGGCGAGCCGGTTCCGAAGAAGGCATCGGGCGCCGCTCTGGCGTTCACGGTGGGCCTTTCTCTCCTGGCCGGCGTCGCGCTCTTTTTCTACGTCCCGCTATTGCTTACCCAGTGGCTCGCCAAGACCACCGCTTTCGCCCAGACGTCTCTCGGTTTCAACCTGATTGACGGGGCGATCCGCGTAGTATTCTTTCTGGCTTACCTGGCCGGAATTTCCGCCATGAAGGACATCCGGCGGGTCTTTGCCTATCACGGCGCCGAACACAAGGTCGTTCACACGTGGGAGGCAAAGGAAGAGCTGACGGTCGGCCACGCCCGCGCCAAATCAACGCTCCATCCCCGCTGCGGCACCTCGTTTCTCCTCTTCGTCATGGTGGTTTCCATCCTGGTTTTCAGCATAATTCCGAACGGCTGGCCATTCTGGACGAAGGCGCTCTCTCGGATAGTCTTCCTACCGCTGATCGCTGGGCTAAGCTACGAGCTGATCAGGCTCACCGGAAAGTTTCCAAGGTTCTGGCCATTCAAGCCGTTGATCTGGCCCGGCCTCGGCCTTCAGCTTCTTACCACGCGCCAGCCCGACGACTCGATGCTCGAGGTCTCCCTTCGCGCGCTGAGCGAAGCGAAGGCCGTGGCGGAGGAAGCCAGCCCGGGAGGAGAGGTCCGGGCCCATGATTGACAGTCCAGGCCCCGCCGCCAGTTTTCTCCTTGGCCGTCCGGAGCCTTGCAGGAAAGAGCAGCGGCCATGAGCAACCGGGAGCTTTTCAGAAAACTCGAGCAGCACTTGAGCGCCATCGAGCAGCAGCCGAGCCTCAAGCTCACGCTGGGCCTGATCATCGAGAACATCCTGCGCGATTTTTCGGAGGAGTTCGGCCTGACGGGCGCGAGGCTCTACATAAGGAATGACGCGTCATACAGGCTCGAGGGGAAATACGGCGTGAGCAACCCCGCTCCGATCGGGTTCACGGTCCCGGCAAGCTACCCGCCGATGCAGGCCGTCATGCGCTCCGGCTGCCTTTACTCCGACCTCCACGCCAAGGGGGCCGACCCGGCGCTAGAAAAGCAGCTAGGGGTTGAACGCTTCGCCGCGATAGCGGTCGGGCACGAGAACAGCGTCGTCATAGCCTTCTCTCTCGACCCGCGCGTTCAGGAATCGAGGGACGAAGTCCTTTTCGCGCTCTCGACGATCAGGCACGCGATCAACCTGAAGCTTGACAAGGAGAAGCTTGAGAGCATCGTCCTCCAGAGCCAGGAAATTCAGATGTCGCTCCTTCCCGAGGAGGACCCGAAGTTCCGTGGGTTCGACATAGCCGGCATGTCTGTGCCGGCGGAAGTGGTGGGCGGGGACGTTTACGATTTCATCCAGGTCACCCCAAACATACTGGGCATAGCGATAGGCGACGCGACGGGCCACGGCCTGCCGGCGGCGCTTCAGGCGCGCGACGTGCTGACCGGCCTGAGAATGGGCATAAGCGAGGACCAGAAAATGGTCAAGGCCTTCGAGAAGCTCAACAAGGTGATTCACCGCTCGAGGCTGACCTCTAGGTACGTTTCGCTCTTCTACGCCGAACTGGAATCGAGCGGGCAGATTATCTACTGCAACGCCGGCCACAACCCGCCCTTCTACTACCGCAGGAAGAAGGACCGCTTCTACGCGATGAACGAAGGCGGGATGGTGCTGGGGCCGTCCAGTTCTTCCACGTACGGGCGAGGGTTCTTCAAGCTGGAGCCGGGCGACGCGATGGTGTGCTACACGGACGGCTTGACAGAGGCGAAGAACGACCTGGGCGACGACTTCGGCGAAGAAAGGATACTCACGTTCGTCCGGGAAAACGTTGACAGGCTGAGTTCCAAGGAAATGGCCGCGCAGTTGCTGGACGCCGTCGCCGTCTGGTCGCAGGGTTCAACGTACGCCGACGACCGCACCGTCGTCTTTGTCAAGCGGCTCAGTTAGAGGGCGCCCCGCCGTTTTTGGCCAAGCTCTTCTTGTAGGTCATTAGCTGTCGTTCCAGCAGGGCCTTTTCCATCGCGAGCCCGGCCTGGGCCATGAAAATCTCCATGCCGGAAATGTCCGGGATCGCGGCCCCGGAAATGGCGTTGTCGGCGTAAAGCACGGCAATCACCCGGTTGCGGCTGACCATGGGTATAAGGACGAAGGCGGGGGAGTGGTACGAGCCGATCGCCTCCTGGAAGTCCATGTCCACCTCCGACGCGCCTGTTTCGGCCCGCTGAACCGGCGATCGCGAGGATATCACATCGTCGAAGCTCGAACGCATCCCAAGCGGGATACTCAAGCGGCGGACCTTCTGGATCATCGTCTCGTGGTCGCCGGTGGCGCCGAAGCCGCCAAGGCCGGCCAGCTCGTCACGCTTGACCAGAAAGAGGATCGCCCGCTCGAAATACTCGGACGCGAGCCTCAGCACCAAAAGCGATATCTCCGAGGACTCCTGCGGATTCGCCAACTCGCCCATCAATCCCTTCAAGAGGCTCAACTGGTCGTGGACCCGGAAGCCCTCTGAAACGGCCTCCGCGCCCAGGTCCTTCAGGAAGCTCGCCACTTCCTCCTCGACCGGAGGAGACAGCTTCTCGATCTCGGAACATATCCGCATCCCGAAATCGCCGATCGCGGATTCCAACTGCCCCACCTGAAGCCTCGCCAGCTCAGGTTTCTGAAGGACGACGGCCGCGCCCTTGGTCCTGGCGAGGTCATTCATCCTCGTATCGAGGAGGTCGGTGGTGAGCAGCACCTTCACCTCGGGGAATCTCGCGTGGGACTGCTCGACGATTTCCATCCCGCCGAGATATCCCTTGCCGTCCTGCGTCGGCATCAGGAGGTCAACGACCGCGACGAACGGCGTGCGCCGTTCCAAAAGCGTCTTCGCCAGGCTTATGAACTCAGCCAGGTTGGCAACGCGCTCGACGCGGCCGAAGTGCTCCAAGAGCCGCTGCCAGAGCAGGTTTTTGAAAATGGACTCGTCGGCCGCGAGGAGCACCGTGAGGCCGCTCTTGGAAGAGGAGATTCTCTCCTGGAGCGGCGGCCCCTCGGGAGATGGCGTCACGACCGGCAATCCTCGCGGCGCTTCGCCTGGGCCCACGGGAATGGCCTGCGCTTCGTGAATGATTTCGGCTTCCTCGTGCGGCTCCGCGGCGGCGGCTGGAACGGGCGGCGGGGGCCGCGTTGGGACGGCGGCCGGCATGGGCGGCGCTTCGGCCGGCGCCGCCTTTCGGCGCGGCACGGCCTCCGCGATCGCCTGGTCCTTCAGCGACTGGCTTAGGAGGTTCTGTGGAGAGACCGGCTCACTAAGAGGCAGGGTCGGGCCCGGGCTTTGCGCCTCCTTGATCTCGTCCTGGTCCTGAAGGAAAAAGGCGAATTCACCGGAACGGCATTCCCCGGACATGAAGCGCAGCCTCGCTGAAAGCTCGCGCCGGCGGGCCTGCTCAACCAGCCTTGAATTGAGGATTTCCGAGTCAACGAGGTAGTCGAGCGCCGCGCGCGGCTTGTTTCCAGAGCGCGCCATCGCTTCGTTGTACTCCTGTTCTTCGACGAGCCCTTCTTTCAGAAAGTAGTTGAAGAACGGCGTTTCGTCAAAGGCGCCGACGACGTCGGCGACGGCGCCGGTCTGAAAATGGATGAAGTAAGCCGCTCCCCCGTCGAGGCGAATTCTAAGGACGCCGGTCCGCCTGGAGACGTTCACTATCTGCAGGATGTCGAGGAGAGAGAGATCCTCCAGGCTGCCTACAAGCCCCATGGGTGCTTCAGCGCCCCCCTTCACGACGACTATAAACCACTAGCTCGCGGATGTCCAACGCCCCGGCCATCACCGCGCCACGCCAAATGGGCTCGCCGCCCGACTCCACCGATAGGTCGTATGACCCCGGCGCCAGGTCCCTGAAACAGAAGTTCCCGTTCCACAGGGGCGCGGCAACTCGTCCGCCGGAGTCTTCTATGAAGGCCGTGCCGCTAACGGGGGATTCGTCCATGTATAGCGCCTTGCCGGTTATGACCGCGCGGCCTCCGGCCCGCGGCGAGCCTGCCGCCCAGACGAGGGTCTCTGCGTTTTCGGCCGGCAGGTAGAAAATTCTGTCCTTCCGCCACTTCACCGAAAGGCGCGCTCCAGCCAGGGCCGCGAAATCGCCCGGAGCAAAACCGCCGCCGGTCTTCAGAACGATGTAGCTTTCGGGAACCCACCCGAATGAAAACCAGGGATCGAAAAAAAGGCGCCCCTTCGTCCCCAAGCCTATTTCGAGCCAGGCGTGGAGCGCGCCGCCCGAAAGCACTTCGCCATCGGAGCCTGGGGGAGCCTTGATGCCGATGACGGTGCGGCATGGAAGGTGGAACGCCTCCTCAAGGAAGACGGCCGCGACTTTCGTAATCCCCATGCACGACGCGACCCTTCTGCGAGAGACCTCTTCGGGCGATTCGTCGAATCCCGGTTTCGCGGCGTACCTCGTGAGCGACCTGAGCGCGAGCCCGAGCCGCAAAATAGCCTCCTCTTGGGTGCGGCAGGGGGCCAAGGCGGAACGGACGGCCGCGAGGTAGGGCGGGTCAATGGCTTTCAGCGCCGGCGAACTCCAATCCAGGTTCGGCTCAAGGCCAGTGCTGACGGGCGACGGCGACGAGGTGACGCTGATCTCCCAGCCATTCTTGGTGCGCGTCACTGATTGCGAGAAAGTGCGGTTTGAATAGGAGGGCGGAGCGGCGCAATGGCCCGCGGGCTCGAGCTCGTAGGTCGCGTCGGCACGGCCCCACGCGGTACCCGAGGCGGCCTCGGCGCAGAACGCGCCAAAGGTCACGATGGCCGAGAGGGCCGCGGATTCAAGAATCGTGGAGAATCGCATCAAGGACGCCGTTCAAAAACCGGCTCGACTCCTCGCCGCCGAATTTCCGCCCTATTTCAAGCGCCTCGTTCAGCGCGACCTTCGCTGGGACGTCCGGGTCGAACCGCATCTCGTAGACCGCGAGCCTCAGAAGCCCGCGGTCGGTCCTGGCGAGGCGCTCCAGTTTCCAGTGGTGCAGGTGCTTCACGATCGTCTCGTCTATCTCTTTCAAGTTGCGCCAGACGCCGGCGACCCTCTCCTTGGCGAACCGCCTGACCCGCTCGGAACTGGCGTGGTCCCTGTCGATCGCCGCTCCGATCTCCTCGGGACGCTCGACCTCGAGGTCGAGCTGGTACAGGTATGTCAAGGCCAGTTCGCGGCCCTCGCGCCTTATGCCCATTCTTCTGAAACTCCGTTACGGCGATCTTCCGCCTTCATGCTTCGCGACTTTTCCCGCGGCCGCCGTTCAGACTCGGGCGCGGGGAACGGTCACAGCGTCTTGTACAGGTTGGCCATTTCGATCGCCGACAGCGCGGCGTCGAACCCCTTGTTGCCGGCTTTGGTGCCGGAGCGCTCCATCGCCTGTTCGAGCGTGTCGCAGGTGATGACGCCGAAGATGACCGGCTTGCCCGTGTCGAGGCCGGTCACGGCGAGCCCCTTCGCCACCTCGGCGGCGATGTAATCAAAGTGCGGCGTGCTGCCCCGGATGACCGCCCCAAGGGCGATCACCGCGTCATAAGAGTTGCCCTTGGCCATTTTGCGCGCGACCATCGGAAGCTCGAAGGCACCGGGCACCCTTGCCACGGTGATGTCCTTCTCGGCCACTTGGTGGCGGCTGAGGCAGTCCATCGCCCCTTCAAGGAGGTGCGACGCGAAGAATTCATTGAACCTGCTGACCACTATCCCGAATCTCAGGCCCTTCCCGGCCAGCGCTCCCTCTATTACCTTCATGGCTTCACCTCCTAGAACGATCTATTCCAAAGCGGAAAAATCGGTCAGTCTCTTGAACGCGGCGAAACGGTCCTCGATCTCCTGGCGTCCCAGCACGCTCAGCCGTCCCAACGAGAAATCCTCTACGTTGAACGAGGCCATGACGCTGCCCATCACGATCGCCTTCCGAAGGGCCATCGAGTCGAGTTCGCCCGACGAGGAGAGGAACCCCATCATTCCGCCGGCGAAGGTGTCTCCGGCTCCGGTCGGATCGAAGACGTTCTCTAAAGGGTAGGCCGGAGCTGCGAACACCGATTGGAGCGTCACCTTGAGCACGCCGTACTCTCCCCTCTTGATTATGACCACGCGGGGCCCCCAGCCAAGAACCCTCTGCGCGGCCTTGACCAGGTTGTACTCCTCGGAGAGCTGCCGTATTTCGGCCTCGTTGATGACCAGCATGTCAACGCGCTTCAGCACCTCAAGAAGCTCGTTCCTCCGGTTGTTTATCCAGAAGTTCATCGTGTCGGCGGCCACGAGCTTCGGCTTGTGCATCTGGTCCAGAACCCTGAGCTGGATGACCGGGTCGATGTTCGCCAGGCAAACGAAGGGCGCGTCGCGGTAGGCCGCCGGTACCACCGGCTCGAACCCCTCCAGGACGTTGAGGTCGGTCTTGAGCGTGCGCGCGTCGTTGAGGTCGTAGCCGTACTCACCCTGCCAATGGAACGTAAGGCCGCCCTTGACCGTCTGCAGCCCTTCGGTGCTTATGTTGTGCTTTGCGAAAAGGCGCCGGTCGCTCTGCTCGAAATCCTCCCCGACGACGGCGAGAATGCCCACGGAGGTGAAGTAGGAGGCGGCGACGGAGAAATAGGTCGCCGACCCGCCCAGCGCCCGCTCCCTTCGGCCGAACGGCGTCTTCACCGTGTCGTAAGCCACCGAACCGACGCAGAGCAGCTTCATTCCGTCCTCCTCTCCGCCTCGACCCGTTCAAGAATGGGCCGAAGACGGTGGCGCGTCTCCTCCGGCCAGAGGTCCCTTCGAGTTATGACGGCGTGGTCGAGCGCCCGGCGGCAGCCGCAATCATCCGGCGCCGCCTCGCGCACGGCGTTGGCGAGTATCTTCCTGGCGTTCTGGGTGTTTTCGGAGAGGATCCTGAGCACCTCGCCGATCGAGACGTTTTCGAAGCCCGGATGCCAGCAGTCATAATCGGTGACCAGCGCGAGCGTGGCGTAGCAAATCTCGGCCTCTCTCGCCAGCTTCGCCTCCTGCGCGTTTGTCATTCCGATGACGTCCATGCCCCATGACTGGTAGAGCATGCTCTCGGCGCGCGTCGAAAACTGCGGGCCTTCCATGCAGAGGTACGTCCCGCCTTCGTGGACCGTGACGCCCGCGGCGCGGCACGCCGCGGCGAGCCTTTCGCGAAGCTTCGGACAGAAAGGGAAGGCCAGGGAGACGTGCGCCACTATGCCGGAGCCGAAAAAGGTGTCGGGGCGGTGGCGGGTCCTGTCAACGAGCTGGTCCGGGACGACCATCTCGGACGGCTTGAGATGGGCCTTCAAGCTGCCCACCGCCGAGGCGGAGAGTATGGCCTTCGTTCCAAGAAGCTTGAAGCCGTAAATGTTCGCGCGGGCGTTAACCTCGTAGGGGAGGTGCTTGTGGCCGTCGCCGTGGCGCGCCAGAAAAGCGACCCGCTTCGAGGCCAGCGTGCCTACAACGTAAGGGGCCGAAGGCTCGCCGAAGGGCGTCTTCAGGGCCACGCGCTCGACGGCATCGAAGCCCGGCATGTCGTAGAACCCAGAGCCGCCTATGATCCCGTATTCTATCGGTTCCACGGCCCCTCCTTCCCCGGAAGTGTAGCACAAGGGCCATGGCTTGGCTATCAGGCGGGCGGGGCCGGCGGGCGGGGCGAGGCCTTCGGGCGGCGGGCCATTGCGGCAAAAGGCGAGAGAAGAGCAAAGCCACGGCGCGCTTCTCGCTTACTCCCCCTCGCGCGTGCCTACTTCGAGAGCGGCTTCAAGCCCGTCTCCGCCGGCCTACTGCTTCGGTATTGACGCCTCCTTGACGGAGGCGAACGAGTAGCCCTCTCCCGAAAGCTGGTCTATCAGCCCCTCAAGCATCGTGTCCGCGCGGTTTTCACCCTCGCGCTCGGTGCCTAAGTGCATGAGGATGATGCCGCCGTTGAGCCCCTCCGGCGACGTCTGCGCCTGCCTCAATAGCTTCGCCATCATTTGGCCGGGGCTCCTGAAGAGGGGGTTCGTCTCGTCGCTGACCCAGTCCAGGGTGTCCATCTTCGGCGACCAGTAGACGTGGCGGTAGCCCGCGTCGGCCGCCCACTTGAGGATCTGTCCGTTGTACTCGCCGAACGGCGCGCGCCAGAACGGGTCCATCTGGCGGCCGGTCACTCCCTGGAAAAGAGCCTCCGCCCGTCCAAGCTGGCTCGCGATGAACTCGGCGGTGACTCCGGGCAGCGTCGCCTGCCGGCCGTTGAAAGAGAAAGAGGTCAGGTGCGGGTGAGTGGCCGTGTGGTTGCCCACGGCGTGGCCGTCGGCGACTATCCGCCTTACCATCTCCGGGTAGCGTTGTATGTACTCGCCCGTCAGGAACATCGTGGCGTGTATGTTGTGGGCTTTGAGCGTATCCAGGATCGAAGCGGTGGCATTGTCGTCGGAGCCTCCATCGAAGGTCAGCAGGACCTGCCTTCTCGACGTGTCCGCCCTCACCAGGTTGAGCGCCGGCGCCGGTGGCAGCGGTTCGGCGGGTGGGACGTAGGGCGCCGAAGCGATAACCACCGGTTCCTTGAGCGACACGATCACCGCCTTCGAGAACGAGGTGTTCCCTTTGTTGTCGAAGTAGCGGGCCTGCAAAATGTTCTGGCGCGAGCCCAGTGATATCGAGTCGAACCGGAAGTGGCCGTCCGGGACCAGTGCGACGGCCTGCGGCTCGCCGTTGACGTAAATGCCGACCATCGCCTCGGGCGGAGCACTGCCTTCGATCAGCACCTTGCCTGAAGCCATCGAGGCGCCGTTGGCAGGGGAGGTAATGGCTATCGGCCCCTCCGATCCCCAGTCCATCTTTCCATTTGGCAGCGGAGCCTGCTTTTTCTTGGGCGCCGAAGTCCTGGCTTCGCTAGGCGATGGAGTATAGAGGATGCGGTCAAAGTTTCCGGCGAGCCAGATCAGGCCAGCCCCGGCTCCCATGAGCCCCGCGAGCAGGACACCCCGGACCCACCAGCCCTGAAGCGCCGTCCTGTTCAAATGAGTCCATCTGTCCCACCGTTGCGCCTTGGCGTGCCTTGAGGCGCACCGCTCGGAGCAGAAAATGTGTCCTTGTATTTTGAGCTGGCAGCGCGGGCAGATGGGCCTCTTGCAGTGGTAACAGCGCCGCTTGGCGCTCTTCGTTGGATGCCGGTAACATGACTGCCCCGAGGCAGCGGACGCCTCCGCCATGCCGTAAGGATACAGCTTTCAGCTCGGCCGCGCCAAGTGCCAGCGGTGGCTTCAACCAGCTGGCGCGCGAATTCACGGGCGGAGGTGCTGGCCGCGAAAGGATGCGCGCGGCGTTTGATGCCCGGCCGCGCAACTTGCGCTTGAAGCCGCGAAGGTCGTAGAATTGCGCCGTGGGGACGATGAGCGTTCCGAGGCGGATATACGCTGTCATCATGTGCCTGGCTGGGGCGGCCGCGTGGCTGGTCCTGCTGGGGCTCAATGCCACCTCCCTGTCGCTCGGCCCGGCGCTCCCCCTGCTGGCCGGCCACAACCTGATCCTGAGTCCGTGGCTGTTGGTCGCCGTGCTCTTCCTTCTTTCGTGGGCGGCGGTTCCCTATAAGTTCTCGATGATGTCCGGGTACTACGTCTCCTTCGACATCGCCTTCGCGCTCGCGGCTTTTTTTCTAGCGGCGCCGGTTTACGGGCTTCTGATAGCGCTCTCCTCGACCGCCTTGGACGTCGTGATAAGGATCAGGCGGGAGCCGCGGGAATCCTTCTACGGCTGGCTGCTGCTTGAAAACAGCGGCAACAGGATGTTGCGGTTCGCCGGGGTCTTCCTGGCCTATACGATTGCGGGAGGTACTTTCCCGCCCTCGGAGACGCCAGGCTGCCTTATGGCCGCCCTCGCGGCCTTCGCCGTCTACTTCCTGGCGAACAACCTCTTTTTCCTCCCGACCGAATATTTCAAAGGGGCGGACCTCAAGCTGTTCATCGCCGAGTCCTTCACCGTGGACCTGAAGCACGGCCTCTCCATATTCGCGCTGGGTTACCTTTTGAGCATTCTCGCGGCCGGCACCGCCACCGGCATCGCCAGCTTTCTTTTGCTGGCGTTCTTCACCCTCATGGGGTCGGCGCTATTGCACTACCTCACGACGGCCCAGAGCGACCTGAAGCGGAAGGTCGAGGACCTGACCCTCCTCGGGAGAGTCTCCGCCGCCGCCAGCTCCGGCCTCGACGTGATGCCGATGGTCGAATCCTTCACCAGGGAGCTTTGCAAGGAGCTGGGCGCCGACGGGATAGGCGTGATCTTCTACCATCGCTACGCCTCTTCGGTCTACCTGGTGCAGGTCGAGGGGGAGAAGAGCCGGTCAACGACGCTGCCGGAGGAAAAGCTTTTTCAGTACGAGGAGCTTCCCCTTTCGGAAGCCTCCCCCAGGCTCGGCGAGCGGCTCTATGAATTTCTGATGCCCCTGGAGACGGCGCCCTTCGTCATTCCCCCTTCGGTCTACGGCGTGCCGCTCATCCGGGGCGGGGAGCCGTTCGGCGGCGTCGTCATCTACTCGTCGCGCAAGAACGCCGACTACTCGCGCCGCCAGGAGCTTCTCGATACCTGCGTGCAGTCCCTGGTCATAGGGCTGGAAAACTGCTTCCTTCACCTGCAGGCGATTCAGGACCCGCTGACCGGGCTCTACAACCGCTCCTATTTCCTCTACCGCCTCGAAGAGGAGCTCGCCTATTCGTCGCGCCACCGCGCGCCCTTCGCTCTGCTGATGGCCGACCTCGACGACTTCAAGGTGGTGAACGACGAGCTGGGACACGAGATGGGCGACCGCGTCCTTCGAAGAATCGGCGACCTCTTCAGGGCCGCTCTGCGGCGCGAGGACGTTCCTTCCCGCTACGGCGGGGACGAGTTTCTGCTGCTGCTGGTGAACTGCGACCAGCAGGCCGCGCTTGAAAAGGCCGAGAAGATCAGGCAGATCATCAGCGCTCGCGCCCTGCCGCGCGAGGAGTCAAGCGGCATCGCGATGGGCTGCTCGCTGGCGGTTCTTAGCTCGCAGAGCCTTCGCGGGGAGCAGGACGTCCCGACCATCCTTCGCCGCCTCGACCAGGCGCTGTACCACGCCAAGGCGAGCGGCAAGAACCTCGTCGTTCTGGCGGAGTGAGTCTCGGGTCGGCGACATCCAGGACATCCAGGCGGTACGAAGCCGGGCGCAGTAGCGGAGGACAAGCGGCGAACACCGCGCCACGTCACCCGGAATCTGGCTCATGTCATTCCGGGGCTCAGTTTGCGAAGAGCATCCCACCCCGGAATCTCGCCGAACACCGCAGGCGGCGTCGCCGCGCGTCGCCCAAAACGGCCATTCCCGCGGAATGGCGCAACGGCGCCTTACAGCGCCTTCGCGGCAAGTTCGAGGACGTCGGCGGTCTTGAACTCCTCGTGGTTGGTCTCGCCGGCCGCGTTCGATAACATCACGTTGCAGAAGGGGCAAGCCACCGCGACGCTTTGAGCGCCGGTGGCAAGCGCCTGCTCGAATCGCGCGTGGTTTATGCGCTTGCCAAGCTTCTCCTCGAGCCAGAACCGGCCGCCGCCAGCGCCGCAGCACATCGCCGCCTCGCCGCCCCAGTCCATTTCCTTGAGAGAGACGCCGCTGATGGCGTGGAGGATGGATCGAGGGGCCTTCGTCTCGCCGTTGTACCGTCCCAGATAGCAGGGGTCGTGATAGGTTATCGCCGCCTCGACCTTCTGCCCGAACTTCAAGCGGCCCTCGGCCAGGAGCCTCGCCACCAGTTCAGTACCGTGCACGACTTCGAAGTTCCCTCCGAAGGCCGGGTATTCGTTTTTCAGCGTGTTGAGGCAGTGGGGGCAGTTGGTCACTATCTTCTTCACCTTGTAGCCGTTCAGCGTCTCGACGTTGCCCTCGGCCAGCGTCGCGAACAGGTACTCGTTGCCGAGCCGTCTCGCGGAATCTCCCGTGCAGCTTTCCTCCTCGCCCAGGGTTGCGAAGGAGACGCCGGCGGCGCGCATGAGCTTGACCAGCGCCTGCGAGACCTTCTGCCCGGCGGCGTCATACGCACCGGCGCAGCCAACCCAGAAGAGGTATTCGGCGTCCGGCTTCTCGGAGATTAGCGGAACGTCGAGCCCTTCCGCCCACTTGGCCCTGTCGCTCCTCGGCAGGTTCCAAGGGTTGCCCTGGCGCTCCATCCCCTTGAAGCCGACCTGCGCCTCCTGCGGGAAGGTGCTCTCCTCCAGCGTGAGATAACGCCTCATGCCGACTATCTTGTCAACGTAGGTGATCGTAAGCGGGCAGGCCCATTCGCAATAGCCGCAAGTGGTGCATGCCCAGATCACGTCCTCGCTGATCTTGCCGCCTATGAGTGGCCTGTCTTCCGGCACGCCCTTGTCTGGCGCCATGTCGGCCAGAGGAGTTTCGTAGAGGTAGTCTCGCAGGTCGTTGCAATATTCGCGCGGCTTCAAAGGCTTTCCCGTCACGTTCGTCGGACAATGCTCCACGCAGCGCCCGCACTCGGTGCAGGTGTAGAGGTCGAGCATCTGCTTCCAACTGAAGTCCTGAATCTTGTTGACGCCGAAGTGTTCGGCTTCGAGGTTCATGGGCTTGATGTTCTTGTTCGGTTCGAGTTCCCTGAAATAGACGTTGAAGAGCGCCGTGAAGACGTGGAAGTGCTTCGAGTAGGGCAAAAAGTTCATGAAGGCGAAGAAGATCACCAGGTGCGCCCACCACATGACGTGATAGAGCAGGAAGAGGCTCTGGTGGCTGGCGCCTCCCAGAAGCCCCGCGATGAACGTGCCCGCCGGGGACCACGTGCTCCACGACGGGTCGTTCAGCGCGATGAAGGCGCCGTCGGCCAGCAGGTCCGTCACCATCAGCCACCCGATGAGGTTGAGCGTGGCCCAGGCGTCCCACGAGTTGTGGACCCTCTCAAGGCGTCCCCTCAGCCTTCTCGCAGTGGCCATCAGGATGCCTACGATGACCAGGACCTCGAAGACGTCCTTGGTCGTCTGGTAGCCGAGGCCCCAAACTCCCAGCGCCTCGGTCATGTGGAAGGACGGGAAGAGCCCTTCGGCGATCAGCGAGAGCGACCGGAGGCCCAGCACGCAGAAGCCCCAGAAGATCATCAGGTGAAAGACCCCCGCGTATTTGTCCCTGAGCATGCGGGTCTGGGCGAAAGCGTACAACAGGAGCCCCTTGAATCGCTCGACTGGGTGGTTGAACCTGTCGTCCGGCACGCCCGCGACCAGCGCCATGATCCGGCGGTAGATGGTGTTTGCGAAGAGAGCCAAGGACGCGAAAACGAATCCCCAGAAAATCATCGTTTGAACCGGATGCATGGGCCCCTCCTGAGACATCGCCCCCGCCTCATGGCGGAAGGCCGTAGTATAAGCAATATGACTTCCCGAAAAAAGGGGGGGCGAAGCGACGGGAGCAACGGCGCGAGGGAAAGCTGTAGGAGGCATCTCCAGATGCCGATTGCGATGGCGCGCCGCCGCTTCGCGGCGGGAAAGAAATCTCACCACAAAGTTCACAAAGGACACGAAGGGGAAGATTGAACCACAGAGACACTGAGGCGCAGAGGGAAGATTATAGTTGCGTTACATGCGCCAAGGTCACAGAGGAAAAGAAGTGTTTGGTGTCTCGTGTTTAGTGTTTTGTAGAGCCGTCGTTGATTTGAATCACCCGTAGTTCGCGTGGTACGGGGGCACGGAGATTCTTCTAAACACCTCGGTGCCTCTGTGCCTCGGTGGTGAATAATCCGCGGCTGGCATCGGGGCCTTCCTCGCGCCTTCGGCGCTCTT